>JBIJCR010000023.1:0-26807 GCA_044344595.1 Terrimicrobiaceae bacterium
GCCACGAAAGCGCAAATGAGGGCTAAGCGTAGAAAATGAGGCATGGAGGCACTCTGTCATTACCAGCCAGAAAAGCGCAAGCCTTCGGGTTGTCGGAAAATTTTGCCTCAGCGAAGCCCTGCGATTGCCCTGCGAATATCCGCCTCCGAGACGGCATCCGAGACGAACGCATCCCCTAATCGCCTGAGCAGGACGAAGCGACTGCTGCCAGCTGCGAATTTTTTATCTTTTTTCAAAGCTGAAACAATCGCTTCGGTTTCAATCGAGGCATCGAGTTTCGATGGAAGCCTGTAAGTATCCAGAGCTGCGCAGACCCTTCCCGCTTCTTGTTCGGGAAGTCCGGATTTCTCAACCGAAAGTCGGCAAGCCGCCCGAAGCCCCAAGCTGATCGCTTCACCGTGGAGGAACTCGCCATAGCCCGCCGCCGCCTCGATGCCATGGCCGATGGTGTGTCCAAAGTTCAGCAGTGCCCGGAGGCCCTTTGTTTCGAATTCATCCTCTGCGACGATGGCGGCTTTGATGGCGACATTTCGCGCGATGAGAGCAGGAAGGTCATCAAGAGCATCGAGCATCGAAGGATCACGAATCGCGGCGTGTTTGATGACCTCGGCGAACCCCTCATTGAATTCGCGCTCTGGCAGGCTACGCAGCGTGTCGGTATCCGCAATCACAAGCCGTGGCTGATGGAAGGCTCCGATGAGATTCTTACCCCCGGCGGCATTAACTCCGGTCTTTCCACCAACCGAGCTGTCAACCTGCGAAACAATGGTGGTGGGAATTTGAATGTAAGGAATACCGCGGTAATAAACGGCAGCCGCAAAACCCGCCAAGTCCCCGACCACTCCGCCTCCCAGCGCCACGAGGAGCGATGAGCGGTCCAGGCCGGCTTCGATCATGGCATCGCAGATAAATCCAACCTGTGTGAGCGACTTCGAGGACTCACCTGCGGGAACCGTGACGCGCAGGGGCTGAAATCCAGCTTGTGAAAGTGAATCCTCTACCGCGCTGGCGTAAAGCGGGGCGACATTCGAATCTGTCACCACCACGCAGCGCCCGGGCTTTGAAACGCGAGAAATCAACTCTCCGCAGGAAGAAATCGCTCCGGCGCCAATGAGAACTTTGTAGGGCGCGCGGGATAGACCAACGCCGACTTCGAGGAATGCGCTCATGAATCAACTCCCAAGCGGGCCAGCGCACTTTGTTGATCATCAGCGATGATGAACAATTGATCCAGCCGCACCAATTCGAAGAGGGTGGCCACCTTTTTCTCCAAGCCGAAAAGCGCAAACTTGCCGCCGAATTTCGATGATTCCTTGAGATATTCGATAAGAACGGCCAAACCACTGGAGTCGATGTATCCGACGCGTTTGAAATCAAGGAGAAGCACAGGTGTGCGGGCATCCAAACAAGACTTCAATTCCCACTTCAGCGGGCCAGAGGAGTGCAGGTCGACCTCACCCGTCAGTTCCAAAACTGTGAATTCGGGCAGCGACATTTTCTCAATCGTCATGACTCTTTTTAAACACGCAGGATTTTTGTGAAAAGAACCGATTCGGCCCGATAAGGAAAAATCTGAATAATGTTGTCAGCGTCCGAGTTTGTGGCAGGTTTGCGTTGGCAACATGCCTGGAAAGGAGGGGGAAAAATTATCATGAAATTCGCAACTATCGCTGCCGTGGCAGCTCTCGCGATCGCAGCTCTTGGATTGGGCGCTTGCGCCAGCAAGCCGAAACCGGCACCTGCTCCGAGCAAAATCGGAACGTCCAAATAACAACGATCATTAAGGCCGGGTGGAACGCTGTTCCGCCCGGCCTTTTACTTTTTTTATTGGCAAATGAACCAGCGCCGGATTCCTAAAAATTCGCGAGGAGCCCAAATCCAGCGCCGAACAAAAAATGAAATCTAAAAAATCAAAAACCACATACCCTGTTGTGGGGGTCGTCATGGGAAGCCGATCGGATTGGAGCACCATGAAGGAAACTTCGGTGTTTCTGGAAAAACTCGGCATCGAGCACGAATACCGCATCGTTTCCGCACACCGCACGCCTGACTTGCTTTCGGAATACGCCAAGTCGGCCGCCACGCGGGGTCTTCGTTGCATCATTGCAGGCGCTGGCGGCGCTGCCCATCTGCCGGGAATGCTTGCCGCACACACTCACATACCCGTGCTTGGCGTCCCGGTGGAGAGTCACACCCTCCGCGGCCAGGACTCGCTTCTTTCGATCGTGCAAATGCCAGCGGGAATTCCCGTCGCGACTTTCGCCATAGGCGTGGCCGGGGCCAAAAATGCGGCTCTGTTTGCGGCAGCCATCCTGAGCGCGGATATGCCGACCGTTGCCAAAAATCTCCTTGCCTTTCGCAAGCGGCAGACGGATGAAGTCCTCGCCGCCACCCTCGATTGAAAACCCACCTCCTGCAGCCCGAAAATGGGATTCCCGAAGCTGTCTCGCTGCTCGGAGAAGGGCTTCCTGTGGCACTACCGACGGAAACCGTCTATGGATTGGCGGCAGACGCCCTCTCCCCTCAAGCCTGTGCCCGCATTTTTGAGGCCAAGGAGCGCCCGCTCAGCGACCCGCTGATCGTTCACCTTCCCTCGATAGACTGGCTTTCCCGCGTAGCCCTCCCATCCCCGCTAGCACTTAAGCTGGCAGAAACCTTCTGGCCCGGACCACTCACACTCGTGCTGCCACGGCAGCCGTCCATTCCAGATATTGTGACGGCCGGTCAGGACACGGTGGCGATACGTATGAGTGCGCATCGGATTTTTCAGGAAGTAGTGCAAACATTCGGGAAGCCGCTCGCGGCTCCGAGCGCCAACCGTTTTGGACGGATCAGCCCAACCTGCGCGGCCCATGTGATGAGCGAACTGGAGGGCCGCATCGGGCTGATTCTCGATGGTGGCGCGTGCACCCATGGGATCGAATCTACCATCGTTCATGTGCTAGAGGACCGCTTGCAGATCCTGCGCCCCGGCCCCATCACAGAGGATGAGCTTAGCGCTTTTGCGCCGGTTTTCCATGGACCGGCGGGAGTTGCCTCGCCCGGTGGTCTCAAGAGCCACTACGCCCCGCGCACGAAGCTTGTCATCGAACAAAAACCGAGACCAAGAGGACCTCGCAACGGCCTCCTCTCTTGGTCACAAAGTGGGAAGGGATTTTTGCGAACGGAGTATCTCAGCCGCAGCAAAGACCTTCGCGAGGCGGCAGCCAATCTCTATGGCGCCATGCGCCGCCTCGACGAAGCGGGTCTTGATCTGATCATCGCTGAAGGACTGCCCGAATCCGGAATTGGGGCCGCTATTATGGAACGCCTGTGCAAGGCCGCCGCCTGATGAACGATGGAAAAAAACTCAACACCCGCGCCAGTGGCGTGGTCGCCGCTGCGGTCATGCTCAGCCGTGTGCTCGGGCTGGTGCGTGAGATCCTATTCAACGCCTTGTTCGGAACGGCTTCTATGGGGCTTTTTCTCATCGCCTTTCGGGTCCCCAATCTTCTTAGAGACCTCTTCGCCGAGGGAGCGCTTTCAACGGCATTCATCACAGTCTTTTCCCAGAAACTCGAAAAAGAAGGCTCGGCAGCGGCATGGGTACTGGCTTCCAAAATGCTAACGCTGGCTACCGTTTTTATGAGTGTGGTAAGCCTGCTCGGCATCCTCTTTGCAGCCCCACTCGTGAACCTCCTAGCGCCGGGATTTGATCCGCAGGATGCAGCTTTTACCATACTCCTGACCCGGATCATGTATCCATTCATCTTGATGGTATCACTAGCGGCGCTGGTCATGGGCATTTTAAATTCAAGACAGGTCTTTACCGCACCTGCTCTGGCCTCAAGTTTCTTTAATATCGGCTCGATTGTCGGCGGCGTCTTTTTCGGCTGGATCATCGACCCCTCATTCGGCTTGAAGGCGTTGACTGGCCTGGCCATCGGAACACTAATCGGCGGGTTCCTTCAATTCGCCATGCAGCTCCCCAGCCTGCACCGGGCCGGATTCCGCTTTCTGCCAGACTTCCGCTGGAATGATTCCGGCATCAAACGCACCCTCATCCTCATGGTGCCATCGGTGATAGCAGCCAGCGCGGTGCAGGTGAATGTGCTCGTCAACTCACGCTTCGCGTCCTACGCAGGCGCAGAGGCTGTGACCTGGCTTAACAGCGCCTTCCGCCTTATGCAGCTTCCCCTCGGCGTTTTTGGTGTTGCAGTTGCCACCATCACGCTTCCAGTGATCTCGCGCATCGCCGCAGACACCGATACGAGTCACTTCGGACCGACTCTTGGCCGGGCGATGCGCCTCGCCGTTTTTCTGACGGTGCCATCGGCCGTTGGTCTGTGGTTCCTTGCCGAGCCAATCATCGGCCTCATTTACGAGCACGGACACTTCGTTAAAAACGACACCCTGCAAACGGCATTCGCCCTGCAGTGCTACGCAATGGGTCTAGTCGCCTACTCCTGTATCAAAGTTCTTTCACCGGCATTCTACGCCATCAACCGCAAGTGGACGCCAATGCTCGTGAGTTTCGGAGCAGTCGCACTGAACCTCCTCTTGAACTTCATTTTCATGTTCCGTTTAGACATGGGGCATCAGGGCCTTGCCCTCTCCACTGCAATCTGCGCCATGCTGAATTTCACAACCCTGTATTTTCTCATGCTCTCCACGGCGAAGAATCTGGAGAGCGGAAAATTCGTAGGCACGCTCCTCCGTTGCTTGACAGCCACGATTCCCCTCGCACTGGCATGCCATGCCGTCCTCACATTTGGCACCTCCATTTTTAAGGACACAGGACTCGCAAGCCGCATCGCGCTCGTTCTCAGCGCCATCATCGCAGGCTCAGCGGCCTATTTGCTCAGCTGCCTTCTCCTTCGGGTGGATGAAACATCCGCCGCAATCGGAATCATCCAGCGAAAAATCCTTAAAAGTAACACGCCCCAGAAAAGTTGAAGCCCGTCGCAGCGAATGCTACGACGGGCTTCTGTTCCCCCCAGAACGGAATCAAGATAACACCGGTCCATGGTAGTGCAAGGACTTTTTCATATTTTTTTTAAAATACCGCAGATCCTCCCGCCCTGAGAGGAGAAAAAAGCCCCCTCACCTCATAAAAAACTGGTTTCAACCTCACACCCTATCAAATATTAAAATCGTGAATTCCGCCTTTCCTACCGAACTCCTTGAAAAAGTCCGCCAACTTAAAATCATCGCAGTTGTAGTCATTGACGATGCGAATGACGCTACCGCACTCGCGCGTGCGTTGTTCGACGGCGGCATTACGGCAATCGAACTCACCCTCCGCACCCCCACGGCTTTTGAATCACTGCGCCGCATCCGCGGACAATACCCTGAGATGATGGTAGGCTTGGGAACGGTGCTGACAATCGAGCAAGTCGATAGGGCCGTTGCAGCCGATGCCGCCTTTGCTGTCGCTCCGGGATTCAATCCAAACATCGTTCGTGCGGCGAAGGCCGCCGGCTTGGCCTTCGCCCCCGGCATCGTGACGCCATCGGATATCGAAGGCGCAGCCGAACTCGGATGCAACCTGCTCAAATTTTTCCCTGCCGAACCTAGCGGAGGTATTGCCTACCTGAATTCCATCTCCGCCCCTTATGCCCACCTTGGCTTGGAATACATTCCTCTTGGCGGATTGGATGAAGGCAACTTCACCCGCTACCTGTCATTGAAAAACGTTCCCGCAGTGGGTGGATCCTGGATCGCGCCCCGCGACCTGATTCAAAAGAAAGAGTGGTCAACAATCACTGCAAATGCACAGCGTGTGCTGGAAAAAATCTCAACTCTCTGAAACAGGCTAGGCCAACCCCGGCAAACAGCTTTTTTTCAGGCAGTGAAAAGTTCTGCAGCGTGATGGTTTGAGGTCGGGACTGACATCGGCTCGGGATACTCAAAAATTTTTCCCTCGTAGTTGCGGATTACGATTTTTTCCGAGTCGTGGTAAACGACATAATTGGGGTTGATCGGCACCTTGCCGCCACCGCCGGGTGCATCGATAACATATTGAGGAATGGCATAGCCACTGGTGAAGCCACGCAAGGATTCGATGATTTCAATACCTTTTGCGACCGATGTGCGCAGATGGGAGGATCCACGAATGAGGTCGCACTGGTAGAGATAATAGGGCCTCACACGGCACAGGAGCAGCTTATGGATTAGTTCTTTCATGACACCGGGGCTGTCATTGACGCCTTTCAGAAGGACGCTCTGGTTTCCAAGTGGAATACCGCTATCCGAGAGGCGACCCAGCGCATCGCGGACTTCGCTGGTGAGTTCGCGCGGGTGGTTCACGTGGATGCTCATCCACAGAGGATGATACTTGCGGAGCATGGTGCAGAACTCTGGGGTGATGCGTTGCGGAAGAAAAATCGGAACGCGTGTGCCAATGCGCAAAAACTCAAGATGCGGGATGGCGCGAAGGCGTTGAAGAATCGCCTCAAGACGTGAATCCGAGAGCAAAAGCGCATCGCCGCCGGAGAGCAAAACATCGCGAATGGCGGTATTTTTTTCCAAATAATGAAAGGCCTCGTCAAAGTCAGTGACCAGTTCCTGTTCCCCCACCCCGCTCACCACGCGACTGCGGGTGCAATAACGGCAATACGATGCGCAGCGATCGGTCACGAGAAACAAGACCCTGTCTGGATAGCGGTGCACGAGCCCCGGGACGGGCATATGCGAGTCCTCACCGCACGGATCGGCCATATCATAGGGCGAGTCATAGCCCTCTTCGATACGGGGTATCACCTGCCTACGGATCGGGCAGTCAGGATTGTCTCGCTCGATGAGATTGAAGTAGTGCGGCGTGACAGCAAGCGCCAGTTTGGTTCCGGCAAGAAGAACCCCTGCTCGCTCCTCGCTGTTGAGTTGCAGGTGTTCCTCCAGCGTCGCCAATGTGCTGACTCGATTCCTCTGCTGCCAGCGCCAGTCATCCCATTCGGAAACGAGGGCGCTTTTCCAATAACCGGGGGCATGAGAAATAAATCGCGAAGCTGGCGCGGTGGACGGTTTGGACATTTTAGTCCGAAAAGGCTACGACGATCAGCGGGAGTGTCAACGTGGACGTTTTACTATGTGTGCATGAGTTCCCTAACGTGGATGTGATACATTCAACCCCGAAATGGCAGGAAATGTTCAGCAGCTGAAGAACAGATTCCGCCACGAGAGAAACTGTTGCTCCCGACGCTGCAATGAACACAGTAGCAAGGCGGCCGGGCTCCAGCATAGCTATGCTCGCAGAAATCCGCCTTAACAAGCCTGACACGAATCCTGCAGTCATGTTCTGTGATCAGTTCCGCTTTCAAGAAGATTGATTTCTCGCAGGATTTGACATCTGAGATCCATGAGGAATCACCGGGCACATTCTTGTGACGGCAATATTTCTGCCATACACAACCTAACGGGGGGGGATCTTCGCTTCCTACACAAGAGCAAGGCGGCAGATAAGGCCATGATAGTGAGCGGTCAGTAATTTTGTCGTGTTATTGAGGGAATCAAGCAATCGATTGTAGTTCAATCGCCGGATTCGGGCTAAACAGGGTTTGCGCCTGTTAGCAATTGCAGGATGGAAGCCGGGTTGATGGTCTTTGCCCTGTCCTGAATCTGCGGAATATACCGGGTGTGCATGTCGCGGGCCTGAGATTGCAGGCTGGTGAAGAGTCCGCGTGCTGATGCGGTGTCTAGACGACGGCCGCCTTGGTAATAACGCTCTGCCAATTGGCCAAGGGCGTAGGTGGAGGCGAAAGAGAAGGCTGAACCGGTGATCTGGTCGACGGCTTTGCCAGCGAGTTTGCCGGCGACTTTTTTTCCTATTCCGCGCATGAGTTTTCGGGCGAAACCCTCGACCACCTGCGACCCCAAGCCGACACCTGCAACGGCGAGGAATTCCTTGATGCTGGAGCGGTCGAGCTCAACTCCGTGGGAACGACCGATGCCGTGAACCATTTTCATCTGCAGGGGAATGATCGCCATCGTGGCCAAGGTGTCCGGAAGAAGTTCGAGGGCACCGTTCAGAATCGCGTATTTGAGAATTGTGCCACTGTTATCGACAGCGGATGCTGCAGGTGCTGCAGGTGCGACAGGGACGAGTGGATAGTCTGGCAAAGCAGTTTCTTTCGGGGCTTCGCCGGGATTGAGGCCCAGGTGGCCTTGCAACTCCTGAAGAAACTTTTTTTCGCCATCCGTGAGGGAACCGTCAGACTCACAAACGCCAAGAGCCATTTCATAAGCAAGGAGGCGCTCGTTGGGATTTGCCAATGCGGCCACGACGGCAGGCAATTCGAGCCGACCAGTGAGGATGCGACGGGAAATCAGCCCGGGATCGCCCAAGCCCATTTCTTCGCAGAGGCGCGAGATTTCATTTCGCTCGGAGTCGGATTGCGAGCCATCGCAGAATGCCGCAAACAAGCAGATCGACAGTATTGCATCGTCGGTGGACTGCGTCAGGTTCTCAGGAATGTTCATATCTCAACTGGGTAGAAAATTCAGCCACTCGAGGACTTGCTTGCCAAAAAAGATGAGGGCGAGCGTGACAAGAGCGAAATAGATAATCGTCACCACCCCCCATGCCAGGGACACCAAAATCATGAGTCCATCGCGCTCCAACCAGCCCAGGCAGGCAAAAATAATCATGAGAGCAGGGAAAAAATTGTTCAGCGGTAGGTTTGCGACTGGAATGGCCAGCAACGCCCCGCCCACAAGAATCAACCAACCGACGAGCTGCTGGCCACGATCACCGCTGATCCAGGACTCCAAACGCTCACGGGTGAAGACGCGGCAGAATTTCAGAAGTTTTCGAGAAAATCCCAATACAGCCAGCCAGAATTTGCCCTGAATGCGCAGTTCACCCGCCGCCTTAGGCAATTCCGGACGACTCTTGCCCCGAACCATCTGCCAACCGAGCACCACAAAGGTTGCTCCGCAAATCATAGTCAGAGGCCCAAGAGGCAGCGGCTGCACAAAAGGCACAGCAAGAAGGAAAGCGGCGAAGCAGAACGAATTCGATCCAATCCGAGCTATGAGATCAGAGAGCTGTATCCCATCCGCGCGCGCATGCTCCGCACAATGGTCGAGGGCGACGTCGATGCGTCCGTCGATTTGGGTATCACAACTCATGCCTTTGGAGCGGCACGCATGCTGTATTCCTTAAGATTCGCGTTTCTTTCAAAGATACGGGCCAAGATGCGGGCGTCATCCGTGAGGCCGATTTCAGGAATGGAGTCAGGTATGATATCCGCCCCTTTGAGAATGTAGTAGGCAGCCACGCCGGCCTCGGCGAGATGAACTGGTAGAGGATCGGTGCTGTGGGCCACATCGGGAGATTGGAGGATGCAGATGAGAGTTTCAACACCTTGAATCAGATCGTAGTGGGCACGGGCCTGATCGGTTTCCATTTTAGACCGCAAGTTAGGAATCAAGTCTATGAGCTTGATGAGGCTCTTCGCGGTGAAAGTAGCCCGCTCCGCCTCGATAAACTCGTCGATGGATATCGCTTTTTGTGGATTCAAAGGTGACACAATAATAGAAGTTCTGTGGGTGAGTGGCTTCATTCCTCGTCCCTTCGGCCCATCAGCAATGGAAGAAGATGCCAGATGAAGTAGGCGAGTGATGTGATGAAGGCGGCGACATAGGTCCAAGCGGCGGCCTTGAGAACACGGTTCACACCATCCTCCTCGTGCATAGCGGCCAGAATGCCGGAGTGGCGCAGTGCGGCTTTGGCTCGTGCCGATGCGTCGAACTCCACAGGGAGGGTCACCAGGTTGAAGAGCATAATGACACCCCAACCCGCTGCCATGAGAATGACGCCTGTGTGGGTATTTACGAAACCGGTGAACATACCGATAAGAGGAAGCCACATGACAATTTGGCTTGCAATCTGGGTGGCGCCGACGGCTGCCATGCGCAGGTGCAGCGGAGCGTAGGCGCGTGCATGCTGGATGGCATGACCCGCCTCGTGGGCGGCAACAGCCAAGGCGGCGATCGATGTGCCGCTGTAGTTGCCCTCGCTGAGGACGAGGCGGCGATGGCCGGGATCGTAGTGGTCGGTGAGTTCGCCGGGGCAGGATTCGATGGTGACACCTTCAACACCGGCATCCTGCATAACCCGCGCGGCGGCCTGTGCTCCGGTGAGGCCGGTGAGGGAAGGTTCCGCCGCGTATTTGCGATAGACGCTCTTGACGCGCATGGAAGCCCAAAATGAAAGACCCATTGTGCCGAGGAATAAAAGGATTGGAAGTATCATGGGAGAACATTGGCACTTGATTTTTGATTTTGGAATTACGAATTTTAAAATATTACATTAGGTTTTATAGAATCATGAACACACAGCTGAACTACCATCATTTGCGCTATTTTCTTGCTGTCGCGACTTGCGGGGGCATCACATCCGCCGCAGAGGCGCTCCATGTTTCAGCTCCGACGCTGAGCGCTCAGGTACGCGAGTTGGAGGAATTCTTTGGCACCACACTTTTCCGACGCGAGGGACGCCGCATGACGCCGACCGAAACCGGCAGACACCTTCTGGGTTACGCGGAGAGAATTTTTTCCATGGGGGATGAGATGGTCGACTCCGTGAAACGGGGTGGGTTCAACGGACCGGGAACCGTTTTTCTCGGAGTGGCTGATGTCGTTCCGAAGCTGCTTGCAGCGCGCCTGCTCGAGCGCGCCTGTGAGATGGCACCAGGGCTCCGCGTTGTTGTGCGAGAGGGTTTGCCTCAAGAATTGTGGGGTGCGCTTTCCACGCATCAGATCGATCTTGTGCTTGCGAACGAAGCCCCACCGCCGACACGCATGAATCTTCCACCCGGCATCCGCATTGGGAGGATGAGGGTCGTCTTTGCAGCAGCCCCAAAGATCGTCGCTTCCTACCGAAAAAAAGGAGATCCTTCAGAGCTTCCGATTCTGGCACCAGCCCGCGAATCCATCCTGCGGCGCGAACTCGAACAGTGGTGGGCTGACAAAGGGATCACTCCCCTAATCAAAGCCGAGTTCGATGACGGGGCAGCCATGCTTGAACTTGCCGCAAGAGGCCTTGGAGCCGCTCCAGTGCACGAACCGGTCCTCAAAGATGTCTGCAAACGCTATGGTCTAACGGCCCTTCCATTCCGCTGCGAAATCGAAGACGACCTGTTTGCAGTCACCGGCGAGCGTCAATACAGCCATGCGGGTGTTTCAGCCCTCATGGAAACCGCCCGGGGAATTTTAAAGGCGTAAATCGCATACCGCGTCTTGAATCCAGAGCTCCAAGAGGCAATTCTCCACTCTGCACTAACCCACACGCCCAGCACCGAAATGTCATCCATCCTCTCCAACGCCCACAAACACATCCTTGATCTCGTCGCCTACGAACCAGGCAAACCCGTGGAGGAACTCGCCCGAGAGATGGGTCTGGAGCCGTCTCAAATCATCAAGCTCGCCTCAAATGAAAATCCGCTTGGCCCCTCACCTGCTGCTCTTCAGGCCATGCGGGACACTTTGGAGCGCTCCCATTTCTACCCGGATGGCGGTGCGTGGGCCCTTCGAAACGCGATTGCCGACAATTTGGACCTCAAGCGGGAGAATGTCATTCTCGGGAATGGCTCGAACGAAATCATCGAGTTCATTGGCCACGCTTTTCTGAAGCCTGGCGACGAAGTGGTGACGGCGGGCCATGCCTTCGCGGTTTACAGCCTCATGGCCCAACTCTTCGGGGCCCGTACCGTTGAAGTTCCTGATCCCGGTTTTACGCACGACTTGGAGGCGATGCTGGCGGCAGTCACTCCCAAGACCCGCCAGCTCTTCATCGCAAATCCCAACAACCCCACAGGCACACTTGTCGGCCAGGACGCGATAGACCTTTTTATGGAGCGGGTACCTGAGCATGTGCTGGTTATTTTTGACGAAGCGTATTTCGAGTTTCTCGACAATCCGCCGGATGTCCTTCGGTATGTGCGGGAGGGTCGAAATGTGGTGGTGATGCGAACATTCTCGAAGATCCAGGGCCTCGCCAACCTGCGCATTGGCTATGGTCTGGCTCCGGCACGGATCGCCGAAGTGCTCCAAAAGACACGCCAACCGTTCAATGCAAATGGCATTGCGCAGGCCGGAGCCCTCGCGGGTCTTCGCGACGAGGAGCACATGCGGCGCACGCGTGAACTCACTCACGAAGGCAGGAATTATCTGGAAGCAGAGTTCACTAAAATGGGCCTAACCTTTGTCCCCAGCGTTGCCAATTTTGTTTTGGTTCAGGTTGGTGATGGAGATGCCGTTTTCAAAGCGCTCCTGAAGCGCGGCGTGATCGTTCGGGCCATGCGGAGCTACAAACTTCCCGATTGGATTCGAGTCTCTGTGGGAACGATGGAACAAAACCGCCGCTTCATCGCAGAACTCGAAATTCTTAGCAAGTCAGGCCTTCTCAAAACGGGCAAAACGGCCTAATGAGCTACTCATCAGATACAATCGCCGCCATCGCAACACCTCCTGGCGAGGGAGCCATTGCGATGGTTCGTATCTCGGGCCCAGATGCCGCATCCATCGTAGCCCGCATTTTCAAGTCCTCGGCCAAGCCCCCTGCTCCGCGCCAAGCGACATTTGGAAAAATCCATGACGGCGATGAAGTTCTCGATCAGGTTTTGGTTACGACATTTCAAGCGCCAGCCAGTTTCACCGGCGAGGATATGGCCGAGATCACCTGCCACGGAGGCATCCTGCTCGCCGCACGCATTCTTGAAACCGTGCTTCGCTCCGGCGCACGGGCGGCCGATGCGGGCGAATTTTCCCAACGGGCGTTTTTCAATGGCAAAATCGACCTCACCCGCGCCGAGGCGATCATGGATATCATCCGCGCTCGCACGGCACCCGCACTGCGGGCGGCAGCACTTCAACTTGAAGGCAGGCTGGGAAAGGAAATCATGGCACTGCGCGATACCGTACTGGAGGTCGTTGCACATATCGAAGCCTGGATTGATTTTCCCGAAGAAGGCATCGATCCGGCAACCGGCCGCCATCTCCTAGCGAAAATAATCGCCGCGATTGAGCGCACGGAACGATTACTATCCACAGCCGATGAAGGCCGAGTCCTACGCGAAGGAATTCGTGTGGCTATCGTGGGACTTCCCAATGCCGGGAAATCCAGCCTCCTGAACCGTCTGCTCGGCATGGATCGAGCTATCGTCAGCGAGGTTCCAGGCACAACACGTGATACCATTGAGGAGTCGGCCTGCCTACGCGGCATCCTATTTCGCCTCACAGATACGGCTGGTCTCCGGGAAACCAACGACCCCGTCGAGCGAGAGGGGGTGGCCCGCAGCGGGCGTGCCATGGAAAGTGCCGATCTCGTGCTGCACATTTTCGATGCCAGCGCGACCAATCTTCCTTCTCCCTTGAATGATCGCGAGATACTGGTTGCGAACAAATGCGACCTTCTCCCCGTGGGTTCTAAGAAACATACGGAAGCGATAGCTGTCTCATCCCTTACAGGCGAAGGCTTTGATGCGCTCCTCGATGCCATGACCAACGCCAAAGGCTCGAAGCATCCTGGCACGGGCGATTCCCTAACCGCCATCAACGCACGCCACAAGACGCTTCTGGAATCTGCCGCCGTATCCCTGCGAGCCGCTTCTGAACTTGTTCAAACCAGCGCCCCGCCGGAACTGGCGGCGGTGGAACTCCGCTCCTCGCTCGACGCTTTGGGACGAATCGTTGGAGCGACTGATACGGAGGACATCCTGGGCGAAATTTTCAACAGATTCTGCATTGGAAAATAGTCTCCCCCTCTAATGACTGAATCGGACTTTTAGAATATGAAAAATCTTTTTCTCAAACTTTTCGCCACTGCGATTGCACCCTCCTTGCTTACAAGCTGCGCGCTTGTGAATGTGAAACTAACCCGGACTCCGAGCGTGACGGCCCAGCGCACCGTCCAGTCGTTGGCCACCACAAGCGAAGCCGCCGCCCTTCTTCAGAAGAGCGAAGATAAGTCACTACCTCAATCCGAGCGCATTGAGCTTCTCCTCAAAGCCCTTCGCGAGACCTCCAAAGCGCGGGTTGGAACTGAATATCAAAAACTGAATCAAATCGCCACGGCTCGTTTGGTTGAAATTCTGGCCGCCGAGAATTTCCAAAACAGCGCCATTCGAATCACTCCGGCATCCCTCAACACAGTCGACCCGCACCAAGTATCGAAGCTCATAGCCGCCCATTCGATTCAGATCAAAGGCCTGCCTGAGCGAGTGACCGTGGAAGGAGCAGGAGTCGCTTATGTGGCATGGCTCGCCAAAGGCACACCCAGTCTTGCCGGACAACCCAGCGCGGCTCAGACCGGCATGAGCATCCCGGCCACGGCGCTCGTTCGTTTTGATAAAAGTGGTCCGCAGCTCACATTTTACCGACGCCTCCAGACAGAAAGCGTTGTTCTAAATGGAAGGAAAGAGACTCTGGCCGCCGATTTTTCAGCGCCGATTGCCTACCTCCTCAGCCAGGGGAAGAATAGTTCCATTGATATCCAGGCTCTATTTTTCTCGGATACCAATTTTAAAAACACCGGCCTCCTCCAGATTGACGAATACGATCCCAACAAAATTCCCGTGGTCTTTGTACACGGCCTGCTCTGCCGTCCCGAGGCTTGGACCACGGCAGTGAACCAACTTCTCGCCGATCCGGAAATCCGCTCACGCTATCAATTCTGGTTCTACCTCTACCCCACAGGCCTTCCCGTCTGGTGGTCCGCAGCAAAACTTCGCACCGAGCTCGACCGGTATCGTGCAATCGTTGACCCCGCCCATAAGAATCCGAACCTCGATCAGATCGTTCTCGTTGGCCACAGCATGGGGGGCCTCATTTCCAGCCTCATGGTGCGGAAAGGGGGAGAAGATCTTTGGAAGCAATTCACGGACACCCCGCCGGAGAAGCTGAAAATCAGCGCCGCAGCCAAGGAAAACCTCTTGAAAATCGTCAACTTCGAGCCCAGGAAGGACATCCGCCGCGTCATTTTCATCTCCACGCCGCACCAAGGCAGTCAGCTTGCGATGAACCCGCTGGCTGATTTCTTTTCCAATCTGGTTCGCTTGCCAAGCCTCAGCACATCGCGAGACCGCCTTGTAATGGTCAACTCCATCCGAAACCACTTGCGAGACCTCTTTGTGGCCCCCGCAAATAGCATTCGCTTCCTACGGGCAAAGTCCCCGCTCCTGCTTGCGATTCTCAAGCTGCCCATGTCCGAGCGTGTCACGTATCACTCGGTGATCGGGGACCAAGGTAAAGGCGACACGCCACACAGTTCGGACGGCGTCGTGCCCTACTGGAGTTCGCACCTGCCCAACGCAAAATCCGAAAAAATCGTCCCTTCTGGCCACGGTGCAAACGAAGATCCGGACGGAATCGAAGAAATCCGCCGCATTCTCCGTTTACATCTTCTCAAGACTGGGAACCGCTGAGCTTTCATAAAGGAAAGCTGCCCCTCTTTGTTCTTTGATCACTTCAAGTCGGCTGGCAGCAAGAATTGGAGGGCTTTGACATCCTGAACAGAGTTTTTGTCGCAGACCAAGATTGCGTCTGGAGTTTCCACAACAACGAGGTTTTCCACGCCGCAAAGGGCGATGAGACGGCCATTGGAGACGGCAATGTTATCGCGGGAGCCATGTTGCACCACGGAGCCCCGTTTACAGTTTCCTTCAGCGTCGGACGGAATATGGGCAGGCAGCGCGGTCCAAGCTCCCACATCATCCCAATCAAAGCTGGCCAGCACGGTGGCGATGCTTTTGGCATTTTCCATGATGGCGTAATCCACGGAAATTTTTGGCAAGGAAACGAAACGCGTCGCGAGATGTGACGGGAGGTCGTTGATGGATCGCATGGATTCGATGAACTCGGCGAGCGGGGGCAACTGGCGCCGTGCCTCGTCGAGAAATGCGGAGGCGCGCCAGACGAAAATGCCGCTGTTCCAAAGGAAGTTTCCAGCGGCAGAGTATTCGAGGGCTTGACCAAGCTCCGGCTTTTCCACAAAGCGCCGCAAGGCGTAAATGGAACTGCCCTGGGGCCCCTGAGGAAGTGCTTCTGCAGTTTCAAGGTAGCCGTAACCGGTTGCCGGGAACGTGGGAGGGATGCCCAGAGTGGCAATCGTGCCGGTGCGGGCGGCAAGGTCCACCGCATCGCTCAAGCAGGAGAGGAATTTTTCGTTGTCATGAATCATGGCATCCGCGGGAAGAACGATGCACACGGCATCCGGGTCGAACGCGCGTGCGATGGCAGTGGCAAGTGCACAGGCCGGTGCGGTATCGCGTTTGGCGGGTTCGGCGATGATATTCTTCTCCGCCAAAAACGGGACAGCTTCTTTGACAGACTCCAGTTGAGCGGCGTTAGTCAGAATGAATATATTTTCCAAAGAAACGAGCCCTTCCAGCCTTCTCAGAGTAGTTTCTAGAAGCGTGTGCTCATCAAGCAAGCGAAGAAGATGCTTGGGGATGCTCTGGCGACTCATCGGCCAAAACCGCTCACCACTGCCGCCGGCCATTACAAAGGCGAAAATTTTACCCAGATTCATCGTCGAGATCATGTCCGGAGAGGCCAGAGGCGTCAATTGACCTTCTTTAAAGACCAGAGAAGTCAAAAAAGAGTCTATTCTTGTCGCATGAGACTGTCGGGAGGGATCGCTTTTTTGATAAACTGAAAACGACTGAATCACCCATATACCTCTATAACAGATGATTGGATTTCTTTCTGATGTGGCAAAAGACCATTCACGCGTATGGGAGGCTCCAATTCTTCAAGCGAAAACGACTGACTTAATATGAGACGGGTGTAAGCAGCTCGAACGTTGATGATATCTTCATTAGCGATGATTGCAGTCTTCGTTGGTAGAAAACCGGTCTCACAAATCTTTTAGACCTTGACCCGAACGGCGCGGGTTTTATCCAGCTTGAGAACTCCCTCGGCACCCAACGGCAACTGAGCCTTGGGGTCGGTGACTTTTTCGCCCTTCCACTGAATGCTGCCACCTTCGATGAGGCGGCGGGCATCGGATCGGGAGCGAGTATTTTGAAAGCAGGTGGCAAACGCTTCGACCACGACACTCGGAAAATCCCTCGATCCTGCGGGTGTGAAGACGGGCAGATCGGCGGATTCCAGATCGCGCGAACTGAAGCGGGTATTGAATTCCTCGAGTGCTTTGGCACCCGCCTCATCGCTGTGAAAGCGGGACGTGATGCGGCGTGCGAGGTCTTTTTTGGCATCCATCGGATGCAACTCCGCCGGCAGCTTCTCGTGCAGCAATACCTCGTAGTAACGAACCATCAACTCATCGCTGATGCTCATGATTTTTCCAAACATGTCAGCAGGAGCGTCTGTGAGGGCGATGTAGTTTCCGAGGCTCTTGCTCATCTTCTGATGGCCGTCCAATCCTTCAAGAATTGGCATGACCATGGCGACCTGTTGTGGCAGGCCCTCCTCGCGTTGGAGGTCACGCCCTACCATGATGTTGAAAAGCTGGTCGGTGCCGCCGAGTTCCACGTCGGCCTTGATCATGACGGAGTCCCAGCCCTGCATGATGGGGTATTGGATTTCATGAGCGCGGATGGGCAGGCCCTTGTCAAGGCGCTCACGGAAGTCCTCACGAACGAGCATTTGCTGGAGAGTGACTCGGCTGTTGAGCTTGATGACCTCCTCAAAGCTCATGCCTTCAAACCACTCGCCGTTGAAAACAATTTTCGCCCGCTTGCGGTCGAGGATTTTGAATGCCTGTTCCTGAAAACTCTTCGCATTCGACATGACCTGATCGTGGGTCAGTTGCGGCCGCGTCACCGAGCGTCCACTCGGATCGCCGATCATCGCCGTGAAGTCGCCGATGATGAGAATGGCTTCGTGTCCTGCATCCTGAAAATCCCGCAACTTTGACAGAGCAATACTATGGCCGAGGTGAATATCAGGTGCCGTGGGGTCGACACCCAGTTTAACGCGGAGAGGGCGTCCGAGTTTCAATTTTGCCTCCAATTCTTCGAGGCTAAGGACTTTGGCAGCACCGCGTATGAGGAAATCGATATCTGACATGTGAAATATGGGTCAACGTGGTTTGTTCAACAACTCGCGCACATCGTCAATTGTCATTTCTTTTTTCACCCTGTCGGAAATTTGCTGCATGGCACCCTGAGCCTCACCTTGAACGAGAAAGGGCTGCAAGGGAACTTGTGGATTGGATGAATTGGCACTTCGAGAAGAGGCTGCATAGGAGGTCACCGCGGCAGGTTTGACCGAGTAGGACTTCGAGAGTTCGGCACCGCCGCGAGGCGACAAGGATGCGGGCTTGGCATCGTAGGTCAGTTGACCGAACCATGGGTTTTTTATGCCGAGGAAAGAACGCGTACCCTGAAATTCCTTCATGTTGCCAGACTGGGTCGTTCCATAGGTTTTATCAGAAACTGGGGAACCCTGAATTTTAAAGCCTGCTTCTCCTTGGTAGGATTTGGATTGGAGGGGGCTTCCGAGCTGCATGTCGGGCCGTTGTATCCGATCGAGAAGCTTCTTTTCTTGTTGCTGTGCCGAGAGAGAACAAGGCGCAAGCAGTAAGATTGCGGCGACTTTTGGGAGGACGTTTTTCAAGGTCGAGAGGCGGGGTTTGAGGGCTACCGGGGATTCACAGGCTGGCTGACGGAATGGTCGGGCTGGGTCTTCAAAGCGACCTCGACAGAGTAAGCTTGCCCGGCCCTCATTTCACGCGTGGAAATTTTTTCCTGATACTCGATGCGCTCACGGGGGTTGATCACTACAATGCCCTCCTCTCTCTCGAATCCACGGTCGTCTGACCAGCGTTCGACAACAGCCCCAGAGGCGTTCCTTGCCAAAATCTCGATGTGCTGCGTTGTCGGGAACTCGAGCCTCGTCATCTCTTTCGAATCATTCCGAACCGTGTATGTCACTCCCAGCTCGCGGTGATTTTGCAAAACCGGATCCTGGGGATTCACGACGAGCGATGCCGATGCAGATGATTCCCGTGAACCGCCGGGGTGAAGCGAAGCTAATAATCCAGTGAAAAAGCGCCCCATTTGTCCAAAAGTGGAGTCTGGGCCTTTACTTACACGGGGATATCCCGTCGAGGGCGAATGCCTGAGTTCCGTTTTCAGCACTTCCTCTGCCTGCAATCCTCCCGAAACAAAAAATGGAGTCGATTCATCCGGAGTGGTCTCAGCAAAGGCAGATGATCCATCCCGAGCCTGGACAAATACCATGGGAACAACGAGCAGGAGAGCAGCAAGGCGGTTCATGGGACTATCCGTAAACAAGCAAGCGCGCGGTTGCAAATCCTATCAATCCGAATAAAATCACGCCTGTCACGGTGGGCTTGCTTACTTTTATGAAAACACTCGGCATTTTAATGATCCTCGCGGTCACTATGGTCCCAGGCCTTCTTTTTGCTGGCGGCAAAAAATCTCCAGCATTAACGATCCGCCTTCACGGCGAGGGCAGTGCCAGTGACGGCCCCTCCTTTTCCAGCGAAGTTCAACTCAACAACCCGCCCGTGAAAATTTTCATGCGTAACGTACCGGTAACGAGTGAGCGCGATATCAAAGCCTTCTTCCCGTTTCCTGGAAACGATGGGCAAGCCGGAGCCTATTTTCGTCTCGACGCCCATGGCTCGAACAAACTCCAGCAATTCACCGTGGAGGATAAAGGACGCACCGCCATTGTCCTGATCAACGGCCGGATCGTGGCAAACATGAAAATTAACGCCGCCGTGAATGATGGCATTCTTTATGTGCCAGGCGGCATCCAACCCGAAGAAATCCTCCTGCTACAAAAACAGTTTCCGATTATCGGCAGTGAATCGGAGTTCGGAAAAAAGCCACGACGCCCGGCAAAAGAAGAAACCCAGCCTTGATTCCCCGAATCATCCTCACTCTTCTTGCCTGCACACCCCCGCTCTGTGCCGCTCTTTTCGATTGGCCCACGGAAAACAAGGCCCTCTTGGAAGGCCGCCCAGAGAATTTTTATATGTATGTGGATCGAAACTTCGAGGGCGTCGCCACGAAGCCTTGGGAGGGCGGTTCCTACGGCTACGTGCGTGGTCCTCAGCGAATGGGAGCGGATATCGTCTATGCCACCCTGCATGAAGGCATTGACATCGCCCCAGTGCACCGCGATGCATCGGGCAATCCTCTCGACGATGTGAAAGCCTGCGCCGCAGGAACCGTCGTCCATGTCAGCCACGAAGCCGGGGCTTCGAACTACGGCCGCTACATTGTGATCCGGCATGTCATCGAAGGCAGCCCGATTTATACGCTATATGCGCACCTCAATAACATCTCAGCACAAGCTGGCCAGCAGGTTGCTCAAGGCGAATTGATCGGAAAAATGGGCTTCACTGGAGCTGGCATCAACCGCGAACGAGCCCACCTCCACCTGGAAATCGCCGTCCTGCTGAACGAAGACTTCGAAACTTGGTATCACCGCTACTTTTCAGGCTCCCCCAACAAACACGGCATCTACCATGGATACAATCTGGTAGGCATGGAGCCCTCAGCTATCCTTCTTGAATCCGCAAAAAATCCGGCATTCAGCCTCAAGGAGCACATCCGCAACCAAGATGTGGCCTATCAAATCACCATCCCCAACTCGCCGAATCTTTCCATTATCCGCAACTACCCTTGGATCGTTCCCGATGGCGAGCCAGCCTCTCCGCGTGGTTGGACTGTTTCGTTCACCCAATATGGCGTTCCTGTAAAAGCCGTTGCAGCCAACCAACCACCCTTGGAACCTCGACTCGAGTGGGTGAAGGAGACGCCCTACGCCTACCATGCCGCCACACGAGGTATCATAGCCGGATCAAAAGGCTCGCCACGACTGAGTGACTCGGGCCACCGCTTTGTGGAGCTGATTTGCGGAACACGCTAAAGGCCACCTAAAAAACCGGAGCCAGCCTCCACTCGAAGCCCGAGCGGAAGGAATCTATCGGAAAAATTGCCGCCCCTGGGGAGAAGTCCATACTCTCACTGAACTTCATGCCATTTCGCCATACGGAGTCCGCTTCTATTCGGGAACTCACGACGCACTGGAAACCATCGTGGGAACTCTCGTAGAGCTTCATATCGACTGGCGGCATGCCATAAACTGCAACCGGTGCCAAACCTTTCTCCACCGCGAGAAAGAAATCCTGCGGGGTTTGGAGCGCGTCATTTTCGGCTGACAAAATCCATTTGCACTCGCTCAAAGGACCAAACGCAAATGCGTGTATCAAGTGATTAGCGAACCAGCCCTCACCCTCGACAATCAGGAAAGGATTCCAAGGCTGATCCGCCAGGAAAAACAGATCACCGGATTTGATGAAAAAACCACCCGCATCAATGTTGGTCAACAGAATATGCCCTAAAGGCAGCGGTTGACCTGCGGTTCCAACCAAATGCAAATCCGGCGCAAGGAATGCGCTGAACTTGCCTCCACGCACTTCAATGCCAGATCCGCCGTCGATTTTCACATCCAGAAGCCAATCCGCCGAAGGCGTGAGCTTGGAAAGGATGCGAGACGCTGCCGGGAAATTGGGAACCGAGGCCGGTTTTTGAGAAAGCAGCGCCTGAAGCGAAAACACACCATGAATTAGAGAGCCTTCAAAGCCGATGTTTCCTGATAATGCTCCACCCTCCTCATTACCCACCGCTTGGAGTTCGCCGGTAGCTAGAAGCGACAATGCCGAATGGCTAGCAAGAGGAACACGATCCGCACGCCAACGCAGGTCCCACCTTGGCTTCCATGGCTGCGCAAATTCACAGCTCCCCTCCATTGCAAAGCGCCCCCCAGCGACTTCGCCCTCGATATTTTGAAACAAGAGCACCCCATCAACCACGGCAATTTTTCCATGCAGCCCCTCCACCCCCGCTGCCAGTCCGTCGAATCCAAAACTCGTCCCGCGCACCTCGGCCTCGCCCAGGATTTTCAACGAATCACTGGTATTACGGACCTTCGCATGCCCCGAAATCTCCCCGCGAAGTTTGTGCAGAAATGGAAGAATCGGACGAGCCAGTGCGAGATCCAGGCGAGGCATTTCGATATCAGCCTCGAAAGGTGCTGAGGAGTCGATCCAGCGCAGAATTCCATCCTTATCCTGCGAGAGTCCAAGCGGAAAGGAGGCCTTGAAAAGAGCCGGAGCCAGTCCTTCTGACTCCACCTTCCCATCAAGGCTCGTGGATCCACCCTTGGTTTTCAGATCAATCTCGACAGTCGATGTCGGCACGTTTCCGCCACCAAACACGACATCGCGTCCCTGGACGAGAGCATTGAAATCCGGCCGGGATGGTGGACCGAAAGCCTCCAACTGCATTTTCACGAGACCGCTGAGAGGCCAGTCCTGCCCTGCAAGGCGCAGCAGGTCGCGCAGGTCGATTTCAGCCGGAGTATTGGCACGAACATACATGTCCCCGCTTTGAACCACCGCAGCCTTCCAATCCGCGCCCCGTAGAATGGAAATCGCATCCACAGGCAAGAAGGCAGAACCGGAAAGCAAAGGTTTTGAAGCGCCGGTCAACTCCAAGCCTTCAAGCGTCAGGCCGGTGGATGAAACAGTCGCCCTCGTTCGAAGATGGGTATTGCCGTTTTGAAGATCAAGTTTCGAAAAATACAAACTCTCCGGCGAATAGAATCCAACGAAATGCCCCGTCAATCCCGCCGGAGTCAGCGAGGAGGCAAAGCGAGATAAATCGACATCAAACTCACCTGAATGCGCGTTGGCAGCGCCCTTGCCTTTCCAGCGAATTTCCATCGCACCGCCAGATACAGCGCCGCTGCCCTTGTCGTAAAACGGACGCAGATAGTTGGCCACTTCGGCGAGGTTCGCATTCAACTCGGCGGCGTAGGCATGTGGCGCGGCGAGGCCCACAGTGCCTTTAGCCTGAAGTGCATCCTTGCCTGAGACCATTTCACACCGCACGAGATCGATGTGCTTTTTTCTGAAAAGAATCTCAAGGTTCATGCGCTCCACTGGCACTGAGTGGCAAACGACTCCACTGGCACGAATGCCCATAAATCCATCCAGCGAGCCAGGCCGTCCACTGACCGAGCCTTCCGCAGTAAGTTGCCCAGAGATTTTGCCAAACGAGCCTCCGAGCAGGCCCCCCAGCGAATCGAGTTCCTTGATGTTCGCCCGGACATTCGCAAGGAATGGCGACTCCGAAATTTTACCCCAACCCTCGGCAAGCGAGATTTCACCGTTCATCGTCACCTTGTTTTCCTTTTGAAGAAGGTCGAAATTCGAAATGAGCAAACGGCGATGAATGAGGCTGGCTCCGATCTCAAGGGAGTCCCAACCCCGATCATTCCAGCGAAAATCCTTCGCCAGTACCCGAAGCGAGGACTCGGCATCCGCCGGATGCCCGGCATCGCCCCGGAATGTGAAACGCCCCTCAGCCAGTGTGCCCCTCGCCTTCCCATTCAGATCCAGCAGCGAGGGAATGCCATCGACAGCAATATTGGAGCCGAAAGCCGCGATATCCCAAACCTTGCCCCGAGGGCCCTTGCTAAGGCTCACGTCACCTCTCAAGGCCCCGCCAAAAACGCGGGCACTGAAAGACAGGGATGGACCGGACAACGAGCCCAGACGCAATGACACATCGCTGAGAGTGATTCCAGGGGCCAAATCCAGACCGGCAAGACTGGCAGTACCCTCCTCCCATGTTGTTGGCGCAGTGAAAGGACCGAACACCTTGCTAAACTTCCCAGCCTGCACCGTGAGGGTCTCCAGACGAAGGCGACCATGCGCCTCGGAATTCAGTGATAAATCCAAACCATCGAAGACATGGCGGAAATTTTCGCCCAGGACCTCAGCCGATCCATTCCGAATTTCGACGATTGAAGGCCAAGGACCGTTAGGCGCGAAAAGCCCCAGCACACTGGTGGCGTCATCAAAGCCTGCTTTGTTACGCGAAGCAGACGTCTCCGGGCGCCGCAGATCCACTACGATGTTCATTCCATCAACCGTCACTGAATGAACCCAATTCCTCCATCCCGAGAAAAGAAGACCCGGTCCACTCCAAACGAGCTCCATTCGATCGATATGAACCAGCAACCCTCCACGACCCTTCTCAGCGGGCCTTATAGCAACGCCCTCTAACACCACGGGAGCAAAGGCTCCCGCACGCACAGAATCCGCCCGAAAAATCAGACCCTGCCGAGACATCCCTCGCTCTACAAACTGCCGCGCAAGAAAAGAAAAAAACGGCCCCTGAGCCACGATCGCGACAATCACGACTGCAGCAGCGAAAAGCCAAAATCTCTTTGATTGATAAAATCTCCTACTCCGTCCGTTCTTCATGGAAGCCCCCAAACTACACTGGCCGGATTTTCGAATCCAGCCCACCCTTCGTGCCGACCTCGAATCAATCAAGAGGGGCAGAAGGACCACGACCCATCAAATTTTAAAAAGCCGGGGAACAAACCACCCGAACCACAGGGAAATCAGGAACCAAGCGCCCAGATTGAGCACGAAGCCCGCTCGGAGCATTTGCGGCAGTGTCACATGGCCAGAACCGTAAACAATCGCATTGGGCGGAGTTGAAACGGGCATCATAAATCCGCAACTGCTGGCCAAGGTCAGTGCCATGGAGAGCGCGACGGGAGAGTAACCCAGTCCAACTGCCAAAGCGCTGGCGACGGGTAGAAATGCCGCTGTCGTCGCGGTGTTGCTCGTAAACTCAGCCAAACCGATAGCAACGATGGATATCACCGCCAGTAGCAAGAATGGCGGGAAATGACCCAAATGCGCACCAAGGCCACCGATCCATGCAGCAAGTCCGCTGGATTGCATAGCCGCCGCGAGGCTGAGCCCACCGCCGATCAGGAGAAGCACATCGATGGGAATTGTTTTGAGAGTTTTTGCATTGAGAACGCTGCCACCGCCAGCGGCACCGCTTGGCAAAAAGAAGAGCACCAATCCCCCAGCCATTGCTATGCCCGCATCGGAAAGCCACGGCAGACGCGTTTCAAGGAATCCCCTCGCAATCCAAAGGCCAGCTACAATGACAAAAACCACGATGACCCCGATACCGCCAAAGCCAAGGGGTGGAAGTTTTTCCCGCTCCAGAAAGTTCTCACCCACAGTCATCCTTGCGCCGAGACGAAAAACGCCACGCGTTAGGATAATCCACGCCAAGATCAGCAAGAGGAAAGAGATAGGCAGGGTGATTGCCATCCAAAGCGGAAAGCCAACTTTGATGCCATAGGATTCCTCCATAAACCCTGCAAAAATGGCATTCGAAGGCGTTCCAACGAGCGTCGTCATGCCACCGATACTGCTTCCATAGGCGACAGATAAAACCAGGGCGGCTGCGAAGCTTTTTTCACTCCGCTCACGAAAGAGGCCGATGGCCGATACAGCGATGGGAAGCATGACGAGGGCGACCGCTGTATTACTGATCCACATAGAAAGCAGTGCCGATGCCAGAAGGAAGGCGGCAAGGATGGAGGATTGACGCTTGCCGGCAAGGCGCAGGAGGAAGAACGCCAATCTCGTGTGGAGGTGGCAACTCTGCATCCCATGCGCGATGAGCATGCCGCCTAAAAACAGAAAGATCACTGGATTGGCAAAAGGCGCGGCCGCACCTGCCATTCCGCAGATACCGAGCATGGGAAAAAACACCAGCGGTAACATGGCCGTGACGGCAAAAGGAATCGCCTCCGAGACCCACAGCGAAGCCATCAGAACCGCTACGCCCAAGGTATGCCAACCAGCGGGCGGCAGCCCGGAAGGCGCAGGCACGAGCAGAACATAAACAAGCCCCGCCGCTCCAATTAAAGGAACGAAACACTTGAGATATGCACCTGCATTCATGGAACCAATCTCCCTGCGTGCCCGCTGCAATCAAACCAAATTCGGAGGAGGCCTCTGGGCGCTTTGGCGGCTTTAGAAACAAGGCTCGCGGGGAACCCATGCCTTGGTTACAAGTTTTTCACATGTCAGAGAGCTTAAAAAAACGCGTCATAGTCCTTTGCAGCGGGGGCATGGACTCTGTCGTGGCGCTGCACGCGGCGGCGAAGGAGCACGAAGTGGTTGCGGCGCTGAGTTTCCACTATGGATCGAAACACAACGACCGGGAGATTCCTTTTGCCGCTTACCATGCGGACCTGTTGGGAACAGCGCACCTCACGATTCCGCTGGATTTCATGGGTAGCCTCTTTGAATCCCACCTCCTCAAGTCAGGCGCCTCAATTCCCAAGGGGCACTATGAAGAAGAAACGATGAAGCAGACCGTGGTGCCGTTCCGAAATGGCATCATGCTCGCTGTGGCAGCAGGATTGGCTGAGAGTCGGCACGCGACGGGCGTCGTGATTGCAGCGCACTCGGGCGACCATGCGATTTATCCCGACTGCCGCGAGGGCTTCATGCAGGCGATGGGCGATGCGATTCGCCTAGGAACCTACGCTGATGTCGAGTTGCTGCGCCCGTTCATTTCGATGACGAAATCGGAAATCGCCCGGAGCGGGCACGAGATAGGCGTGGACTTTTCGCAGACATGGTCCTGCTATGTCGGCGCAGAGACGCATTGTGGCGAGTGCGGAACCTGCGTGGAACGCCGCGAGGCCTTCCAGTTGGCGGGTTTGAAGGATCCGACGCAATACCTCAGCAACGCCCCACTACCGCCGAAACCGCTCTGACGCCATGCGAATCTCCGAGATTTTTTATTCGATCCAAGGCGAAGGCGAACTCACCGGCGTGCCGACGGTTTTCATCCGCACCTCGGGCTGCAATCTGCGTTGCCGCTGGTGCGACACGCCGTATGCCTCTTGGAACCCCGAGGGCGAGGAGATGTCCATCGAGGACATCATCAAAGAGGTAAAAAAACATCCCGCCCGTCACTGCGTTCTCA
>JBIJCR010000101.1:0-8376 GCA_044344595.1 Terrimicrobiaceae bacterium
CCTATTTCACCCAGCGCGAGGTGGGCATCGACACACCGACATTTGCCGAGGGACTCCGCCGCTCATTGCGTCAAAATCCAGATGTCATTTTCCTTGGCGAAGTCCGGGACAGAGATTCAGCGTCCACTGCGTTGCAGGCTTCCGAAACCGGCCACCTTGTCCTGACGACGCTGCACGCATCGAATGTAAAAGAGTCTATCGAACGAATGGAGAGCCTATTTGCCATGGAAGATCTCGGCGGAATCCGAAAAATTTTATCATCCCAGCTTTTGGGCGTCCTTTGCCAGCGCCTCCCGCCTTCGACCCATGGCGGTCGCGCCTTGGTCTGCGAGTATTTCACAAATTCGGGTTCTGCCCGGAACCTCATCGCCGAGGGAAGAAGCCGCGAAATCCCAGAGCTTTTTGCAAAATCCGACCCCAGGCAGGCGAAGGCATTCTCGACATCGCTCGGCGAGCTTCTGATATCGGGCATCCTCTCCGAGGAAACCGCGATGGAATTTTCCGACGACCCTCAGGACTTCGCCAGAAAACTGCGAGGCATCAGCTCCACAGCTCAAGCCACACGCCGATGATTCAAAACGCCATACCCTACGAGCTTATCGATCTTCTCGCGCAAGCCGTCGCCTCGAGCGCATCGGATGTTCATTTAAGCGCTGGAGCACCGCCCATGATGCGATTGCACGGGGCACTTCATCCCATGGGCACGGAACCGCTCACGCTCGATTCCTGCCGCGATCTGGTGTCAGGAATTCTCAATGAAACACAAAAGGCGCGCCTTGAGGAAAAATGGGAACTCGACTTCGCCATTCAGGTCGAGCAACTCGGGCGCTTTCGTGGAAACGCCCATTACAGCCGTGGCGCGCTGGAAGCCGCATTCCGCCACATTCCACACAGAATTCCAGAATTGAGCACACTGGGCCACCGGCATTCGATTCTGGAACTTTGCGCCCTTCATCGCGGTTTAATCTTGATTACAGGCATCACCGGTTCGGGCAAGAGCACGACCATGGCCTCGATGATTCAACACATCAGCCAACAGCGCAGCGGCGTCATTATAACTGTAGAGGATCCCATCGAATATGTTTTCCAAAATGCCACCTGTCTCGTGAAGCAGCGGGAGGTCGGCAGTGACACCAAATCCTTCTCCAAGGCGCTCAAACACGCGCTTCGGCAGGATCCGGATGTCATACTCGTCGGCGAAATGAGGGATCATGAAACCATCAGCTCTGCCATTACGGCAGCGGAGACCGGCCATCTGGTCATCGGAACGCTCCATACGATCGATGCCCCCAAAGCCGTTGACCGTATCGTGGACACCTTCCCCGCCGAGCAGCAACCGCAGGTCATTGCCCAGCTTGCCAATTCCCTCTCGGCGGTCGTGTCGCAACGCCTCCTGCCGAGAGAAGACGGGACCGGCCGTGTGCTGGCGACGGAAATCCTGACAGGTAACACAGCCGTTCGCTGCTGCATACGAGAACGCCGCTGGGAGCAACTGACCGGCCTCATTGAAATCGGCCGCAAGGATGGTATGCACACGCTCGACGATGATTTGGAGCAACTCTACCTCAGCCGCGCGATTTCCAAGGAGGAGGCGATCGCCAATGCTAGGGATGCAAAACGCATTGAAAACCTTCTCCGAGCAACCCATAAAAAGAAACCTCTGTTTGGATAACTCAAGCCCTTCTTTAGGCGGGCTTGCATCGTCAAAGCGGAGGCGCAACTCTAAACCATGCGCATTTTTTCGATACTCGTTTGTTTTTTCCTGGCAACCTCCGCATTTGCCCAGCAGGGCGCCGAAGCAAAGAAGCATCTGCTTTTCGCAAAAGCCACGCCGACCCCATCGACAGGTGCTACGAATTCAGCAGAACCCACCGACCTTCTTAAACGCTTTTTCGAGGCCCTGAAGGCCGACAAGGTCGATGCCGCCTACGAGGGACTCGCCAAAAACACCCTCATCGGATCCAAGGCGGAAAACCTCGATCAACTCAAAAAACGCACCCGCGAAGCATTGGATAATTTCGGACCGGTCAAAGGCTATGAAGTCGTCGAGACGATCGAGATCGGCCAGGCGCTCTTCCGCCAGACCTGCCTCTCGCTGAATGAAGACCTGCCACTACGCTGGCGCTTCTATTTCTACCGCTCGGAAAACACCTGGAAAATCGTCGACCTGCGTGTGGATGACGGAATCGTCGAACTCTTCGAGGAAGTCGCGCGCAACCGCAGAAGGTAAGCCCGCCGCGCTCCGGCGCATGCCCTCTTGAAAAGGCCGCTCCAGTTTTCCAAGCGCATCCTCCGCACACTCGCGGCGCTCCTCGTCTTTCTTCTCCTGGCCGCAGTCGGCGGCTTGTTACTTCTTTCGCGAAACCTCGCACCAGTCGCGCGATGGACATTTGAAAAAAACCTTCCCGACTCGAAGATCGATGTCCAGGAGGTTCAAATGACGGGCCCTGGCGAGATCACCTTTACGAACTTTGTCGTCAACGATCCCCAGACCGGAAAAGAACTCGCCCGCCTTGAGCGTGGCCGCATCGTTTTCTCGCTCGACGATCTCGCAGCGGGGCGCATCGGCGAAATCCACCTCGATAATCCCGTCGTGCGCATCTCACCCGGCTGGTCAGGCGTCCTTCCGCCAGTCCCTGAAAAGTCGGGCGGTTCCTCGCTTCGGATTCGACGCATCGTTTGCGAGTTTGGCGAGGTCGTTTATGAGGGCGAAAAAGACGGCAAGCCGAATGTCCGTGCGAATTTTTGTTTTGACTGGAGGAACTTCAGCCAAGAGTCAACAGAGCCTCTGGAACTCACACTATGGGACGCGCAGGCAACAGCCCCGGGCGACGCCGACCCCTTTCTCATTCTTGATTTAGTGAGGCTCACAGGGAGTCCGGCCGGGATGACCAAGAACTTCGAACTCCAAAGACTAGATATCAAAGGCGGATCACTCGCTGCAGGGCAGGCTCTCGAGCAACTCGCCCACATGCCAGCTCAAGCACCAAGCGGACCGGCATTCACTTGGAAAATCGGTGCCGTCGATATTCACGGCGTGAAGGCAAGCATCGGCAACAACCCATGGCGCTCCGCCACGGATGCGGCCTTCACGATCAACACCACCTTGCGCAATCTGACTCCTGCCGAGCTCACAAACACGCTCGGCGCCACCAAGCAGGAAGTGGAAATCAGCGATCTGGTGATCCCCTCCCCCAATGATCCGTTTACCCGCGTCATGTCGCTGCGCAGCGTTTTTCTCAGATTCACTCTCGCCGGGATTCTTTCGAAGGAGTTGGACGATGTCACCGTGCTGCATCCTGTGCTCTACATCGGAGAAGACCTCTTCGCCTACATGGAGACCGCCAAGAAACGCATGGCCGGCGGCTCAGACACGCCAGCTCCGGGTTGGCGCATCAAGCGATTCGATGTAAAATTCGGCAGCGTGGTTATCGGTAGCGGCGGTCGAACCGAATATGGCCTCCCCCTCAACTTCCGCACCACAGCCGAGAATGTCTCCCTCGATGATCTGACCTCGCTGACACTTCGCGGAAGCCTCGAAATCCCTGCGCAGGAATACGGATTCCCCGCCTACCAGATCGAGATCTCCACCGACCCGGGAAACCTCCAGTTTTCATATCCCCCGGAAAAGGCGATGAACAATGTCGTCGGCACCGTGCGCATCAAAAATCTCCGCTGGCGCCAATTTCGCGGCACGAATTCCTGGATCACTGCGACATTCGACCGCGAGGGCATCAATGGCTCGTTTGGCGGGATACTCTACGGAGGCACCATAGCTGGCGGCTTCAGCTTTTTCTTTGATTCCAAATCGCCCTGGATCGGCTGGTTGAGCGGCACCCGCGTAGACCTTGAAAAACTCACCGATATCATGGCTCCGCACAACTTCCGCATGACTGGGCCGCTGGATTTCACCGGCCAAGTCAATGCCGAGTCGAAAGACATTCGCCGCCTGAAGGGAAGCATGGAAACAAAAAAACCTGGTCGCATGGAAATCGGAAAAATCGACGACTTGCTCGCCCGCATTCCACCTACCTGGTCAAATCTCAAACGCGACAGCCTACGGGTCGCACTCGAAGCCATAAGGGACTTCGACTATGAAAAGGGCTCTGGGGATTTCTGGTTCACCGACGGGCGGGGTATCTTTGACTTGAAGTTGCAAGGCCCGCTCGGTTCCCGCACATTCCAGACCGTGCTCCACTCCGGCGAATCCAGCACAGGCGCCTGGAGCCAAACCACACCACGATGAAGAATCCTCTTAGCTTGGCCACCACCGCGACCGCTCTTTTTTTGACTGCATGCGCCGGTCCCACAGTCAACCTCGCAACACCGCAACCGATCAAGGTCGATATAGCGATGAGGTTGGATGTGTACCAACACGCCAAGGAAGCGGCGAAAAAATCCACCTCCTCCGTTGCCACGGGCACAGACCCTGCCGAGGCCAGGCGCAACCGCATGGCAGATATTCAAACATTTAAAAACTCGCGCCTCGTAGGCGAAGGCCGCGACGCCCTGCTCGCCATCCGTGTGGAAATGCCCGGCGATTACGGCGACTTCATCCGCAAAACGGTGGATGCCGAAAATGCCGACCGCATGGCACTCATGAAATCCGACGCCGAAAAGCAAAAGACCTCCCTCCCGCAAATCCAAACCAAGCAAGCCTCCCTTGCCGCGAAGCTCGCATTCAAAGGCGAGTGGATCGAAGTCGTCAAAGACGACGGCTCAACTGAGTGGATTCAGAAGGAAGAGTGAGCAAACTATCGCGTCTCAGTACTCCAATTTGATTTTTCGAAAGAATGCGATTGCATTCCACAACGTCAACGCCCAATATAACCCACTATTTTTATTTTATGAGCCAGCATCCAAGTCTCAAAGGCAAAAGCAGCATCTCCGCCCGTCGCAGTGTCCTGAAACGCTTTGAACGCGTGGAACTCCTCCGCAAACGCGGTCAGTTCAAAGACGGCCAACGCGTCATCGGCCTTCCAAAAACCAAACCAGAGGATTAATTCCTCACACGTAATGCGGCTGAACCGTTTTTTGGCCGCTGCCGGTCTCGGCTCCAGGCGGTCGTGTGATCAACTCATCTCCTCGGGAGCTGTCGTGATCAATGGCAAGCGAATTGAAAATCTCGCCACGCAAGTCAAAGAAGATGACGATGTACGAGTCAATGGTCGCCGCATTCATGCCGCGACGCCGGTTACACTCCTCCTACACAAACCGCGTGGCTTTGTTGTGACCCGCTCCGACGAGCGTGGCCGCCGCACGGTTTACGACTTGCTGCCACCGGAATACTCGGCTCTCTTCCATGTCGGCCGCCTTGACAAGGAGAGCGAAGGTCTCTTGCTCATGACCAATGACGGTGCCCTCGCGCAGCGCCTCACGCACCCGAGCCACACGATTGAGAAGGAATACGAAGTCACGCTCGACAAGACCTTCGACCCTGTGCACCACGAAAAACTCCTCAAGGGATTTCATATCGAAGGGGGCCGCGCCAAGTTCGAACGCCTACGGATTCTCGCTCCCAAGGTCATTCAAGTCACCCTCCGCCAAGGCTTGAAGCGCCAGATACGCCTCATGCTTTACGCCATGGGCTACGAGGTGGAACGCCTCCGCCGCACGCGCATCGGGTGCCTCACCGACTACCGCCTGCCGCCAGGTGCCTGCCGCCGCCTCACCGAAAAAGAGTCCTTACTGCTCGTGGCAAAGGCTGCCACCAAATCCCCACGCCCAAAGCCACCCGTCCATGAGCGCCCGAAGCCAGCCCGCCGGGGATGAAGCTCTCATGCGCGCGGCACTCGCCGAGGCGCGTAAAGGCTTGGGAAAAACAGGCCCCAATCCCGCAGTAGGAGCCGTGATTTCCAAAGGCGGAAAAATCCTCTCTCGCGGATGGCATCGCGGCGCCGGCAAACCCCACGCGGAAATCGAAGCTCTCAGGAACCTCAAAAATCCCGCGCTCGCTCGTGGCGCAACACTCCATGTCACGCTGGAACCCTGCTCCACACACGGCCGCACGCCGCCCTGCACCGGGGCCATCATCCAAGCCAGATTCGCCCGCGTTGTATTCGGAGCCACGGACCCGAATCCGAAGCACGCTGGACGCGCCAAAGAAATCCTCGAAGATGCCGGCATCCAGACACTCAGCGGCGTCCTCGGCGAAGAATGCGCGCTCCTCAACCGCGCCTGGAACAAGTGGATCGCCACCGGCCTCCCCTTCGTTACCGCCAAGGCAGGCATGAGCCTTGATGGCCGCATCGCCTCACCACCCGACAGGCGATGGATCACCTCCGAAGCCGCCCGCTGTGATGCCATGCACCTCCGCGCCGAGTGTGGCGCTGTGCTCGTCGGAGCCGAAACCGTCCGCACCGACAATCCGCAGTTAACCATCCGGGGCATCCGCGTCAAAGAACACCCCCTCCGCGCCGTCTGGTCGCGCTCGGGCAAAATTCCAAGCGATTGCCACCTCCTCACCGACGAGCACCGTGACCGCACCATCATCTACAAAGGCAAGCCCCTGGCCACCGTCCTCCGCGACCTCGGCAAACGCGGAGTCCAACATGTCCTCATCGAAGGCGGCGGAAAAACCCTCGGAGAAGCCCTCGACCGTCGCTTAATCGACCGCATCGTTTTCTACATCGCCCCCGTCCTCCTCGGAGGCCCCACACCCGCTCTGGGCGGCCACGGCGTCCCATCAAACGAATCCGCCCTCCGACTCAAAAATCCCACCTACCGCCGCATCGGCCCCGACCTCCGCGTCGAAGGCGGAGTCCACCGATAGCCAAAAATCGCATTGGCAGCGCAAAATCTCTGTGGCATTTTTCATTTCAAACGCCGACGTAGCACAGTGGTAGTGCAATCGATTCGTAATCGATAGGTCACGGGTTCAAATCCCGTCGTCGGCTCTCCTTCTCAATCAACGAATTGTATTAGGTTTTCGAAGGTTAAAATTTTTTCTGGTTTGGTAGTTGCTTGGTATTTTTTCCGCAAGGCCCATCCTCGTTTTTTTCGACTCCAAGATCCATTGCATCGATAAAAATCCGCTCTGGATTGATTTTTCGTTCGCCTGGTGATTTTCTTGGGATGGCGCTAAGCAGTGGTGCGTGAGCATTAGAGCGTTTCAAATAAAACTATATCCGCAGTGTGAGAACCAACCCATAGCGTCCTGCGAGGTGACGGCAGCGATTGCCTTGAGGAGATCAGCCTGACAGAATTATTCGAATTCAGAACAAAACTGACTGGCTCGATCTAGAATCAAAAACTTTGCGTTTCGTGACTCTCGGTCATGTTCAAGATGGATGCGATCCGCTTCACAGCTGGCGTGGAGAGCATTTCCGTCCATGAAGAACGGGTTATTTCAACGGCAGCACCTGGCAGGATTTCCTTCCAAGCCTCAGTGGATTCCGAAAGATCCGCAGGAAGAATAATCGTGGCGGGAATATTGCAGACAGGGAAACGATAGTTCATGAGGATCGCCTCGTGATGGGCTGCCGCTGCTGTTGACGCAGGCCGAGGTTCCATCCGGGAGGTAGTCGCGGAGCGCTTCAGCACTTTTTTCATGGAATCCAGCCACCCTCTGGCCTTGTGTGTTTGGGGAGGCATGGAGCCGATCAAGACCAAGCGAGGAAGTCGACGTCCGGCAGCTTGTAGTTGACGAGCCATTTCCAATGCCACAATCCCACCAAATCCAAATCCTGCGAGCTGAAAATCCTGCAGAGGAGCATCCTCAAACAAAGCCGAGATGTATTCTGCAGCGGCACTTTCAATCGAGGGATGGCAAGTCTCGGAATTCAGAGCCCCACGTGCGGCGATAGCAATCACTCGACGAGATTTTCCAAGTGCGCCGAGAAGATCAGAATAGGAATCTGTGAAACCATCCGCCGGATGAACAAGAACCAGAGTACTGCCAATACTTGACGCGCACATTTCAACAAGTGGCTTCCAAGCGGATTGAATAGGAGGCTTGGCTGGAGCCGCAGCTTGGGGAGATTTTGAGGCAGGCGCAGCTGGCTGAGTGCTGATTGCCTGAGCTGGCTTAGGCAAGGCGGGCTCGTCGATCCAACCGGCGCGGTTGAGAAGCCACTGTTTCAGACAGACTGCCTTGGAAACCGGATTGTCTGAAATGGCGTAGTTCGCATGTACGCCGACAAAAAAGTCCAACACATGAGGGAAAAGCCCCTGAGCAGACAGAATCTGAGCAGAGGTGGGAATACCAATAGCTCTTCGGAATCCACTCTCCAAATTCACATCGCCCTCCCAATCCCTCCAGGCATTCAATCCGGTATCGAGACCAAGCCTTCCGCCAGCATCAGGTAGGTTTTTCCATCCCGGAAACTTCAGAAAAAGGCGCCCGATATAACCGGGGGGAACTTCAAGTCCATCCGC
>JBIJCR010000104.1:0-8157 GCA_044344595.1 Terrimicrobiaceae bacterium
TTTCTGGCAGGCCGGAGTCCTGTATTGGCTGAGGCGCGTTCTGGAATGTTGAAGTCGCTGCTTGTGATGGTGCAGACGAAGGAATCGTCTTTGAAGCTGCCCCCGCGCACGCGGCGGTAGTTTTTGTGGGCATCCCAGCACCACTCTTGCACATTGCCGCTCATATCTTGGATTCCAAGCTCATTAGCCAGCTTGGCGCCCACAGGGTGAGTCTCACCGGAGGAAGAGTTGCCCGCATGCCAGGCTACGGCGTCGAGTTCGTTGGCTCCACTGAAGTTTAAGGCCTTAGAAGAAACGCCACCTCGTGCAGCCCATTCCCACTCGATTTCGGTGGGAAGGCGGTAACCATTTGCCTGGGGATTCGCATCTGGAGACTTATTGCCAGCTTTGTAGGTGACGCCTCCAATCGTATAGACGGGTGTGAGTCCCTCGTTCTCGCTTTTCAGATTGCACCATTTGACAGCATCATACCATGTTACGTTTTGAACAGGGTGGTCATCTGCGACTCCCTTTCCCGATTCCGTGATGTCATAGCCCTTTGCGGAAGCCGTTGCGTTTGTCTTTTTCCATTCGCCCCAGGTGAGCTCGTAGCGGCTTATATAAAAATCGGCGACAACTTTTTCACCAAATGGGGAGATCGCTGGTAGTTTTCCCCCAAGCACAAAAATCATACCGGGGTTGAACTCGGTGCTCACCGTGATCAGGAAGAGTTGGGTGCTGGTGTTGCCGACTGAGTCCTCCACTTTGGCAACAATCTCCTCGGTGCATGCTTGTGTTGGCCTTCCCGAGATCTCGCCTGTTGTCTCGTTCAATGCCAGCCCGGGTGGAAGCTTTCCGGATGCGATAGTCCATTTCAGTGACTTCAAGTTGCCCCCTTTGGCAGTGGGTTTAGCGCCATAGGGTGTGTTGAGTATCGCAGTTGGCAAGGTTTTTTCTACGATAGTCAGTGGCTCGCCAGCGTTGATGGTGAAGGCAAAGAGCCCTCCGGCTGCCTGCGCTTTCGCATCGGTCACTTGCACGGCCACAGAGTGGTTGCCAGCACTGCCTTTGCCTGGCTGCCCAGAGAGCACACCAGTGGATGCATTCAGTGTGAGTCCTGCCGGAAGTGGATCTCGGTTTGACCATTTGTAGGGAGCTTTTCCGCCATTCACCCGGAGCTCGGCGTTGAATGGTTTGAACTCCTCTCCTTTGGCGTTTTTTGGGCCGGCGATTTGCATCGGTTTCTCGCTAACCACGAGCGTGAATGTTGCTTCCGCGCTTGAGCCCTGAATGTCTCTTGCTGTGAGAGTGAAGGTATAGTTTCCAATGACGGACGGTGTTCCAGTGAGTTTGTCTTTAACAAGAAGGATACCCGGAGGAAGTTGGCTTCCAGGTTTCAGGGAAAGTTTTAGCGGCGGCAGACCACCCGAGGTCTCGATGGCCTGGCTGTATGTCGTGCCTAAGCAAGCTGGCGGCAGGGACTGTGTGGTGATTGCTACTGGTAGGGGACCTTCAGTGACTTCTAGCGGGGTGGAGGGTATGACAAGGAGTAAATCCTTTTTCACCATTTTTGATCCTGCATCTTCCGCAATAAGCGTGAAGTTGAATGTTCCCTCGCTGCGAGGTTTACCTTGGATGCGAGCGGTGTTGCCATTGAAACTTAGATAAAGTCCAGGCGGCAGGATGCTCCCTGGTGCCACCCTGATCGGGCGTGGTGAGAGTCCACCTTTCAGTTGAAAGGGCCATTTAAAATCGGCTCCAAGACGCACCTCTGGTGCTTGGTTGTTGATGATTTCTAATGGATCGGTAATAATTGAAATCGGAACAGAGCGTGTGCATGGGAACCCTGTGGCATCCGAAACTCGGATCATGATTGAACCTATTTTCACCTCGATCGGCACACCCGCCAGGGTGCCCGTGTTGGCATCAATCGAAAGCCCTTTTGGTAGGCCGCCGGTCGCTGACCATGTGTACGGAGCTTCTCCTCCCGTGGCATTGAAAGTTGCTGAAAGAGGTTCTCTGACCTTGCCCGAAATCAAGGCGGGTTCCGGGGCGATCTCCATTCCGTAGGATGCAATTTCAAGACTGAATGTTTGCTCGACTTGGGATTTGCTGTAGCGATTCGAGTCCTGTGACACAATGGTGAATGAGAAACTTCCTGCAGCCGATGGAGTGCCGGAAATTTTGCCTTTGGCAAGAGTGAGGCCGGGAGGGAGTTTGTTCCCAGACTTTAAGGAAATAGTGACTGGATGCACTCCTCCGGTGGTTGGTATTTCGACTGCGTAGGGTGTTCCGGCCTTAGCGGGAGGGAGGCTGGAGATCGTTATTGCAAGCGGATTCACTGCGATGAGGAGAGTTGTGTTTTTTGTGACTGATTTGAAGTTCGAGTCGGTAACTTTGAAGACGGTGTCGAACGATCCTGCGGTGATCGGTGTGCCCTGAATCAAGCCGGTGGTTGCGTTCAAAGTGATACCGCTGGGAAGGCTTGATAAGGCACTCCAAGTGAGTGGAGGCACGCCGCCTGTGGCATTCAGTTTTTGAGAGATTGCTTCGCCATATTTTCCTTTGATAGGTAAGGCAATGTCTGAGATAGCAAGATTGTAGGGGAGTGTCTGCAAGGTGAACTCCTGTTCGGCGGATTGCGTGAGGGAGTCCGTCACGAGGATTTTGAAAGTGTGTAAACCCTCTGAATTGGATTTTCCAACGATGCGACCGGGGGGATTGTAGGTGCTGAGATAGAGACCGGAAGGTAGCGTGGAGCCGGGGGCGAGTGAGAATTTGTAGGGGGCCATGCCGCCTTTTGCTTCAATTCGCCAGAGAAATTCAACTCCGGTCATAGCAGGAGGCGGGGGAGTTTGAGAAATCTGAATCGGGTCGGTGGTGAAGGAAAACGGAATCGATCGCATTGCCTGGAAGCCTTTGGAGTCTGTAATACGGATATTGATGGAACTGTTTTCGGGTCGGCTTGGCGTTCCGCTGAGTACGCCTGTGCTGGCGTCGAGGCTGAGTCCGCGAGGAAGACTTTCCGGTGTGGACCATTTGAATGGAGGCTCCCCGCCGGTAGCGGTGAAAGTGATCGTGAGAGGCTCTTGAACCTTGGCGGAAATCATCGTCGGCTCGGAGCTAATTCCTAGGCCATAGGATGCGATATCCATGGTGAAGATCTGCTCCGTTGTGCTCCGGAGCGAGGGGTTAGAATCCTCCGCCAACAAGATGAACGAAAACGAGCCCGAGGTAGTCGGGATACCAGATATTTTGCCGTTTGCCAGTGTTAGGCCAGCGGGGAGACGTGTGTTTTTCTTAACAGCAAAATAGACCGGTCCCACGCCGCCTTGAGCTTGAAGTTCGGCGTTGTAAGGCGTGCCAGTTTTTCCGCTTGGCAGCGCCGGTGCGCTTGCAAAGACGAGTTGGGGATTTGCTGCATTTGGTTGAATCTTTCCGCCTCGTGCAGTCCGGAATCCGATAAAATAATAGCCAAGTTCCGCGCTGCTGAAGTTTGTTTGGTTCACTGCGCAATCGGAAGCTGCTCCATGCCAAGCGCCGCCACGGATTCCTCGAAAGGAGCCGTTGGCTTCATCGCCCGACCACTCGGCGACATTACCGCTCATGTCATGGAAACCGAGTTCATTTGGTTCCTTTTGCGAGACAGGCCACGTGCCGCGTCCATCCGACATATCCAGCCTTGCTCCAACGGAGTTATTCCAGTTCCACGCGACTTTATTCACATCATTGCCGCCACTGTAGGTGAATCCCTTGTTTTTGGATCCGCCCCGAGCCGCCCATTCCCACTCTGCACCGCTTGGAAGTCGGTAGCCGTTGGCTTGAGGGTTGACTCCGGGGATGACATTTCCTTTTTTGAAAATGTCGCCATTCTTTGTGTAGACTGGCTCTAGGCCTTCCATTTCACTTTTTGCGTTGCACCATTTCAAAGCATCGAACCAGCTGATGCCTTGCACCGGATGATCGGAGAGCGCGTTTGCAGGGGCCTTTTTCAACTCGTATCCATGATCTTCCGCATAGGCACGCACGGCCTGCCACTCGGCCCATGTTATCTCGGTTTGGCTCAGGAAAAATGAAGCCACCGTTGTGTCTTTGAAGCGCGAATCTGCTGGAAGGACACCACCTTCCACTGAAATCATTGCAGATTGAGGGGAGGTCTTTTTTTCTGCTGAATAAGATTCGTCGCGGTCGTTTTCGCTATAAGCCGTAAAGTTTAGACCGGCTATGAGGAGAAGGAATGGCCATGTGATACGCATGGCGCTTGCTTAATGACATGCCGAACTTCCCTCAAGATTTTAAGCTGCATCTTTTCAGGCTGGGAGGTGAAGAAGCCTGCCGCATTGGGGGCAGGAGATAACGGATTTTTCGGAGCGCAGTGCCAGACTGGTCTGGGCAGTGATTTTCATGTGGCAACCCGTGCAGACATCGTGCTCAACGGAAACGACAGCGCGCGCATTTTTGGTTTCGAATAGACGCTCGTAGCGCTCGAGAAGTTCCTCATCGATTCCCTCCAAAGCGGCAACGCGGCTTTGTTGGACTTCTTCGATGCGCATTTTTAAGTTTCCTTCCTTCACCTGAAGAAGACCGATCTGGCCTTCAAGACGGGCTTTTTCCTCGGCGTGGATTTTATCCGCTGCGGCGATTTCAGGTGCCAGGCTGTCTGCCTCCTCCATGAGGGTGAGTTCCTTGTCTTCGATTCCTGAGATGAGCTTTTCGACTGTCGAGATTTCGTGGGCCAGAGCTGTGTATTCCTCGTTTTTGCGAGTCTGGAGTTGCTGGGTTCTGTAACGATTGAGTTGGTCCCTCTTGGAAGCAGCATCAATCTGGAGGGATTTTTTTTCGACTTCGATAGCTTTGGCTCGTGTGCGGGCGAGTTCAAGTCTGGCAGCGGAATCTGCGATGAGTTTTTGTTTTGATGCGATCTCGCTGGGCACAGCCTGAAGTTCGAGTCGGAGGGTGCGGAGCTTTTGATCCCGGTCTTGGAGGGCGAGAAGTTTTTCGATGGCTTCGAGCATCCTTGCAGCATGGTGTGCTCGTGCGAAATTATCCAGCAATCAAAAGGATTTCTTCACGACTCAGAAGCTGGCAGGGTTTTATCCAACATGTCTCAAGGAATTTGTTTTCTGGTGGGCGCCGGTCCCGGTGATCCTCTTCTTCTCACGCTGAAAGGCCGTGCATGCATCGAGCGGGCCGATGTGATCGTTTATGACTATCTTTGCAATCCCCAACTTCTCCACCACGCGCGCTCTGGTGTTGAAAAAATCTATGTCGGCAAAAAAGCTGGCGCACACACTTTAAGGCAGGAGGAAATCAATTCTTTGATAGTCGCAAAGACCCTTGAGGGAAAAATAGTGACCCGCCTCAAGGGAGGAGATCCTTTTTTATTCGGACGCGGCGGAGAAGAGGCTGAGATGCTTCAGGAGGCCGGTTGCCGATTTGAAATTGTGCCGGGAGTCACATCAGCCATCTCCGGCCCAGCTTACGCGGGGATTCCTGTGACACATAGGGCACACAACGCCATGCTTACGATTTTCGCAGGGCATGAGGATCCTACCAAGGCTGAAACCTCGATTGATTACAGGGCACTTGCATCAACGCCGGGAACCAAGGTCATGCTCATGGGAATCGACCGACTGGCGGCGATCACCGCTGGTTTGCACGAGGCTGGCATGAAGGCCGAGACTCCGGTTGCCTTGGTGCGATGGGCCACAACAGCGAGGCAGGAAACGCTTGTTGGCAATCTCGCTAATATCGCGGAAAAAGCCACCGGTGCCTCATTCAAAGCACCGGCCGTGGCCGTCTTTGGCGATGTGGTGTCGCTTCGCGGCAAGCTTAACTGGTTCGAAACCCTGCCGCTTTTTGGAAAGCGCATCGCTGTGACCCGTACGCGCCAGCAAGCTGGTGAGCTTGTGACGCGCCTCCGAGAACTTGGCGCCGATGCCTTTGAAATGCCGACGATTCGTATCGAACCTGCTCCCAACAAAAAAGAGTTCTACGAATCCGTCGCCTATGCACATGGCTACGATTGGCTCATTTTTACAAGCCCGAATGGCGTGGATGCCTTCTTCAACGCCTTTTTCGAAATTTACCGCGATGCCCGTGATCTCGGTGGAGTGCGCATCGCTGCCATAGGGCCTGCCACCGCTGCGCGTGTGAATTCTTTCCATTTCCAAGTGGATGTCCAACCGGAGAAATATGTGGCTGAAGAAATCATTGCCGCCCTTCAAAAGGAAACGAGCCTCGACAATGTCAAAATTCTTCTTGCTCGAGCCGAAGGTGCGCGGGATGTCCTGCCGAGGGAGCTCAATCGTCTTGGAGCTATTATTGACGAGGTAATTGCCTATCGCACGGTCCCCGAAACTTCTGACGAGTCGGGAGGCGTAGAACGTTACAAAGCGGAGGGGGCGGATATGGTCACTTTCACCAGTTCTTCAACGGCAGAGAATTTTCACGCACTCCAGTTGCCCCCTTGCGAAGGTGTAAAATTTGCAAGCATCGGACCGGTCACCTCAAAAACAATGTGCGAGTTAAAAATGCCCGTCGATTTAGAGGCTAAAGTTCACGACATCCCCGGGCTGGTTGCAGGAATTTTAGATTTTTACTCAAAAAAATAACCTCGTTCGCATCTTCGATAGGTTGAAGTGCGTAATATTATAAAATTTTGCTTAAATGATTTCTGATATCTCAGACTCTTTCTTCTCAACTAACAAATCAAAGCCAGCCCGTTTGACGCCGTTTGCAGCCGACCGTATTTTTCAAAATCTTCTGTGCCGGATCTCAAACGAGCCTGCGCGAGTTCAAACTGACGCTGATGGTCGTGTTGTAAAGATAAATCCTTCATTTTCTGAACTTTGTGGATACACCTTTGAAGAAATTCGAGGGCGGAAGCCTGGTTCACTTCTTCAAGGGCCAGAAACCACACCGCAATCCGTGCTCGCGTTGCGAAATGCGATTCGGTCGAGGCAGGGGTGCACAGTCGAGATGGTGAACTATCACAAAAACCAAACCACCTACCGTGTCCAAATCGAGCTTACGCCTCAATTCAATGCCCTTGGTGAGCTTGAGGGGTTTGAGGCTGTAGAGCGTAAGCTCTAAACCTTAACAGACGGTTTTAAGGAACCCCCCTTCAAGTGCGATGCTGGAAATGGTGATGTAAGATGAGGGATCGAGAAGAAAAAACAGGGCTGCTTTTCCGAACTCTGAAGTTAGTGCATAAATTCGTCTGTAAATTACAGACATTCCCCCCAATCATTTTTGACTTACGGAAAACTCCGCGCCGCTACCTCTCATAACTTCTGGTTCAGTTTTGGGGAGCACTCCACGAGTTCTTGTGCGACTCCATATTCTCGTCCGTGATTGAATGCGGCGCTATGGCAACTTTACCTTGAAGCATCAAATTGATAGCTAAGCTTTGAAGAGATCAGGCTGAGAGGAGGCGTCTGGAGCGGATTTAGGCGCAGGCAGGCCGAGTTTTTTGTAGGCCTTTGGCATGGCGACGCGGCCTTGGGCGGTGCGTTTGATGTAACCCTGCATGATCAGGTAGGGCTCGTGGACTTCTTCAATCGTTCCGGATTCTTCTCCGATAGCCACGGCAAGGCTGTTCACGCCTACTGGTCCTCCATCGAAAAGGCCGATGATCGCCTCCAAGATGCGCTTGTCCATTTCGTCAAAGCCCTCGGCGTCTATGTCGAGCATTGTAAGGGCGTCGTTGGCGCTCTGGGCGGTGATTCGGCCTCCAGCGCGAACCAAGGAGTAGTCGCGCACCCAGCGTAGAAGGTTATTTGCAATGCGCGGTGTGCCTCGGGCGCGGCGGGCTATTTCCAAGTCGGCTCCTGCTTCCAACTCGCTGCCGAGAAGGCCTGCGCTACGGCTCACAATGGCGGCGAGGGTCTCTGGAGCGTAGTAGTCGAGGCGGCAGTTCATGCCAAATCGCGAGCGCAGCGGATCGCTGATCATGCCAGACCGGGTCGTGGCTCCGATGAGCGTGAAGGGCGCGAGGTTGAGCCTTACAGTTCTAGCGCTGGGGCCTTGGTCGATGACGATATCGAGTTTGAAATCCTCCATCGCGGGATACAAATACTCCTCGATCGCTGGTTGCAGGCGGTGGATTTCATCGATGAAAAGGACTCCACCTCGTTCGATGTTTGTGAGGAGTCCTGCGAGGTCGCCTGCCTTCTC
>JBIJCR010000059.1:0-13712 GCA_044344595.1 Terrimicrobiaceae bacterium
GTGATGGTCCGATATGCCGACGAGTTGATGCTTCGCGCTCCCGCGCTCCGCACCCCTTCGGGGCTGCCTGTCGGCAGTCTGTCTCAGTGCTTCCCAGCCCTTCGGCTCGTTGTGCTCTGTCGTAAAGGGCAGGGAGCGCGATGCACGGTCGGCTGAGAAGCTGGTTTGAGAAAAGAGGGCTCAAGCTCAACGAAAAGAAGACAGGGATCGTGGACCTCGAGAAAGAGAGCTTCGAGTTCCTTGGGTTCCGTCTGGCGTGGAGGAAACATGGAAAAAGCCAAGCGCATTATGGAGATGCCTACTGCAATGAACGACTCCACGATCACTACGGCTTGGTGATCTTCCCCATGCACACCAAATGGCAAAACTCATGAAGCAAACCCAAGAAGACCACTCTGATCGCCGGATGCGGGCACAATCCGCACGTCCGGTTCGATGAGGGGGAGTCACCGGAAGTCATTGTCCTTCGCGCCTCTAACCCCGTCCGAGTCTCCCTACTCTGCTAATAAGTTCCAAAGAAATATCATGCAAAATAAGGAGACAGTGCGGAGCATACGCTCTCTTCGAAACGGCGGATCGCCTGCCTAGTGAACTCCAAGATGCTCAGCGAGTCGTCCTGAATCAAAGGCGTGAGATCCATGCCAACGAGGACTTGAGTGGATTCGTCTCCCTTGCGAGGCTCATAAAATGTGGCATTAGCGGCGCGACGGCCTATCACAGCAAGGTCGTAGCGTTTTCCTCCAACGATCTGCGAGGCGAACACAGTGTTAAGTTTGTGTGCAAACAATTCTTGGCCACTTACATCCATTCGAATTTTTTCAGCATCCAGCATCCAATCTAAGTCTCTCCAGACTTCGCAGCCGATGAGTTGCTTTGGTCGTTGCGCGATTGGAAGAGCGCGCAGTGCATTCAGGATGGAGGCAAAAACTCCCAGGTGGGTCTTGTGCTTGTCCGCCGGGTTGTGGGTGTAGATGACTTCAGGCTGTGTAGCTTTTAAAATCGTTATCAAATCGTCTCGCAGACGGGTGTCGTCAGGATCAGTAACAGCGGAGCTCGGGTAGCCGAGCTGAACCATCAATCCAAACTGGCCAATCTCGGCGGCTTTGTTTTGCTCGCTGGAGCGGACCCTGCCAAGTTCCTCGGGGGTCATATCGGCGAAAACCCCGCTGGGCAAGCTGCCACGGCCATCTGTGCAGGTCACTCCCCCGAACCAACGGTCTGTGCGGTTTATGCATTCCACGATTCCGTGGAAAGCCATGAACTCGAGATCGTCATGATGAGCACCGACGCCTAAGTGTGTCACTCTCGAAGCGGCATCAGCAAGGGGGAGGATATCGGGAATGAAGACTTGTGCTGTCGGGCTGGATAGAAAATCTGTTGTCGTCATTGCAATTTTGAAAAGACTTTTCCGCGCTGGGAGGCGGTGCTTGATGAGATCAAATTCATAAGGAACCGCAAAAAAACAGCCAGTTCATAATTTTGACTCCAGCGGAACGGCCGGCCGTCTTCAACCACTCGTCTTCCTGACATGCTACTGCGTTACGGAAAACGGAGCAGAGCGGAGTTTTTCTTAAGTCAGGAATGATTTGGTGATATCGGCAATTTACAGGCGAATTGTTGCATTACCAATTTGTTGCACAGATAGGGCGGGAGATGATGTGTTCTGAAACTTCGCAACGCTATTGGTCTTAGAATCAATCCTTCGCTTGTTCGAGTAGGCGATGGAGGCATAATTTAGAGATCCATGTGGCTTTTCAACGGCGTCATACTCGGGCTGGGCCTCTTTTTTTTGGGGCTTCAACTTACTGGACAAAACATGCGTTCCCTCAGTGGTGGCGGGTTTCGTCAGCTTGTGCGGCGGGCCACCGGCACTCGATGGCTCTCGGGGGTTTGTGGGCTTGTTGCTGGTGCGCTCATGCAGAGCGCCACGGCTGTGACATTTACTTTGGTGAGCATGGTGGGCAGCGGATTGATCAAACCGGCGTCGGCGAGTGTTATTGTGGTGTGGTGTAATGTGGGGCTCACAGCATTGGCATTTCTAGCGGCGTTCAATATCCATCTCATTGTAGCTTTCGTGGTCGGTGTTGCTGGCATTGCCATGGGATCCATTCGGCGCAAGCCGTGGAACACTATAGCAGGTGCTGTACTCGGCGTGGGCATTATCCTTTTTGGCCTAGAGCAGCTTGGCGCTGGATTGGCACCGATGAAAGAGGAGGCGTGGTTTCGTAAGGCGATCGAAGTCGCGCTTTCCTCCCCGGTCCAAGCTTTTGGCATTGGCGTGGCTGCTGCTGCCTTACTTCAATCCAACACCGGCGCGGCGATGGTCTTGATTACGCTGGCCGCCGGCGGAGCATTTGGAGTGGCTGAGGCTGCACCGGCGATCTATGGCACAAATCTTGGAGCTATCGCACTGCGAGCGTTTTTGGCGCGCGGCCTCAGCGGTTCGGCAATCCGCCTCGTGCGCATGGAGGATTTGTTCTGCGTTTTCAGCGGTGTGCTGATGATGGCATTGTTTTTTTTGGAAAAAGCTGGCATTCCAATGGTTATTGCAATTGTAAAATCCGTTCAAGGTGGTGATGCCATACGCTTGGCGTCGGTTTTCCTTCTTTCAAATCTTATTCCTGCCTTCGTGCTCAGCCCGTTTCTGCCTGTCTGCGAGGTCTTCTTGAAACGTTTTTGGCCGAGTGATGCCGCCGAGCGTCCTGATCAACCGAAATTCCTGCGATCCCAAGCACTCGCCGATCCTGAGACCGCTTTGGATTTGATTCCCAAGGAACTCGGCCGCCTCTTTGCAAGCCTGAGCCTTGAGAAGATGCCCTCGGTTTCCGATTCTGATTCCCATGAAATGCCAGCATTTATGAAACTCGGAGCCGCAATCGAAGGTTTCTGCGTTCGTTTGGCCTCAGAAAATCCGCTCTCTCAAAATCAATCCCTTCGCCTGCAGCGCTACCGGGCCTGGCTGCACACGATCCGCCACATCGGCGAAGCGTCAGGCGAACTCGCGGCTTCGTACGCCGCGCTACCACCAAGCGCCAAGCTTTGTGCCAATGGACTTCTGGACTGGATGCAGGCCAATATTCTGCTCGGAGCTGAAGCCACTTCATCCTTGAATTCCCAAAAAATTCAGAAGTTTTTTGAGTGCAGTAAACAAAAGATTCCCGCCGTGCGTGCCATGCGGAAAAGCTTTTTGGAATCCTGTGGTGCATTTTCTCCCGCAGGGAATCTCGAAATGTCATCCCTCGTGGACAGCTTCGACATAACGGCCTGGCTCATCCACCGCCTTTCCAAGCTGCAGGTGAAGGCGATTCAAGTGGCACCCGGCGCGGTTGGTTTCTGAGAGCTGCTTTGGCTAGCCGGTTGGTTCATGCCACAATCATCTATATTTGAACATTTGGCTGCCTGATCGCGCTGTCACTGTTCGTGGCTTCAGCATGAAAAAGGGCAGCCAACTGATTGCTGGTCTTGGCATCATCCAACACGCCAAATTCACGGAGATCTTTTTCAAATAGACGCAGGCCGGCGATTTCCTGCACCGGCAACCATTCGTTGATATGGCTGTGAATCGAGCGCAGGTCTGTCTGGGCCGGTTCTTCGGCCTCTATCAAAGTCGAAACGCCATCGACTTCTTCGCCCGAATTTTCTGACGCGACTGGCAACGCCGAGATTTGAATCCACCCATCTGCCCTCATCGAGCGGGTGTCACCCGCCAACCACAGCAAGACCGCGCCGTCCACGAGGCAAGTGCGGGCGCGCATATGAAGACGGGTCACCGGCGCACGATTTCTCAATTCCTCATAAAGCATAAGAGCCGTGTCATGGAGAAGGATTCCTGGACCGATCAGCTCGATCGTCAAATCTTGCGGTGCGTCTGCGAGGGAGTTTTCGAGAATAACAAGCAGTCGCGATGGATCCCGCTCGGCCAGACTTAGGTGAAATCTCGTCTTGGTTTCACTTTTGAGCGCGAGGGATGGCGTGTCGAACTGAAATTCCGCTTGCGTGGACCGTTCTTGCTTGGGATGGATCTTCGGACGGATGAATTTCAAGGCGGCGCGGAGGTATCGGGTGAGCATAATATTCATATCACCAAGGAGGCTATCAGCGCTGGTCAGACACCCGCTGGGGTAGCAAAAAAATTTTCTAAATCACCACAATCGACAGCTTGTAAGGGTGCGAGAAAGAGGAACTGAAGGTTGGCCCGAAGGGCGATGGGTGGGAACGAGGATCCAAAAGACACAGAGAGCAGAGCGCAATCCGTGTCTGCGTGAGTAGAAAAGGCTATTTCTGCAGTGCGGAATCCATCGACTGGAGACTGCGGGCGATTCGGCGGTGGGCGATCCAAGCCGATGCAACTCCTGCCATGGCCAACAAAGCGTAGGTGCTGGGTTCGGGGACCGTTCTGTTCATGTAATTTATGCTCAGCTCGAACGGAGCTCTTGGAGTTGCCCCTCGAGAATTGAATACCATCCCCTTCAACTCTGTGAATGGATTACTCGGCTGGGTGTCGAGCGAGAGAGAGTAATTTTGATTGAGGACGCCTGATTCGGCAAAGGACCTTGAAAAAATCTTTAAATCCAACGGGTCGACGCCAAAAAAGTTATCTTCAAAGTGCTCGTCAGACTAGGGTCGAAGTTCGGGTAGTTGATGTTGATCGTTAAGCCGTCATCGGTTGCAAACGCCGCGCGCGGTTTGCCGGGTTTTTCTTTTCCGGCGGTCTGGACTCGGACTGTGATGAGGAGAGAGATTCAGCACGATGGCGTCAGCTGGCAGGGCCATCTGTAGCGCTAGAAAAACAAGTCGCACGAGGAGTGTTCGAATTTTTGCTGGCGCTTTACGGGGTATTGAACGGCACGATCTGGAATTGATATACTCGCGTATCTCCGTCGATGGTGCCGTTGGCGAGGCCCCGATCTGAGAACCGCAGGGTGATCGCCGACTCGTTGTCGAAGTTCACAACCGCCTCGGCGGGTGAGCGGACGGCGTATTGAAAACGACCTTCGCGATAGTTGGCGAGGGATTCATTTTGCGACAGCGAGGCGAAGCGGTAGCGGCCATCGGGGAAGAAGGTGTAAATGTTGCGGCCATGGTTGTCCCGATACTTCAACTGACTGCCAGCGAGGGATTGCGGAGCGAGCCCACCGGCAGGGATCGACTTGTTTTTTCTCGGCTCCCGGGAGGGCGAGGAACAGGCGCAGAGAGTGGCTAGCGCCAGCAGGGCAGCGGTTAGGGAAAAGGTTCTTCCGAGGCTCGGCATGGGTGGGCTTTAGTCAAACGACACCACCCGGTCGATCCGAAAGTGCCAAGCAGCCTCGCCGGATTTGAGTTTGTATTGGATTTGTCTCCAGCCGCCGGTGGGCGAGGCATTCGTGTCGCCCGCTTTGTAGACCGGGAAGCGGCGGACCAAGGTGTTTTCCATCACCTCGAATTCATCGTGTCCCAAGTAGCCCTCTAGATTCTTCGCGGTGGGCTTTTGAATGATGATCGGCGTAAGAGCTTTTTTGCCGTTCGTCGAAAAGGCCAGCAACTCGCCATAGGATCCGCTCCCGGAGCCGGTCAAAACCAAAAACAACTCGGGTGTGTTGTCGGCGTCGGCATTTTGTAGGAAGGCGCGGTTCAGCGAGCCCTCGACGCTCACCGCCACGGGGTCGTTCACGGATTTCAGACCTTTTGGCTGAAGGGTGATCTGATTTTTTTCCGGCGAGTTTGGCGAGGTGGTCCGGACGGAGAATCCCTCGGCCTCAAGAGTCTGATCGAACGGGGAGGCAAGGCATGGAAGGGAACATGCGGCCGAGAGCAGAAGGGTCAGAAATTTCACGGTATTTGATCACGCGGTGAATCAGAGGAGAGACGCATCAAAAAAGGGCAACTCAGTCGCGGCGGCGAAGCAAAAACGGGGAAATGAGAACACCCAATCCAAGCAGAGCCCAAGTGGATGGCTCGGGAACCGCAGTTGCATCGATCGTCATGCGCAGGGGTGCTCTGAGTAATCCGGCGCTCTGCCAAGTCAGTTGGAGTTGGTTGTCGACTGTTCCGTTGAACGACTCGTTAATCGCGGAACTAGGACCGTTGGTCTGAAGAAGCCAAGTTCCGCTCATGACTTGGAAGTTTGGCCCTAATGGATCGGCAAGGTTCACTTTTTCATACCACTGTCCGCCGCCGTTATCCACTCCAGTTACCACAAAATAACTCGTATTGGCCGATAAATTGATCGGGCTGAGATTAGTCGAAAAAACTTTCATCGAGGGCTGGTTATCCGTCAATTGAAGCCGTCCGATGATCGCACCTGGCCCGTATGTCAGGCTGGTGTCAACACTCCAAATTTCCAAAAATAGGGTTCCTGCTGGGTTGAAGTCTTGGATGTTTGCCGTAATGGAATTCAGCGTGTAGTCGAACCCATCTGTTGTGATGGGAGTCGCCCTCCAATTGGTGGAGGATAGAGACTGTTGTAAAATCTGCATCCCAGCTGTCGGATCTGGGAATTGATTATCCAGCACAACACTGGCATTGGCGTGTGGAGAGAGGGCTGTGGCCAAGAAGAGAGCTACTGCAAGGATGCTTGATTTGACGGAATTCGGGATGCTCATAAAAAAGCGCTCCACCTTGTTTAGGCGTGCTACATTGAAATGTCCATAAGCCATCGACAAATTTCTATGTCGCAGCGCGTGTAAAAAAGCCGAAATCCTTGGGGGATTCGCATGAACAAAGAAGAAGACACCCTCCTACTTGGACCTGCGGAAGCAGCTTCCGGTCTTTTTTTTCTTAGTCACCGGGCTCGTATTCCGTGATTTTTCTGATGTGAATACCGAAATCCAGCATCAGACCGGTCTGGTTGAAGGCGAAGTTGAGTATTCCAGGCTTTCTGTTTGTCGTCGAAGTCGAGTGGGAAAAAATCCCATTCGCGATGACGAGGCTCGGTGAGCTCCCGATTTCAAATCCTCGGGAGTCGTAGAGATAGTCCAGCGCTTCTTCATTCATAAAAAAAATTGCATAGCCAAATTTCTGGATTCCCAGCTCGAACCCGCATGATAAGCCCGTGAGATTGTAAAAACTCCTAGCCTTCCTTTTTTCGAAAAGAACACCGGTGGCGGTTTCCACGCCGATTCCCAGCGCGAGTTTTTTAGCCTCGGGAAATACGAGAATCGCATAGGCGCGATCAACATTTTCGATGGCCTCTCGGTTGTGCCTGAAAAGTCGGCTCAGAGCGCCCTGTGCCTTTCTTTCGATCTCGTTCGGTGCGTCTGCTTCAGCTTGAGGCAACAAGCCGATGGCGAGGCATAAGAGCAGAATGCCACACACCCATCGCTTTCCAAAATGGGGCAGATTTTTCATCAAATCACCATGCCCGCCGCCGCTGTCTGTCGCCTATGGGGAAAAGTCCTTATGCGCCCCTGCATCATGGCGGCGAGAGAACTTACTTGCGGGTATGGTGGTTTATTGGTTCCGACAATAGTTGCATCGCAACGGCACCAGGGTGCGTATAAGTGACATGGCAAATGTTCTTATCACAGGGGCGTCGAGTGGGGTGGGGGCAGAACTGGCGAGGCGTCTCGCAGTTCGTGGTGATTCGCTTTATCTCAGCGGTCGCTCTGAAGATAAACTTAAGAATCTTGGGTTGAACGCCTCAATTTTTGCAGGCGATCTCACTTCTCCTGGAGCAGCTGAGAAGCTTGTCGTTTCTGCCATTTCCAAGTTGGGTTCCTTGGATGTCGTCATTCACTGCGCAGGGATTGGCCTCATCAAACCAGCGGCTGACACGACGGATGCCGAATTCACGCATGTCATGAATGTGAACACGCGTGCTGCATTTCTCTTGGCCCGCGAGACCTGCAAAGCCATGGCGGCTGCAAGGAAGGGACTTTTTATTACGATCCCCGGCATTCTCGGCAAGGCTCCCATGCGCAATGCTTCAGCCTATGTGGCCAGCAAATATGCGCTCACTGGGATGATCAAATGCTTTGCTCAAGAATATCAGCGCTCGGGTCTGAGATTCTGCCTTTTCCATCTTGGAGGCATCGACACGCCATTTTGGGATCAGATTCAAATGGCCGTGCAGCGTGATAAAATGATTCCGGTCTCGACCGCTGCCGACTTGATTTTGCAAGCGATAGATGCGCCGCCTCATTTGGTTTTGAGCGAGGTGGTGATGCAGCCTGAGAGCCACCAGTTGCTCTGAGCAACTCACTCTCTTGTGCTGTGAATACGGTTCAGCGACCGCGCTTGTTAAATGCTGCCACAGTCCTTGCCGCCTCGCGGTCTTCGACCCTCTTCTTTAAGTCCTGGCGTTTGTCAGAGGCCAATTTGCCTTTTCCGAGGCCGACCTCCACTTTGACGCGGCCTTTTTTCCAATACATCCGCAAAGCGGGGATGGTGAGCCCCTCGTGTTCAACTGCCGAAGAGAGTTTGTTGATCTCCTCCCGGTGGAGTAGAAGCCTGCGAGGTCGCTTGGACTCGTGCTGCTCGTGACTCGCGCGTTCATATGGTTGTATAGCGCAGTCGAAGAGGTAAAGGTCGCCGTTCTGTACACGAGCGAATGCTCCTTGCATGGAAACAAATCCTGCCCGGAGTGACTTGACCTCTGTGCCTTTCAACTCAACACCAGCCTCGAGTTTTTCGAGAATGCTGTAGTCTCTGAAGGCCTTCCTGTTTGTTGTGATTTCGGAGGACATGGAAGCGGCTTGATGGCCTCCAAGAGGCGTTTATATTACTACTTCGGTCAGCTCAGGCGCAACGATCACTTTGCCCTGGGTGATTTCCTGAAGCGCTATATCTGCAAGGCCCGTGCCCGGATCGACGTCGATGAGCGGTCGGTTCCCGGCGTTGAGCTGGCGCACACGGCGTGAAACCATGTTGATAAGGACCTGCGGCTCAGAAATCATTTTGGAGGCTTCGTCGATGTATTGGGCTTTCATGGGTAGATTATCCGCTGTTGGTTGAAAGAGCGGACTGCGGAAAATACGGTCGATCGCAGTTCAGTCAATTTTTTATTTTTTTTAATTTGACAATACTTTTCGATCGTCTAATGTTCGCGCTCCTTAAATCAGGACAAACCTAATCGCAGGAGACCGGATGGTCGTTCGCACTGCACTCATTTCATGCAAAAAAAACGAAGCAAGCGCTACCGCGAAGCGGCAGCTAAAGTCGAAGCCAATAAAAAATACGCACTGGCTGATGCGATCAACACTCTGAAGACACTTCCTTCTGTGAAGTTCGATCAGACCGTCACACTTTCTTTTAAGCTGGGCGTTGATCCCAAGCAAAGCGACCAAATGGTACGTGGCACCTGTCCGCTTCCGAATGGCAGTGGTAAAAATGTTCGCGTATTGGTTTTCGCAACCGGACAAGCTGCCGAAGCCGCAAAGGAAGCAGGTGCCGAAATCGTCGGGTTCGAAGACGTAATCAAAAAAGTCACTGGAGGTTTTTCTGAATTCGATGTCGCGATCGCCACACCTGCAGCCATGGCTGAAGTTCGCAAGCTCGGCCGCGTTCTTGGACCTCGCGGTCTCATGCCAAATCCCAAGACAGGCACTGTTACCGATGATACTGCGAAGGCTGTTAAAGAAGTTAAGGCGGGTCGCGTGGAATTCAAGCTCGACAAAAACGGCAATGTCGCCGTCCCTGTCGGAAAATTTTCCTTCGATCCACAAGCCCTCGTGGAAAATGGTGCCGCGGTCATCGACGCAGTCGTCAAGGCGCGTCCAGCAACAGCCAAAGGCTCCTTTGTAAACGCCATCACTCTCAGCGCGACAATGTCCCCTGGTCTCGCCGTGGATCCTGCACCCTACCTCAAAAACTAAGCATTTCACTCCATGAGACCCGAGAAAACATTCATCGTTTCCGATATTCGCGAGAAGCTCCAAGCTTCACCTTATCTGCTCGTCGTTGACTTCACCGGCATGAAGGTGCCGCATTTTGAAAATCTCCGCGTACGTCTCGCCGACGCCGGTGCCCGCATGAGCGTTGTGAGAAATACCTTTCTTCGCATTGCTGCAACGGAGCTCCAGATGCCTGAGCTCTCCGACTCGCTTGCGGGCCAGACCGCAATGGTCACTGGCGATACCGACATCTGTGCCGCAGCAAAGGTTCTTAAAACCTTTGCAGCTGAGTTTAAGAAACCAACAGTCCGCGCCGGTGTTCTGGACAATGCGGCACTCACTGCTGCGCAAGTTGCCGAGCTCGCCGACCTACCAAGCAAGGATGTCCTCCGTGCGAAGCTGCTCGGCTTGCTTCAGACTCCCGCCAGCCAGTTTGTTCGTGTGCTCAACGAACCCGCCGCCAGCTTGGCGCGCGTTCTCAAGGCTAAAGGCGACGCTCTCGCCACCGTCGGGTAATTTCAAAGAAAACAATTTCATCCCCGTACCGAATGGTGAGGGGATGGACAACAAGAAAACACAACCGGTTCCTTGTCGGTCAGGCGGCTTCCTGACTCAAACTTCCCGATGCCTCGGGATACGACAATACCAAAACACAAATACACACTATGGCAGATACAACCGCACTCGTCGATCAACTCAGCGGACTCACCGTCCTCGAAATTGCTGACCTCGTTAAACAACTCGAAGAAAAATGGGGCGTCAGCGCCGCTGCTCCCGTTGCTGTAGCCGCTGCAGGCCCAGCCGGCGGAGCTGCTGCCGCACCCGCTGAGGAGAAGACCTCATTCGACGTCATCCTAACCGATGCCGGCTCCAACAAGATCGCCGTCATTAAAGAAGTTCGCGCCGCTGTGGCCGGACTCGGTCTCGCCGAGGCTAAAGCCCTCGTCGAAGGCGCACCAAAGTCCCTTAAAGAGGGCGTCACCAAGGAAGAAGCCGCTGAGATCAAGAAGAAGATCGAAGCCGCAGGCGCCAAGGTCGAAATCAAGTAAGCCAGTTTCAAACGCCGCAGGGAGGTCTGGAATACCTCTTGACCTTCCTGCGGATCTAGCTAATTTCACTCGCTCGCTCTACCAGCAAAAAAAAACAACCATCTGCTCCTTCGCGAACACAAAGCATTTCAGCATCCGCCATCGGTACATCTGGAAATTCCCGGAATCGTCCGATCACGGAGTTTTTTGCTTTTGCGCAAAGAAAGATGACCATGGCCTTGGATTAGGCCAAACAACCCGCGGCACCGTAAAACAACATGTCTGAACGCATTCATTTCGGAAAATTGACAGAGGCCATCGAGCCACCAAACCTCATCGAATTGCAGGTCAACTCCTATAACGAGTTCTTTCAAAAGGATGTTCCTGCCAGCAAACGCCGCGATATCGGTTTGCAGGCTGTCTTTCGCGAATTTTTCCCTATTTTTGGATTTGAGGACAAATCCTCACTCGACTTCGTGAGCTATGAGCTCGGTGAGTCCAAAATGTCAGCCCTCGAGTCCCAGCGCGAGGGGCAATCTTTTAGCGCTCCGCTCTATGTGACCTTCCGTTACAAAGACGAACGCAGTACTAAGGAAGAAAAAGTTTACATGGGCGAGCTGCCTCTGATGACTCCCCAAGGTACTTTTGTGATCAATGGGGCTGAGCGCGTTGTTGTCTCCCAGTTGCATCGTTCGCCCGGCATCTGCTTTGAGACATCAGTTCACGCCAATGGAAAGATCCTCCATGGCTTTCGCATTATCCCAGATCGTGGATCATGGATCGAAGTTCAGTTCGATACCACAGACCTCCTCTACGTCTATCTCGACCGCCGCAAACGCCGCCGGAAATTTCTAGCCACCACATTCCTCCGCACCGTGGGCTTCCCTGCGGACGAGGATATTATCAATCTCTTCTACAAAACCCAGGACCTCAAACTCAGCGAAAAACTCGACGAAGAAGAAATTGCTACGAAGGTTCTGATTGCCGATATCCGCGATGGCGAGATCACTGTAGGTCGCGCCTTTGAACCTCTCACCACGGCTATCGTTCGTCAGTTGATCGGCTTGGGTCATAAATCCGTCAAGGTTGTCGATACGAAGGACGACGACACGATTATCAAGTCTCTAAAAAAAGATCCGGCTCATGATGAGGACGAAGCACTCAAGGACATCTACCGCAAGCTGCGCCCTGGCGATCCACCAACTGTTCAGAATGCACGTAGTATGCTCAAACGCCTCTTTTTCGATGCCAAGCGTTATGATCTCGGACGCGTAGGTCGTCACAAGATCAACCAAAAACTCGATCTCAAAGTTGACGAAAACGAGCGCACGCTCACCAAGGAAGACTTTGTTACCGCGATGAAATACCTTGTCCGCCTCCGCGCGGGGGATGGTATGACTGATGACATTGATCACCTTGGCAGCCGCCGCGTCCGCACTGTGGGCGAACTTCTTGCCAACCAATGCCGCGTCGGCCTCGCCCGCACCGAGCGTCTCGTTCGCGAGCGCATGACGTTGTTTGATGCTAACACGGACCAGATTACACCGCAAAAGCTCATCAACCCCAAGTCACTCAGCGCCGTTGTGCGTGATTTCTTCGGCCGCAGTCAGTTGAGCCAGTTCATGGATCAAACGAATCCGCTTTCCGAACTGACTCACAAGCGCCGTCTCTCAGCCCTCGGACCAGGCGGCCTCAGCCGTGACCGAGCGGGCTTTGAAGTCCGAGACGTCCATCCATCGCACTACGGCCGTATCTGCCCGATCGAAACGCCCGAAGGTCCGAACATTGGTCTCATAAGCTCCTTGAGCACGTTTGCCCGAATCAATGAGTTCGGATTCATTGAGACACCATATCGCAAGGTGGTTAATGGTAGAGTCACCGATCAAGTGGAATACCTCAGCGGTGATCGTGACGAGAACTTTTACATCGCCCAGGCGAATTCAAGAGTTGATGCGAAGGGTAACCTTTCTGGTGAAAAAGTCTCTGCGCGCTATCGCGGTGATTTCCTTGAAATCGAGCCGGATAAAATCCAATACATGGACGTATCGCCGAAACAGCTTGTTTCCGTGGCCGCTGGTCTCATCCCGTTCCTTGAACACGACGACGCCAACCGTGCGCTGATGGGTTCGAACATGCAGCGGCAAGGTGTGCCGCTTCTTATTTCCGACTCGCCTCTGGTGGGAACCGGACTCGAAGCTCGCGTCGCCCGCGATTCGCGTGCAGTCATTTGCTCTGAATCCAACGGCAAAGTTGCCTCGGTTACAGCAAATCAGATCGTCATCACGAAAGATGGTTCACTCCCTGAAGGAAAAAAGAAGATCAAGGACGACCCCGAAAACGGTGTCTACGTTTACGAACTTCGCAAATTCATGCGTTCCAACGCGAGCACTTGCATTAACCAAAAAACCATCGTCAAAAAAGGCCAGTCGATCAAGAAAGGCGATGTCATTGCCGATGGTCCGAACACCGAAAAAGGGGAACTCGCACTCGGTCGCAACGTTCTTGTGGCCTTCATGCCTTGGAATGGTTATAACTTCGAGGATGCCATCCTCATATCAAAGCGCGTCGTAAAAGAAGATATATACACATCTATTCACATCGATGAGTTTGAGATTGGCGCTCGCGATACAAAACTCGGACCAGAGGAAATCACTCGCGATATTCCAAACATCAGTGAAGAGGCCCTTCAAAACCTTGGAACCGATGGTGTCATCCGCATCGGGGCCGAAGTCAAACCTGGCGATATTCTTGTCGGAAAAATCACTCCAAAGAGCGAAACCGAGCTTGCTCCTGAAGAGCGCCTACTGCGTGCCATCTTCGGTGAGAAAGCTGCGGATGTTAAAGATACCTCTCTGACAGTTCCTTCTGGAACCTA
>JBIJCR010000141.1:0-4513 GCA_044344595.1 Terrimicrobiaceae bacterium
TACGGCATCGTTATGGACGTCAAGGTTTCATCGAAAAAAGAGGTCTCCCGCACCAAAATGACTCCCGCCGAGTCGAAACGGCAGCAGAAAATGATCGTGGAGGATTTTGCCAAGCGCAAGGACGACTTGCATGAGCAACTTACCGCTGCGCTCTCCAACATTCTTCTCAACGAGAAAATTCCGTTGGATGTCGTGAATGCCCAAACCGGTGAGATCATTATTCCGGCTAACCGCAAGATTACCAAAGAACTTCTTCGTAAACTCGCCAAGGTTTACAATCATGTCGAGATCGATCCAAGCCCGATCCGCAATAAAATCCACGAGATCATTGGTCAATTCGAACATAAATTCGTTGATCTTGAAAATGAGCGCGATTCGAATCTCGGTCGCATCGAGAGCGGAGATGATATCGATCCAGGCATCATCAAGCAGGTCAAAGTTTACATCGCCAGCAAGCGTAAGCTCAGCGTCGGTGACAAAATGGCAGGTCGCCACGGAAACAAGGGCGTTGTCGCCAAGATCGTTCCTGAGGAAGATATGCCATATCTCGCTGATGGAACACCAGTCGACATCGTGCTGAACCCTCTCGGCGTTCCAAGTCGAATGAACGTGGGACAGGTTTTGGAAACTCACCTTGGTGTGGCTGCAAAAGCCCTTGGATTTAAAGTAGCAACACCTGTCTTCGATGGTATTCCAGAAACAAAAATCCGCGAATTCCTCACCGAGGCAAAGAAAGTCGAGGGCTTCACTTGGATCAACGAAAATGGCAAGTCCACCCTTTACGATGGACTCACCGGCGAGCCATTCGACCAACAAGTTGTCGTTGGCTATATTTACATGCTCAAGCTTGGCCACTTGGTCGCGGATAAAATCCATGCCCGCGCAGTTGGACCATATAGCCTCGTCACCCAGCAACCACTCGGTGGCAAGGCCCAGTACGGTGGCCAGCGCTTCGGAGAAATGGAAGTCTGGGCCCTCCAAGCCTATGGAGCTGCCTACACGCTTCAGGAACTTCTCACCGTTAAATCGGATGACGTAGCCGGCCGTACGCGTATCTATGAGAGCATTGTCAAAGGCGATAATGCCCTCGAAGCGGGCGTTCCAGAATCGTTCAACGTACTCATCAAAGAAATGCAGGGACTCGGACTCGATGTCCGCGTTGGAGGCAAACAACCTGCCTCCCTCACAGAAGGCCTTGCCTAACTCCTAAATCAAAACCCGACACAACCTGACGAATCATAAATGAAAGATCTAAACTTCAACGAATCCGTTGGTGAAGCGAAACCCGTTGGTTTTGACGAGGTGGCCATCACCGTGGCATCCCCTGATGCCATGCGTAGCTGGAGCAAGGGAGAGGTAAAAAATCCCGAGACCATCAACTACCGGACTTTTAAGCCTGAAAAAGGCGGTCTCTTTTGCGAACGTATCTTCGGTCCAACACGAGATTGGGAGTGTTCTTGCGGCAAGTATAAACGCATCAAGCACAAAGGCGTTATCTGCGACCGCTGCGGTGTCGAGGTTACCCTCTCTCGCGTACGCCGTGAGCGCATGGGTCACATCGACCTAGCCGTGCCCGTCTCGCACATTTGGTTCTACAAGTGCATGCCATCCCGCTTGGGCCTCATGCTTGACATGACCTCGCGCGCTCTCGAGCGCGTCATTTATTACGAGGATTTTATCGTTATCGATCCAGGTAGCACTCCTCTCGAAAAATGCCAACTCCTCACCGAAGCGGAGTTCCGTGATGCCGAAGAACAGTATGGCGAAGAATTCACGGCAGGCATGGGCGCTGAAGCGATTCAGAAAATCTTGGCATCCATGGACCTGGATCTCGTCCAGCAAGAAATCCAGGAGTCCATGGACTCAACCCGGAGCAAGCAACTGCGCAAAAAACTCGCAAAACGCCTCAAACTCGTTCAGGGCTTCGCCGAATCAAAAACCCGACCCGAGTGGATGATCCTGAATGTGCTTCCAGTCATTCCGCCGGATCTTCGCCCTCTCGTTCCTCTTGAAGGTGGACGCTTCGCGACATCCGATCTAAATGATCTCTATCGCCGAGTCATCAATCGCAACAACCGTCTTCGAACGCTGCTGCAACTCAAGACTCCAGAAGTCATCATCCGCAACGAGAAGCGCATGCTTCAAGAGTCGGTTGATGCCCTCTTTGACAACGGACGCCACGGTCGCGCTGTAACTGGTGCCGCCAACCGCCCGCTCAAGTCCCTTAGCGACATGCTTAAGGGTAAGGGTGGTCGATTCCGTCAAAACCTCCTTGGCAAGCGCGTCGATTACTCTGGTCGTTCAGTGATCGTCATTGGTCCGGAGCTGAAACTCAATCAGTGCGGTTTGCCTAAAAAAATGGCACTCGTTCTTTTCGAGCCATTTATTATTCGTCGCCTTAAGGAACTGGGCTACGTCCATACGGTTCGCAGCGCCAAGAAACTCATTGAGCGTCAGACCCCAGAGGTCTGGGATATCCTCGAAGAGGTGACCAAAGGCCATCCTGTGATGTTGAACCGCGCTCCGACCCTGCACCGCCTTTCGATTCAGGCGTTTGAGCCGATTCTTATCGAAGGCGAGGCCATTCGAGTTCACCCGCTTGTCTGCACTGCTTATAATGCCGACTTCGATGGTGACCAGATGGCTGTTCACGTGCCACTATCTGTTGAGGCGCAAATGGAAGCTCGCATGCTCATGCTTGCACCAAACAACATCTTCTCACCATCCAGCGGAAAGCCCATAACGACCCCATCTCAGGACATTCCGCTCGGTTGCTATTATCTGACGCAGAAGCCACGTGGTGAGGACGCTGACAAGTCCAAGCGTATGCCTCTGTTTGAGAGCGCGGATGAAGTCGAACTTGCTCTTACTGAGCGCGCAATCCGAACTCAGACCCGCATTCTCTTCAAAAATCCTGACCTTGGCATTGAAACCGTTTATGGCGATTCAACCAAGTCGGTGATCGAAACCACAGCCGGTCGGGTTATCTTCAACCAAATCTGGCCAAAAACTCTCGGCTTCTACAACAAAGTCTGCGGCAAGAAACAGCTCTCGGACATCATTTGGCGCTGCTACAAATTAAGTGGTCAACAAACCACTGTTGAGACTCTCGATCGTCTCAAGGAACTCGGCTTCCGCGAAGCAACCCGTGCTGGTGTTTCCATCGGTATCAATGACATGATGGTGCCCAACGAGAAAGAGCAACTCCTCGAAAAAGCCTACCGTGAAATCGGAGAGGTCGAAAAACAATACCGCCGAGGCATCATCACCGATGGCGAGCGCAAAAACAAAGTTCAGGATATCTGGACCCACACTGGTGAAGAGATCGCGAACGCCCTTTTCCGCACGCTGGAATACAACGACAACCGCCGCGACATGAACCCCGTCTTTATGATGGTGGATTCAGGTGCGCGTGGTAACCGCACCCAGGTCAAGCAGCTCGCCGGTATGCGTGGTCAGATGGCCAAACCTTCGGGCGAAATCATCGAGCAGCCTATCACCGCAAATTTCCGCGAGGGACTGACCGTGCTAGAGTATTTCATCTCTGCACACGGCGCCCGCAAAGGTCTTGCCGACACAGCTCTTAAAACTGCTGACTCTGGATACCTTACACGTAAACTCGTTGACGCCGCTCAGGATGTCATCATCACGATCGATGATTGCCATACTGCAAATGGTATCGTCGTCCGCCCGATCTACGAAGGAGACGAAGAAGTGGTTAGCCTCTCTACCCGTATCATTGGCCGCACCAGCTGCGAAACCGTTAAAGATCCAATCACAGGCAAGGCCATTCTTAAAAAAGATCAACTCGTTGATGAGGAGACTGCAGCCTCTTTGGAAAAAATCGGCCACGAGCAACTCAAAATCCGTTCTGCACTTACCTGCGAATCCCAACGCGGGATTTGTATCAAATGCTACGGCCGTAGTCTCGCGACAGGCGGCATGATCAAGATCGGCGAAGCCGTGGGCATTATCGCCGCGCAGTCCATCGGCGAACCCGGCACCCAGCTCACAATGCGAACTTTCCACGTTGGCGGTGCTGCGAGCCAGACGTTCAAGCAACCAATCATCAAAGCCAAAAACGACGGCACTATCCGTTTCAACGAACTCAAAGTCGTGGAAACCGTGGATAAAACGTTCGTCGTTCTCAATAAAAACGGCACCGTTACGCTTCATGCCAAAGATGGTCGCGAACTCGAAAGCTACAACATTGTTGTCGGTTCGGTCATCTCCATTGCCGACGGCAGCACCGTTAAAAAAGGCGTCACACTCGTGCAGTGGGATCCTTATAATGTTCCTATCATCACTGAAAAAGCCGGACGCATCGAGTTTCGCGACATGATTCCCGGTGTCACTATTCGCCAAGAGATTGACGAATCTACAGGTGTTCGTGGAAATGTCGTTATCGAGCACAAAGAAGATCTCCACCCTCAGATCATTGTGGTTGACGATGCAAAAAATCTGCTCGCTAGCTACTCGATTCCGGCCGGAGCTCACATCGAGGTCAAGGAAG
>JBIJCR010000111.1:0-7722 GCA_044344595.1 Terrimicrobiaceae bacterium
CTAAAGTCCCTGCTGGACAACGTGTCGCTCGAACACCTCGTAAGATTGGAAAGACAAAAGACATCACCGGTGGTCTCCCGCGCGTTGCCGAGCTTTTTGAAGCTCGCCGTCCGAAGGATGCTTGCGACATCGCCAAAATCGACGGCGTCGTTGAAATCGGCGGCACAGTACGCGCCAAACGCCGTCTCATCGTCAAAGACACCGATACCGGTGCCGAGGAAGAGCACCTCATTCCGCTCAACAAGCACATCATCGTCTTCAAAGGCGATCTCGTTAAGAAGGGCCAGCAACTCACAGAAGGTCCAGTTGTTCCGCACGAAATCCTAGATATCTGCGGACCCCAGGAACTCCAAGAACACCTCCTCAACGAGGTTCAAGAAGTCTACCGTCTGCAAGGTGTGGAAATCAACGACAAGCACATCGAAATTATCGTTCGTCAGATGCTGCGCAAGGTGAAAATCACCGAACAAGGCGACACCAGCCTCCTCTGGGGAGATCAGGTTGATCGCCTCGCGTTTGAAAAAGAAAACGAAGAGGTCATTGCCAAGGGCGGAAAGCCAGCCGAAGCAACTCCTGTCCTTCTCGGTATTACCAAAACCGCCCTCGAGACCGACAGCTTCATCTCCGCAGCATCCTTCCAGGACACAACACGCGTCTTGACTGAAGCCGCCACACTTGGCAGGGTCGACAGACTCCGCGGCTTCAAAGAGAACGTTATCATGGGCCACCTGATCCCCGCAGGCACCGGCTTTGAGACAAACCGCAAAATCGAAATTACACAAGTCGGCGACGCTTTCGGAGCCGATAAAAAAGAATCACAAAAAGCCGCAAGCTAATCCACCACCCATACCATGTCAGAAGCCACAGCAAACCAACCAAGCGTCGAACTCATGACGGAACTCCTTGAGGCCGGCGTCCACTACGGACACCAGACCAAAAGATGGAATCCTAAAATGCGCGATTACATTCTCGAGGAAAAAAATTCGATTTATATCATCGACCTCGGGCTCACCGTTGAACAAATCGACAGCGCGACAAAATTCCTCCACGATCTCGTCCGCAATGGTGGAAAGGTCCTTTTCGTGGGAACCAAAAAACAGGCACAAGGCGCCATTGCCGAAGCAGCAGAAGCGACTGGTCAGTTCTATGTTAACCAGCGTTGGCTGGGCGGAACGCTCACTAATCTTACAACCATCCGCCGAAGTGTGGCTCGCCTCAAGGAGATTCAAGCACTTGAGAAATCTCCAGCCTTCGCCAAGATCAACAAAGCCGAAGCCTCCTCAATTCGACGCGAGGGTGCGAAGTTATTGCACAACCTTGGTGGAATAGCTGAAATGGGCAAACTTCCTGACGTCATGGTAGTCATTGATACCGTTCGCGAGGAAATCGCCGTTGCCGAAGCCAACCGCCTTGGAATCCCGGTCATTGCCATCGTCGATACCAATAGCAACCCGGAGAATATAGCCTACCCGATCGCCGGAAACGACGATGCCATCCGCTCTATCCGCGTTGTTCTTTCCAAACTCGTCGAAGCCATCCTCGAAGGGAAAGGCACCGGAGCAAAAGCTCGCAAAACCGAACTCGCCGCTGTCTCCGAATAAAAAATAGAAAATCTGTTAGATTCGATCGATCATTTAAAAATCTCCATGTCCGAAATCTCAGCAAACCTTGTTAAAGAACTCCGCGAAAAGACCAACGCGGGGATGATGGATTGTAAAAAAGCTCTCACCGAAGCTGGCGGCGACCTCGCCGCCGCTGAGGAGCTTCTCCGCAAAAAAGGCATCGCCAGCGCAGGCAAAAAAGCTTCCCGCGCTGCTAAGGAAGGCACCATCGCCTCTTACATTCATTTAGCTGGTAAAGTCGGGGTCCTTGTCGAAATCAACTGCGAAACGGATTTCGTTGCGAAAAACGAAATTTTCCGCGAATTCGTCAAGGATGTGACGCTCCACATCGCGGCTTCCCACCCGCTCTATGTGACACGCGAACAGGTCCCAGCCGACCTCATAGCCCGCGAACGAGACATCGCCGCCGCACAAGTCCAAGGCAAACCAGCCAACATCGTAGATAAGATTGTGGATGGAAAAATCGACAAATTCCTCGGAACCATCTGCCTTCTCGAGCAACCCTTCATCAAAAATCCCGAGACGACTATCAAAGACCTCGTCTCCAGCAAAATCGCGGAACTCGGTGAAAATATCATCATTCGCCGTTTCACCCGCTACACCGTTGGCGAAGACCTCGCCTAAGCAGACATCTCTCAAAACGGGGTCACGGTCTCTAAACCGCGACCCCGTTTTTGTTGCCCGTTTCTGTTTGTCATCTCCACTAGCCAGCATCATAATCCCGAAATCGGATTTTTAGACAGGAGGGCAGGATGGAGATGATTGACAGGAAAGGCGTTGGCTTTTGTTTGATATCGCACAAATCATTTCAAACCCATCGCATCATAAACAGATCATCCTCTGTGTTCTCTGTGCGCTCTGTGGTTAATTCTGCTGTATTCGGGATAATATCACTCTTGATGCCCTGCCTGCGGTTCATGTTGAGTCCGCGTATGTTCGATCTCCGCTCCTGCCTTGTCTGCTTGCTTGCAGTGGCCTCATTTCCTTTGCCGCTTTTGTGCGCCGAACCCGCTGAGGCTCCTGCGGCAAAGATTCAGTCTCCCTCGCCCGACGCTCCTGAGCGCATCGAACTCTGCCGTGTTCAGATTTTTTTGGACCGCGCCGGTTTTCGCCCCGGGAAAATTGACGGACTCGGGGGTGAGTTCACTCAAAAGGCGGCCGACCGCTATTGCGACGCGACTGGTGTTCCGCGCGGCACAATTTTAGATGTTTCTTCCGTGGCTGTCCCATACCGGGAATATGTGATCTCAGAGGACGATGCGCGGTGGGTCGGTCCAGTAGCCTCACAACCCGCCGAGCAGGCCAAACTCAAATCCCTCAAATACGCGTCGCTCTGGGAGGCTGTCGCAGAGCGGTTTCATTGCGACCAGAAGTTTCTTCTCGAGCTGAACCCTCAAGTCACCGAACCCGTTGTTGGCACTGTCCTCCGTGTTCCTGATGTGAAGGAATTTCTGCTCTCGGATGTCAAAGCTCTGGAAAAAGAACGCTCCACGAAAGCCAAGCCACCCACAGTCGCGGCAACCCTTCCTCCGCCCCCACCGCCACTGCCACTGCCACTGCCTTTGCCCACCTCCTATGACTTGTCCAAGCCTATTCAACCTTCGCCCATTGAGCAGGCGCCCTTGCCGACGCCGTCACCGACTCCAACACCCGAACCGACTCCAGCAGCAGCCCCCGAGCCGAAGCGCACTATTGTCCTCCTCCGCAGCGAGCGCCTGATCGAGCTTTATGAGGATGGTCGCATTGTCGCCTGTTTCCCCTGTACGCCGGGTTCGGCTAAAATTCCGGTGCCCTTGGGGAAATGGAAAATCACCAGCAACATTCTGCTCCCGCATTTCCGCTGGGACAAATCGGTCCTCGAGACCGGAGTCCGCAGCGAGAACGCCTTCATGCTTCCACCCGGTCCGAACAGCCCGGTCGGCATCGTCTGGATGGGAATCAATCGTCCGAGCATCGGCATGCACGGCACGAATACCCCGGACCGTATCGGACGAAATGAAAGCAGCGGCTGCATCCGCCTCGCAAACTGGGATGCCTTCACCCTTTGCCAGCTTGTGAAAGCGGGCACTTCGGTCGAGGTGCGCTGATCTTATTTTTTGGGTAGGACGATCTCGAGACGGCCATTCTTGTATTCGATCTTGAGTTCCTCGCCGCGCACCGGCCCGGGCAGCGTCATGGATTGAGTCGATGATCCAGAGCTGAAGGCGGTCGCGCCGCCTGCTGCAGACTGTTTCTGATGTTTCGAGGTGATGGTGACTGCGCGCTCGTTGTCCACGTTCACGCTGACATTGCGTGCTTGCTCTTCGGGGAGAACGGACGTGAGAAGGTAAGCATCGCCCCGGTCCTCGACTTTGAAGCCCGAACTTGCCTTCTTGCCCTGCAACTGCGGAGCGATACTCCCGAGGATACTGCTGAAGAGATCCTGTGCGTTCGCTCCGCCGCCTGCGGGAGCGTCTTCTTGATTCATTTGCTGAAGCATGTTGGCGGCTTGGGAGAGGACTTGGTCGCGTAGCGCGTCGAACCCCGCATTCATTGGAATCTGCGACGGAAGTCCCATGTCCCCGGGTGTCGGAGCGGGCTCGCCTTTGGGGATGGAAATGACAAGTTGTCCGGCAGTTCTTTTGATACCGAGCGCAGCATCTGCCTGTGCCCTTGGTAGCGAGATGCGCTGTTCGTATCGCAGGCCACTCTCCGAGGCGCCGGAATCCAGAACCAAGGTGGATCCGGCAAGTCGCACATTCACGTCCGTTGTCTCAGGAACTCCGACTCGAACCGAGTAGGCCGAGGCATCCTCTTGGATATCCACGGAGGAGTTGAGAATCGATTTTGCGGAGTCGGCAGCCGAAACTCCGGTGGGGGCAGCGAAAAAAATCGTCAACGCCAGTGGCGCTGAGAGGAGAGTTGATTTGATCATGCTTTTCATTGGCTTTGCTCAGAGAAAGACAAGTGACCGCCGGGTTTGTTCAATCAAGTTGAGCCTTGGATTTTGAAAAGACGACAAGCATCCAGCCGGCAAGCAACAGCAGGCCGCCTACAGGAGTGACTGCTCCCAGCCAGCGGATATTTGTGACCGAGAGAATGTAGAGGGATCCCGAGAATATGATGACTCCCGCTGTCCAAAGCCAGACAGCCGAGGGACGCCGCTCCGAGGCCCAGAGTGCCGCAACAGCGTGGAGGAGGTGGTAGAGAACGGCCGTTTGCCAGATCGATGCCGTGTCATTTGCCGCCAGAATGTTTTTGAGCCCGTGCGCTCCGAAGGCTCCCAGTGCGACTCCTATGAAACCCAGAACGCCTGCCACTTTGGTTGTAATCATGTCCGGCATGCTTGCACGAAAAACTATGCCGCGACAATATCCAGCCGTATGGGATTGCTCCTCCTTGGTATTCTCTGCGCAACGCTCCTCTGCTACTGGCTGGGGGCTCGATTTTACAGCCGCTTTATCGAGCGGGCACTCGGAGTGGACCCGTCCCGCCCGACTGCTGCCACTCTCAAAAATGACGGCTCGGATTTCCTGCCAACCAAGTCCTACATTCTCTTCGCCCACCATTTCGCCGCCATCGCCGGGGCGGGCCCAATAGTGGGACCAACGTTGGCTGTGGTTTACGGTTACCTGCCTGCCCTCGTCTGGATCGTCATAGGGGCCACGCTCATGGGTGGCGTCCATGATATGGTGACGCTGTTTATTTCCACACGCGAGGAGGGGCGCTCCGTGGCCGATATAGCCCGGCATTATCTGGGGCCGTTCGGTTATGTCTGTATCGTGAGTTTTCTCGTGATCGGGCTCTTCATGATCACGGCCACATTTTTGAATCTTAGCGTCACCGCCCTCACGAGCATGTATCCGGCTGCGAAGCTGGGAATGGAGCCAGCTGCCCGCGCTGAGTTGGAGGCCGCTATGCAAATGCCCCCCGACCACATGGGCATGCACCCTTTCCATCAGGGTGGGGGACTGCCTACGGCTGTGGCTTTGAAAGACGGCCAACCCGTTCTGTTGGCGCGGATCGGCGGCATTGCATCCACCAGCGTTCTTTTCATCACTCTCTGCGCTCCATTGCTCGGGCTTCTCATTTACCGCATCCACACCCCGGCTTGGATGAACTATGCGATCGCCTCGCTTTTGTGTGGAGCCTCCGTGGTTCTGGGCATGTATTTGCCGATTGTCGTCGCGCCGGATGTCTGGCGCCTGCTGATGACTTTATATGTTGTGCTGGCCTCTGCAGTTCCTGTCTGGTTGCTCCTCATGCCAAGGGATTTTGTGAATGTGCAAATCCTCTACGCAGGCTTGTTGGCAGTCGTGGTCGGACTCGTCATTGCTGGCGTGAGTGGAAACTTTGCCTCCATCCCGGCCGCACCGCAGAACTTGGGAGAGGTCATTCCCGCTTGGAGCCAGGACAGCGGCCTTCAGTATGTCGGTGTGCTCTGGCCCATGCTGTTCATCACCGTCTCCTGCGGGGCGATCAGCGGTTTTCATTGCCTAGTTTCAAGCGGCACAACGGCGCGCCAACTCGCCTGCGAGCGACATGCCGGCAAGGTGGGCTACAATGCTATGTTGCTGGAGTCGCTACTGGCTGTCTCGATCATCCTTACGCTTTTGATTGGCTTGGATTGGCAGAGCTACCTGCAGATCACCTACACGGAGAAAAATCCCGTTCTCGCGATCTCGCTGGCGACTGGAAGCCTTGTGAATCTCGCATTCGGCCTTCCTGTCTGGAGCGGCACGGTGCTTGGCATCTTGCTTTTGGAGGGGTTTGTGGTTACCACCCTCGATGTGGCCGTGCGGCTGAACCGTTATCTGCTCGAGGAAGTCTGGCGATTCCTTTTCCGCAACCCGCCGGCGCTTCTGCGGGGTGTCTGGTTCAATACGCTCCTCTGTGTCGGCGTGATGTTCTTGTTGTCCCGCTCGAACAGCCTGCCTGTGCTGTGGCAGGTCTTCGGCTCGGCGAATCAAATGATGGGAGCCATGGCGTTGTTGGTCGCCGCCGTGTGGCTTCGAGACCATGGACGGCGGACGCTTTACGTACTGATACCAGCCGTTCTCATGTTCGCCACCACATTCGCATCGACGGGACTTTCACTCATGAAAAATCTCCGTGACTCGAATTGGGAACTAGTTGCAGCCTGCGGTGTCCTGATTCTCTTGGGTGTCTGCACTGCCTTCATCGGTGCACAGAAGCTCCTCAAGCCGCCCCGTCGCATCGAGAGTGTCTGAGACCCTACGCGCCGCGATAGCTACAGCGGGCGAATGGAGTCTCGTGAATCACGATCTCGGCAAGACCGGGCAGTTGGGGGGAGAGTTTGTTCCAAAGCCAGCCAGCCATCATCTCGATGGTGGGGTTTTCCAGTCCGGGCACATCGTTCAGATAGCTGTGGTCAAGTTGTTCGATGATCGGCTTCATTGCTGCGCTAATCAGAGCATGGTCGTAGAGCCAGCCGGTCTCGGGATTCACTTCCCCTTCGACCGAAATTTCGATGGTGAAGGTATGGCCATGCAGTCTCGCGCACTTGTGGCCGGCGGGCACTTTCGTGAGGCTTTGGGCTGCTTCGAGAATGAAATCTTTGGTGAGGCGGACTTTCATGGCGGTGTGTTATACCGATGCCGTCTGGGTATCCCAATTTAATTTCGCGATGACTTTCTCCTTGCCCTTGCCTTCATCAAGTGGCACCCTTTCCGCCTTCATTAACAAAACGAAATAACAAATGGCAAAAGCAGCAGCAGTTAACGAGGTGGATTCCCTCCGCCTTCACGATAAAGACACCGGCAGCGCAGACGTGCAAATAGCGCTTCTCACCAAACGAATCAGCTCACTCACCGAGCACTTGAAAGTCAACGCGAAGGATCACGCTTCCCGACGTGGCTTGCTGAAGCTCGTCGCAACGCGACGCAGTTTGCTTGATTATCTCAAGCGTACGGCTTCAAGCCGCTACGCGACGGTCCTTGAGAAACTGGACCTTCGCAAGTAACGCGACTTCGTAACTCAAAGCCCCGTTTATCAGCGGGGCTTTTTCCTAAACTCAGCCCGCCAATTTCTGGCGGGCACTCACGCACTTATTATTATGTCCCATACCACTAAAGCCCAAGCTGGCTCTTCACCTATTATT
>JBIJCR010000105.1:0-8103 GCA_044344595.1 Terrimicrobiaceae bacterium
GTCTGAGCAGATCACCTGTCCGGAAAGCTTGGCCCCGGTGCCCGCCTCGTAAAATTCCACCTCGGCAATTTGCCCAAAAGACTTGTCGGCCTGCACGAGCCGCACGAAGCGGAAGGATGCGGTATTGGTGATGGTCAGCTCGCTCCAGGTGCCTGCGGCTGGCGCTGTGGCAAGGGTCGCCAGGTACTGCGGGTTGAGCCTGCTGCCGGTGAGTGTCTGGTAGGCCACGCTGAAGAACCGCCCGCTCGGTTCGGTGATCTTGGTGACTTGGCGACTGGCATTGTATTCCAAGCGATAGGAGTTCCCCACCGCATCGCGCATTTCCTCCATGAGGTAAAAGGGCGCGCTCGTCGTGCCCCGCTTTTTGAAGACGTATTGCGTGCCATCTTTTCGTTCCAGACGGAAGCCGTCGCCCTCCACCGCCAGCTTGTCGGTGAGCGAGGTCTCGGGCGACCAGTTGCCATGGCTTTTCTCCACGAAGTTGAACTGCGCGCCATCCGGGTAAATGAGCGTCATCCGCCGACGGCCCTGGGAATCGTTCGATGCCACCGAGAACTCCCACTGGAAGGAATGGCGCCAGTAGTGAGCCAAGCCGAAAAGGCTCCCGCCTGCGACCGCACGCGAATTGCTGTGACGGCTCCAAGTCATGCCCAACTGACCGGGGGAGCCCCAGATTTCCAGATCGTCCACCCGCTTGAATTCGTTGCCAGTGTAGGGGACGACAGGGTCGCCGGAGTGGGAATCAGGCTGATTGCGATCGCATGGTGTCGGAGAAGGCGAAGGACCAGGCGTTGGATCCGGTGAAGGCGAGGGATCAGGACCGGGAGTGTTGCCTCCAGTTCCACCGGTGCCACCGGGGTTATGGTTTCCACAGGGATTTTGTTGCGCAAAGAGGGCCCCTTGGCAAAAAAGAAGCGTGAGAAGAATCGGTAACAATTTCATGAATGCAGTTGGCTTGGGTTGAGTGGTTTTTTGGGTTAATAAATTTTTCAGGGCTCGGACGAAGGTGCGGCGGCCGCCGTGGTCGGCTCCGGGCCGCCCCAAAACTCGAGGCGTTTCTCATCGAAGCCGTTTCGCAGGGTGACGCGATAGATGCCCCCCTCGCGCGTGCTGGTGAAGGCAAAGCGAAGGGCCCCCACCTCATCGAGCCGCATCTGCGCGACAGGCGGCCCACCGTTGATCGACCCGCCGTCCTCGGCCTGCACAGTCACGAGGTCGCCAGCAGAGCCGCCCGGATAGCTCACTGCGACTTGGACGGTTTCCTCGAGCGCGATTGGCACGCGGGGAAAAAGGCCCAAGGCATTGGGCGCACCATTGACAACGCGCGTCCCTGCTTGAATTCGTGCAGATACGCGCTGCCCGCCCGGCTCCGAGGTGAGTGACTGCGTGGGATGGCAAGGTTCATTTACAGCGGTGTCGGTGGACGAAACAGGTGCGCTTGCCGTGCTGAACGGAAGAGCATTTGTCTCATTCGAATCGCTAGCGCGTAGGTGCTCAAACAATGCCTTCTGAGGCGCAGAGCCGTTTTGCAGCGGAGAAGTTTTTTCCTCAGCATTCGCCTGTAAACCTTGGGTGAGGGAGTTGAGTGAGTTTTCCTTCGGATATTCGACAATGGCTGCTTCAAAAATCCAAAAAATGGCAGCAGCAATCAGCAGCCCAGCGATCATCGCTCCAGCTTTTCTTCGATAAAATTTTTTCTCCTCGTGCATATTGATTTGGTTTTTGCCGGGGGGAGCGCGACATCATGCACATGAAGTGATATTTTTAAATGTGACAATTTCGACATAATTGCATTTAAGGCAGACATTATTGCGTAAAATGGCGTGCTTTATATTGCAAGCGTGTCGTTTACTCGGCGCGATTCGCGGCGTGTTTATCGGAGTATTTTTATCGCAAGCGAGGCGAATTTGAGGCCGACTATCGCAGAAGTGGGAGGCTGCCGCTTGGGCCTTACTTTTTTTCCAAGCGTTCGAGGGATTCTTTGCGGAGGTGACGGCGGATTTCGTAGTCTGGGCCGGACTCAAGGATTTCGCCGGTGTCGAAGGTGCTTTCGAACTCGGGGAAGAAAGTATCGCCTGCGACGTCGCGGTCGATGCGTGTGAGGAGGAGTTCGGAGCAGCGGGGCAGGAGGGCGGCGTAGAGTTGGGCTCCGCCTATGATGTAGAGTTGGCGGCCGTCGGTGGGTTCTTCAATGGCGTCGAAGGAGCGGAGCACGGTGACTCCGGCGATGTCGGCCTCGCGGGAGACGACCCAATTTTCGCGGCCGGGGAGTGGCTTGCCGAGCGAGTCGTAGGTTTTTCGTCCCATGACGATGATGTGAGCGAGGGTGGTGCGTTTGAAAAATTTCAAATCCTCGGAGATGTGCCAGGGGATCCGTCCATCGGCTCCGATGACGCGGTTGCGGGACATGGCGGCGATGGCGATCATGGATTAGACGGAAATGGGTGCTTTGATGGCTGGGTGCGGGTCGTAGCCTTCAAGAGTGAAATCCTCGAAGACAAAATCCTCGAGACGTGTGCAGGCGGGATTGAGCACCATGCGCGGCAGGGGGCGGCACTCGCGGGTGAGCTGCAGGCGGGCCTGCTCGAGGTGGTTGGCATATAGGTGGAGATCGCCGAAGGTGTGAACAAATGTGCCGGGCTGGAGGCCGCAGACCTGAGCAATCATGAGCGTGAGGAGCGCGTAGGAGGCAATATTAAAGGGCACGCCGAGGAAGAGGTCTGCGCTGCGCTGGTAGAGTTGGCAACTGAGTTCGCCATCCTGGACATAGAATTGAAACAGAGCATGACATGGTGCGAGGGCCATGAGGTGAAGCTCGGCGGGGTTCCATGCCGAAACGACAAGGCGACGGCTATCGGGATTTTTTTTGATGTCTTCGACGACGCGCGCGATTTGATCGATCGCGGTGCCATCCGCTCCGCGCCAGTCTCGCCACTGGGCCCCATAGACGCGGCCGAGATTGCCTTCCTCATCGGCCCACTCGTCCCAGATGGTGACATTGTTTTCCCGCAGATAGCCGGTGTTTGTATCGCCTTTCAGGAACCAGAGGAGCTCGTGAATGATGGAGCGGAGGTGGAGTTTTTTCGTGGTGAGGAGAGGAAAGCCTTGGCGCAAATCGAAGCGCTCTTGGGCACCGAAAATGGAATACGTGCCGGTGCCGGTGCGGTCGGATTTGAATCGGCCCTCATCAAGGACGAGTCGAAGGAGGCGGTGGTATTGCTGCATGGCGGTGGTTAAGGAAAAGATCAGTCGGCGACTTTTTCCTGCGACGAGGGACAGATGCCGCAGAGTTCGCAGTGGGGACAATCCGGTTTGCGGGCGGCGCAGCGGCGACGTCCGTGGAAGATGAGCCAGTGGCTGAGCAAAGTCCAGGATTCCTGAGGGAAGAGTTTAATGAGGTCCTGCTCGATGCGGATGGGGTCGCTGAATTTTGTGAGGCCGAGGCGCTGGGAGAGACGGCCCACATGGGTGTCGACAACGACGCCTTCGTTTTTGTGGAAGGCATTTCCGAGGACGACATTGGCCGTTTTACGTCCCGCGCCAGGGAGTGCGGCAAGGGCTTCGAGGGTGGATGGCACTTCGCCGCCGTGTCTGGCAAGCAGAGCGGCACCCATGGCGCGGATATTTTTTGCCTTGTTGCGGTAGAAACCGGTGGAGCGGACGAGGGTCTCGAGTTCCTCTTGAGAAATCTCAGCGTAGTCGGCTGCGGTGCGGCAGCGTTGGAAGAGGTCTTTAGTAACAATGTTGACGCGCTTGTCGGTGCACTGCGCGGAGAGGATGGTGGCGACAAGGAGCTCGAGCGGGTTGGAATAGTCGAGCTCGCAGTGGGCATCGGGGTAGATGGACGGGAGCCTCTTGAGAAGCTCCCGGGCCATCTCGCATGCGTCGGCGGGGTGTTTTAACTGGCTCAGTGATGCAGCGGCTGCGCGAGGCATGCGAAATCAGTTGCCTCCAAGAGCCTGGATGCGCTGCTTGGCTTGCTCGGCAAATTTATCGCTCGGGAAATCCTTCACGATTTGGCTGTAGCAGGCCTTGGCGCGGGCGAGTTGCTCGGATTTCTTCGGCTTGGATTCCTCGGTGAGGGTTGCGGCTTGTACCTCGAGGAGTTGTCCACCTTCCCAGAGCCCTTCGGCTGCTGCGACGGGAACGCCGGAGTAGAATTGCGGAATCTTCATGAAGAAGTCGATGGCTGCACCGCAGTTCTCTGCCTTCTTTTTGGGATCCGCCTCGGCGTTCATTTTATCCTTCATGATGTGGCCGTAGAGAAGGAAGGAGTTCGCACGGAGTTCGGCTGTGGCGTTCTGCGCTCGGATGATGCCGCCGAGGAGCGACATGGCTTCATCGGGTTTCTTCTGCGAGCGAAGCGACTGGGCGATACCGTAGTCGGCTTCGAGGACTTTGGGCGACCAGGGGTAGGTGCTCTTGAGTTGTTGGAAGAACTGGCCGGCTTCGGCAGTCTGCCCGCGCTGCTGCGCGACGCGGCCTTTGCCGAAGAGGGATGTGGCCTGAGCTTCCTGAACGAGCGGTAGGGCGGCATTTGGTGCGACACCGGCGGGAGCAGGGTAATCGACGGCGAGTTTTTCGAAGATGGCTTGGGCCTCGTCGAGCTTGCCGGAATCGACAAGGGCGAGCCCGTAGACATCGAGGTCTTTCGGGCCATAAACCACTTGAGCATTGTAGGCCTCGGTCATCTTGGCCAAGGCGCGGGGCTTGTCTTTTTCCGCAATGAAGCCTGCCAGCGTAAAAAGGATCTTGCTGCGCGCAGTAGAATCGGCGGCTTGGTCGGCCTGGGCTTGGAATGCGGCTTCGACGGCGGCATCGTCTTTCAAGCCGGAGCGGATGAGCATGCGCTGACTGGCGAGGAGGGACTGAAGCGCGGGCGAAACATCGGCGCTTTGCGGGTATTTCGCAAGGAGGCTCTCGATGGTCGCGGAAGATCCATCGACGGCTTCCTTCCACTTCACGCGGTCGGATTCGTTGAGTGAGGTATAGTTAGTCGCGAGGCGCTCGGCGGTGGCTCGCTGGAGCTCGGAGACGGTCACCAACGCCGACGGGGCTTTAGCGTTGTCGGGATAACGCTCCACGAACTCCTTCCAAGTGGTGATGGCGAGGTCTACGTTGCCAGCGGATGCGGCATTCTGGCCAATGCTGTTGTAGGCAAAATAGACTTTATCGTCCTTCGGATACTTTTCGATGAACTCGCGCATGAGCTTGTTAACCTCGGCAACATTCTGAGCCGCGGCGAAGACTTGAGAACGGGCGAAGTAGGTGAAAGGAGCCGGCGGCGAGTCGGGGAATTGCTCGGCGACTTTGGCGAGCGTGGCCACACCAGCGTCATTCTGGCCTGTGGCGACCTGTGCGTTTCCGAGAACAAATGTGGCAAGCGGAGTGAGCGGGGTCTCAGGATTCGCCTTGAGGAATGCCTCAAGAAGCGGAATGGCGCCAGCGTTGTCACCCTTCTGTTGCGTGCAAGCGGCTATCCAGTAGGTGGACTCCACAGCCTGCGGGGTGTCGGGATATTTCTCAACAGTGAGCTTGAAGGCCTTGATGGCGTCGTCCCACTTCGAGGTGTCGCGATAGATGCTACCAATGCCGAACTGGGCAACAACTCCAACATCGGGCGTTGGATTTTTTTGGAGGCTGTCTTGGAAGGTCTTTAGCGCCTGATCGTATTGCTTGAGGCCGATTTGGGCTTGGGCCTTCTGAGCGACCGAGAGGCCCGAGAGACGGCCTTTCGGGTAGGACTGTATGGACTCGTCGAAGTAGCGGATCGCCCCGGCACTGTCACCTTGGGCGAGGATCATGTTGCCGACCATGAAGGGTAGGTTTTCCGCAATCGGCTTGCCTTTGTAGTTTGCCTGGAACTCCTCGTAGCCCTTCAGAGCAGGGCTCATGGCATTCTGCATGATGTAGCCCATCGTGTTGTAATAGAGGGCACGCATCTTATCGTCATCGGTAGTCAGGAACGGTCTGATGTGGGTGATGACCACACGGGACTCGTTATATCTTCCGGCATTGAAAAAGATTTCGCCGAGTTTGAGGAGGGCCTGCGCGGTCTGGTCGGGCTTGGCGCTGATCTCGGCGAGTTTTTTGAGTTCGCGTTCGTTTTCCTTATCGAGCTTGTTTTTCAGGGGAATGTTCTTTGCGCGAAGGGCTGCGATTTTTTGAGGACCGTAGGATTTCACCTTCTCTTGCTGCATGGCGACGATGTCCTCTTTCGGCAACACGGCCATATAGGCTGCGGCAGCCTGTTCATAGAGGCCCTTGCGGTCGGCCTCGGGACTGAATGCAGCGCGCATGAACAAGATTTCACCGAGTTGGAAATTTGCGTCGTTCACGAGCGCCAGGTCTTTTTTGCTCGCGATAATCCCCCGCAAGAGGTCCTCCGCCTGTTTGAGGAGTTCGAGGCCTTTGTCCTTATCGCCACCATCCCTAGTGAGTTGGCCGCCACCTTGTGTAGCGAGGGTGATGGCGAGAAGATTTTTGCTACCTTCAATGGTCGAGCTAGCAGCAAACTTCTGAATATTCTCACGCAGAGTGGCCGCGGCCTTATCGAAGTCGGAGATCTGGTATTCGCAGAGCGCACGACCATAGACGACCGCCTCGAGGTCGGGAGACTGTGGATACTTCGCAGCAAAGTCGGTGTAGCTTTTGATCGCCTGTTCGAAGATGCCCTTGCGGCTTGCATCCGAGGGCGGAAGCGCCATGGCTTTGGAGGCGAGAATTTGTGCGCGCAGATTGTCAATCATCTGCAACTGATCAGGCGTGAGCGCAGGACCAGACTTGGATTTTTCCAAACTGGCGAGAGCCTTGTCGAACTCTCCGAGGTAAAATTGGCAGAGGCCGAGTTGGATTGTCGCCGACTGAACAAGAATATCCGTGGGATAGCCTGTGATGATGCCTTGGTAAGCGGCGGCGGCAGCTTTGTAATCGGCGTTTGAAAGCAGGCCGTAGGCGGCTTCATTTTCCTGAGCGGCGGCCTGAGACTGAGCGTGGAGAGTACTCGGCCATAGGAAACGGGACAGCAGAGTCGTAAGGACAATAACGGGGAGCAGTTTCATGACCGCATACCAATATCCGATGCAAGCGGACGATTCCAACGGATTTTTATGTTGGCGATGGTTCAAAAGTGAACTGCGAGGTAGTGCAGCAATTCGTCATTAAATTGCCGACACCGCCAGATCATTCCTGATTTATGGAAACTAAGTGAAGCGGCGTTTTCCGTAAAGCAACTACGAGTCAGGAAGACGAGTGGTTGAAGACGTCCGGCCACGGCTGGTCACCGAAGGTACTTAAATCAAACAGAGCATCAAACATGACCGAACAGACAAGAACCCAAAATTCATCCCTCGATAACTTTATCCATCGTTTTTTTGAACGAAGCATGCGAAAATGGGCCTTCCCGGATCGCTGAAATGATTCTCAACGCCTCGCCCTGGAAACGCTGCCAGTTTCATTCCCAGCAAAACGCCCAACCCTACGTTCCCAAAGTCTCCATGCGACAACAAGTCGACGACGACATTCGATATATCTACAACTTCCGCAACCGCCCAGAGGCCGACATGCGTCTCAACGAGATCGTCGAAAAATACTCCAAATCCGCTCCCGATCTCGCTCGTTGGATGGAAAGCGCCATTCACAAAGGCCTCACCATTTTTGGTTTCCCCAAAAATATCCGCCGTCGTCTGCGCTCTTCCAACATGTGCGAAACCTCAACTCCCAAATTAAAAGACGCATCAGGATCGCAGGCCTCTTTGCAAACGAAGCCTCCATCCTACGCCTCGTCTCCGCCATCCTCATGGACATTTCCGAGGAGTGGGAGTCCGGCAAAACCTATCTTCCCCAGATCTGTAACAACTAACCAAAATCAACAAAAAACCTTTGCCATCCTTCAGTCAGCCTAACCGAATTTACAGAAAAATGTTGCTTTGCCGGAGTTACAGCGTTTCGGCAGATGTTGAGATTGATTGCAGCGACGTCATGCAGGCATAGTTTCAGACAGCTCTTGCATCCAAGGTAAAAGTGTGAAAGATTAGTAATTCTTCCACGCCGACATAGCTCAGTGGTAGAGCAGCGGTTTTGTAAACCGCTGGTCGTCGGTTC
>JBIJCR010000106.1:0-8099 GCA_044344595.1 Terrimicrobiaceae bacterium
AGGCGGACAACATAGCAGGCTTGTGGACCTGGTTCGACGCGACCCCGGACTTGGTGGACAAAGCCTCAAAAAACTTCGGCATACTACCGGCAAAAATTTTCCTTCGTGCCTCGGATGCCCTCCACCTCGCTTGCGCGAAGGAGCACGGCTTTCGTGAGATTCATTCCAACGATAAACATCTCCTCGCCGCCGCAAAGCATTTCGGTCTCAAAGGGCGGAATGTGATCAAGTGAGGACCAAGGCGGTGTCTGAATCTTGGAACTTCTGTTGTCCTCCTTGACCTCCGATTTTTCAGCTTCCTAAAAAAGCTCTGGAATCCCGTATTTGTGCAGGTAATTTTCCGTCATGATCCGTGGCATCCTCCTGATCCTGCTTGTTTGCACATCTTCCGCCTTTGCGGGGAACGCCGGTTCGGCGATTTTGGCACTTCGCGCTGTGGCGGACCAACCCTACGCCGCTGATGCGAGGATTGTCGAACTCAAGGGCGAGCGGGCGGATCCCATGCCTGCCGAGTGGCAAATCCTGCTTGCAGACCCCTCCGCGCGCGGCGGTGTGCGGGAGGTGAGCGTCGCCAATGGAGCCATCACCTCCGAGCGGACGCCGTTGAAGGGATTTGAGAATGTCTCCGAAATGCCGGCGATCCAGACGTCCGAGGTTTCGGTGGATTCCAGCAGTCTTTTCCAATCCGTACAGCAGCATGCGAATGACGCGCGGGTGGCCTTCCACTGGCTCGATTACACGCTGCGCACGGATGCTGCCACGCATGAACCGGTCTGGACAATTCGCCTTTATGATGAAATGGGAGCGATTGTTGGCACTATGGGTATTGCTGCCCAAGGCGGAGCGATCGTTCAGGCGATTCAAATGCCGGATGGCTCGCCTGTGAAAAAATCCCAAGGTAAAAAAATGGGAGGCCTGTTTGGAAAAATCGCTGACTTCACGGAATCCACCGCCCGCAAGGTGGGCGACACCACCTTACGCACGGTCGGCACGGTTCAGGAATTTCTGGTTGGGGAACGCACGATCGGACCAAAGGACGAGGAGTAGCGGATAAACAAAAATCTCGCCCTCCTCGAAGCTTCCCGATACGCACTGCGGGCATGAAGTTTCGAATTCACGCCGTTTTGATCCTTGCGGCCGCAGGTCTCGCTGTTTCTTGTAAAAAGTCCGCTTCAAAAGCAGTTCCCCCGGTGAATGTTACGGTGACTCCGGTCGTTCAAAAAGATGTCACGGCTATGCGCCAGTGGGTCGGACTCCTCGATGGTTTCCAGAATTCCAACATTCAAGCTCAGGTCACGGGGTATCTTCTCACTCAGAATTATAAGGAAGGCTCCGCAGTCAAAAAAGGTGACACGCTTTTTACCATCGATCCGAGGCCGTTCCAAGCTGCACTCGCCCAAGCGGAGGCCGATTATGCCAGTGCCGTCGCGAAGGCTCAGCTCCAGCAGATCACGCTCCAGCGCCAGACGCAGCTTTACCAAACCAAGGTCATCAGCGAGCAGGAATATCAGACCTCCTATCAAAACACCCAGGCCGCGCTGGCGAATGTTGCCGCTTCCCAAGCCTCTGTGCAGGCCGCTCAGGTGAATCTTGAATACTGCACAATCCGTGCGCCATTCGATGGCGTGGCCGGCGTCGCGCAGGCCCAGATCGGCGACCTCGTCGGCCCGGGTGGACGCGTTAGCATCCTGACCCAAACTTCGCAGATCGATCCGATGAAAATGAATTTCTTCATCACCGAGGCCGAATACCTCGAAGCGGTTGATATCCTTCAGCGTGTTCAGAGCCTGCCCCAGGATGAAAAAAAGGCCCGTTTCACGTTGCAGCTCGCGAACGGCTCAAAATATCCCGAACTTGGCAAGTTCGACTTCTTCAACCGCCAAGTGAATGTCTCCACTGGTGCCATTCAGATCACAGCTCTCTTCCCGAATCCCAATGGCGTGTTGCGTCCGGGCCTATTCGCCAAAGTCACCGCGCCGGTTGATGAAATCAAGGGCGCATTGCTCGTTCCGCAAAAAGCCACGGTGGAAATGCAGGGTAACTATTTTGTTTCGGTTCTCCAACCCGACAACACTGTGAAGCCCGTGCCAGTGAAGCTCGGGCCGCAACAAGGCGAGTTCCGCGTTGTCTCAGGCTTCCTTCAGGCGGGCGACCAAGTCATTGTCGAGGGCGTCGAAAAAGCCCGCCCCGGCATGAAAGTCTCGCCCTCTCCTTATCAACTGCCGGCAGAGGTGGCCCCCGCCGCTGCAGCCACATCGACTCCGGAGACCACGAAGTAACACGCCATGTCGAATTTCTTCATCCGCCGGCCGATCGTAGCGATGGTTGTTGCCATCATCACAGTCATTGTCGGTCTCGTTTCTATGGCGGGCCTACCCGTCGCGCAGTATCCAAATATCGTTCCGCCGCAAATTCAGGTGACGACCACCTATGTCGGCGCCGATGCCCTCACGGTCGAGCAATCCGTCGCCACTCCGATCGAGCAGCAGATGAGCGGCGTTGAGGGCATGGAATACATGTATTCGATCAATGCCAATTCCGGCATTATGAATTTGAATGTCATCTTCGGCACGGACACCGAGCCGACGACGGACCAGATTCTCGCCCAGATGCGGCAGACGCAGGCGGCCTCGCAGCTTCCAGCGGAGGTAAAAAACTACGGCGTCACAGTCCAGCAGGCACTCTCCTCGCCGCTCGCGGTCTTTGTTCTCTCGTCGTCGAATGGCGAGTTCGATCCGACTTTTCTGGCGAACTACGCCTACATCAACATCAACCAGCCGCTCACGCGTATTCCCGGCGTCGGCAGCGTGAGCATCTTCGGCGCTGGCCAATATGCGATGCGCATTTGGGTGAAGCCCGACCGTCTTGCCACTCTCAATATCACGGTTCCCGAGGTCATCCAAGCCGTTAATGCGCAGAACAAGGTGAACCCCGCTGGACAGATCGGCGGCGAACCGGTTCCCGAGGGACAGGTTTTTACCTTCACAGTTACTACCACAGGGCGCCTCACCACGGCCGAGGAGTTCGAAAACATCGTCATCCGCGCAAACTCGGATGGATCGATCGTGCGGGTGAAGGATGTCGCCAGGGTCGAACTCGGCGGCCAGGTCTATAATATTCGCGGGCGGTTTCAGGGCCAGAATGCAGCCATCATCGCCGTTTACCAGCTCCCCGGTTCGAATGCGGTGGATACCATGAAGCAAATCCGGGCCTTCTTCGACGAGCAGGCGAAGCAATTTCCCGCAGGTCTTCAATACACCGTCGCACTCGACACCACGCTCGCCATCACCGATGGCGTGCAGGAAATCGTCAAGACACTCTTTGAGGCCATGGTTCTGGTCATCATCGTTGTGTTTATTTTTCTTCAAGGCTGGCGGGCCACTCTCATTCCACTTATCGCCGTTCCGGTCTCGCTCATCGGAACATTTGCACTTTTCCCTATGCTTGGATTTTCTATCAACACGCTCTCGCTTTTCGGCATGGTGCTCGCGATCGGCTTGGTGGTGGATGACGCCATCGTTGTGGTCGAGGCCATCGAGTCGCACATCGAGGAGGGGTTGAGTCCAAGGGATGCAGCTTTCAAGGCCATGTCGCAGGTCTCCGGTCCGGTTATCGCGATTGCGCTCATCCTGGCGGCGGTTTTCATCCCGACCGTTTTCATTCCGGGCATCACCGGCGCGATGTATCAGCAGTTCGCCGTGACCATGGCCGTGTCGGTTCTTATTTCGGCCTTTAATGCACTCTCCCTCAGTCCCGCTCTGGGTGCGCTTCTGCTGCGCCCGCGCAAGGAGGCAAGGGGACCACTGGGAACATTTTTCCGGGGCTTTAACCGGATTTTCGATACCGCCACGAACGGCTATGTCGCCATCTGCCGCGGGCTGATCCGCAAGTTGGGAATTGCTGTCATTCTCCTGATCGGGCTCACGCTGGGCGCCGGCGGTATCGGCAGCACCATGCCAACGGCTTTCATTCCTGAGGAGGACCAAGGCTACCTCTTCGGCGTCGTGCAGCTTCCGCGTGCATCCTCGCTCCAACAAACCACCGAGGCCTCCGAGCGCATCGAGCAGATTCTTTTGAAGACTCCTGGCGTTCAGTATGTGACCTCGATCATCGGCTTCAACCTCCTGAGCACCGTTCAAAGCACCTACACCGGATTCTTTTTCATTACCCTCGATGAATGGTCAAAACGCAAGACGCCGGAACTTCAGGTCGATGCCATCCAGGCGAATATCAACAAGGAACTCGCCGCACTCGCAAATCCCACAGCCGCTTTCGCGTTCCCGCCGCCGGCAATTCCTGGAATCGGCACGGCTGGTGGTGTCACGTTCATGCTTGAAGATCGCAGCGGCGGTCCGGTGGAGTTCATTGCTTCAAACACTCAAAAATTCATGACCGCCCTCAAGGCCCGTCCGGAATTGACCACTCTCTTCACCACGTCGCTCTGGGATGTTCCGCAGATCCATCTCTCGGTAGACGAGGCTCAGGCCATGATCCAAGGCGTGAGCCTCTCGGATGCCTACCAGACCGTTCAGACATTCCTCGGCGGCTACTTTGTGAATTATTTCAACCGCTTCGGTCTCCAGTGGCAGGTCTATGTGCAGGCGGAGGGCGAATACCGAACCGACATCGACAATTTGGGCATGTTTTACATTTCCAATAATAAAAAGGAACCCGTGCCGGTGAACTCTTTCATCACGGCCAAGGAGTCCTTTGGTCCAGAGTTTACGATGCGCTATAACATGTTCCGTGCCTCGCAGATCAACGCCTCTGTGGCGCCAGGATACTCCACAGCCCAGGCTATGCGCGCTATGGAGGAGGTCTTTCGGGAGACTATGCCTACGGGTATGGGCTACGATTACTTCGGCATGTCGTATCAGGAAAATCTCGCTGCGAAGGGCGTGCCGCCGAGCGCGATTTTTGGTCTCTCCTTGCTTTTCGTCTTCCTCATCCTCGCCGCGCAATACGAGAGTTGGAGCCTGCCTTTCAGTGTTCTTTTCACAACGCCTGTCGCCGTTTTTGGAGCCTTCGCCGGACTCTCGATACGTGGCATGCAGAATAACCTCTACGCGCAGATCGGCCTTGTCATGCTCATCGGTCTCGCCGCGAAGAATGCCATTCTCATCGTGGAATTCGCCAAGGATGAATACGAAAAAGGGAAGCCTCTCTTCGAAGCCACGCTCGCCGGTGCAAGACTCCGCCTGCGGCCGATCCTCATGACCGCCTTTGCCTTCATCCTCGGCACCGTCCCGCTTGCTCTCGCCAGTGGCTCAGGTGCCGTGAGCCGCCAAGTCCTCGGCACAACCGTCATCGGCGGCATGCTCGCAGCCACCTTCCTATCGATCTTCCTGATACCGGCCTGCTTCTACCTCGTGGAAAAATATTTCGTCGGTGGTGAACACAAGCCCGCGGAAACACCCGAGCCTCCTGCGAAATAAGAGGGGAGGCGTTTGTGCGTCGGCACTTGGCGTTTCACAAAACGCTGCGGGCTACAAATCCAACAAATCCCTTACCGTATCCTTCACCGACTCCAATTGGTGGTCGTTCAGTCTACCAAGTTTTCGCTGAAGTGCGCTTTGATCGATGCTGGCGAATCCTTGGACATTGACAGCGGAATGCTTCGGGAGCCACTTGGGTTTTCCAATATCAACTTCCCCGCGCAACCCGCGAAGTAGGGATGTGAGGGGGACAACAACGACGAGGGCGCGGGCATCAGAGGGCTGGGGAAATGCCAAAACAAGAACAGGTCGTTGCTTAGCGGCAGTGCCGAAATCAACGGTCCAAACCTCCCCGGCGTTGGCTTCAATACTCGCCAAGAGCTTTCTCCCATGCTTTGCCCTGTTCGGTGGTTGTGAGCAATGGTTCGGGATTTGCGGTTATCGAGAAAGGCATGTCTTTTCGCAGTTCGACTTGGGCTAGAAAGATGTTGAAAGCGTCGCTTGTTTTCATTCCTAAACGCGCAAAGACTTTTTCCGCCCGTTTGAGTCGATCGGAGGGAACGCGCGCCCTGAAAAGAACAGATGATGCCATGCCTCAAAAGTGCTCGTTTGTGTTCAAGTGGTCAAATTTAATTTTTGTGTCACTCGAGGAGGAACCCGCAATCGCTCGTGTGTTGGAAGCCGGAGAGAGGTTTTGCCAATAGAGCTTTTTTTGAAAACAGAATCGATTTGAACTGCGTTCCCATGGTTTCTGGGTGGAGCAGGGTGCGGAGACTTCGCAGGATTTTGAGCGTGGAGGGAGTCGGTGCGGCGCCATCCAGGGACTTGAGGAGTCCCGTGGCGGCGCCGACGAGGAAGTGGTGTTGGTCGGTGTAGCCCTCAAGGGTCAGACCGCATGCGGTGGCATCTTGCGCAAGGGCGGTGAAATCGACATGGGCTGTGATGTCTTTTCCGCCCGGATTTTCCAGCGGGGCATCATCGCGGCGGTGTTGTGCGTAGCAGGCCAGCGTGCCGCCCGAGCGGTGCGGGGCTAGTAGATCGGCGCGCGGCATTCCATAGTCGATGGCTAGGAGAAACCCCTGGCGCAGGCGCGAGGAAATCGTTTCGATCAGGTCGCGCTGGTGACGTCGGAGTTCCGTTCGGTAGCCATCAGGGCGCGGCGGAAGATCTGTGTTCTGGATCGGATGGGGGGCTGGTTTGAAGGAAAAACCGGCTTCGTCGTCGTGCACCTGCAGTTCATGCCAGCCACCGGCGCGTGCCTCCAGAATGTCGAAGGGCAGGGCATCGAACAGCTCATTGGAAAAATGAACTCCATCGAAGGGAGGCAGATCGTTCGCGCGCTCGACCCACTCGACATTGCATCCTGCGAGTGTGGCGGCTTGCTTTTCGCGGAGGAGGGAAAAGGGCTCGACGATTGTGAGAGAAATGCCAGCCAGTGGAGTTTCGGAAAGGGCATTCAGGATATCGCTTGAAAGGCGGCCATCATTCGCGCCTTGCTCTACAAGTCGGAATTCTGGAGGGCGTCCAAGTGCTTCCCACATTTCCAAAAACTGCCCTGCCAAAACCGTGCCGAAGACGGGTCCGATGCTCACATTTGTAAAGAAATCGCCCTCACGGCCAACAGCTGCGCGGCCTGATGAGTAGTAGCCGTCAAATGGATCATAAAGCGCAAGGTCCATGAAACGGGAGAAGGCTAGGGGGCCAAGCCTTTCGATTTCCTGGCGAATGCGGTTGTTAAGGCTTGGTAACCTCGCGGACATAGACATTAATCTGACCGCCTTGGATTTCTTTGACTTCCATTATCTGGAAGGGACGCCGGGAGTCACGAGAGACTGCGGAACCCTCTGCTGGTGCGGTCATGCCGTTCGGGTATTGAACGATGATACGGATATTGTCGGTGCGTGATCCAAAGCCACGTTGCGGTGTGCGTATGACAGCGCGGTCGCTTCCGGCAGCTGTGACATAAAAGCTGCCCTGCAGATAAATCCTCTCTCCGCCGGTGCCTTTTCTCGCGATTTCCGAGAGGTCGCTCGGTGCGACAAGGCGGCCTCTTGGCATGCGGCCCGGTTCATAGAGTGGCCAGTTCTTGGAACCGGCTGCGGCGATGGCTTTGGGAGCCTCAGGGGTTGGCGACGGTGAGGGCGTTGGCGTAGCGGATGGCAACGGCAATGGAGTGGCTGATGGTGCGGGAGTGGGCGATGGTTTTGGCGTAGCGGATGGCAATGGCGATGGAGTGGGCAGAGCGGCGGCCAGAATGTTCGGCGTGGCTGAGGGAGACGGCTCTGGCGTGTCAACGGAAACTGGCTTCTCAACCCGCATGAGGCGTGCCTGTTCGGCGGTTGGATCCTCAGGCAGGGGCTCCTGTTTTTTCGTTGCGGTGAGACGTGCTTTTTTACGGAAGTGTTCGTATTTCGCATCAGCTTCCTTTTGGCGAGTAGCGTCGATAACAGGCAGTCCGGCGCGCACATTGAGCATTGTAGGCGGTTCGAGGGTGAATGTGCCGTCCGAGGCAACTGACTCGTAGCTCGGATACATAATTGAAACGGTTGTTAGCTTCAGTCTTCCATCCTTGAGGCGTTCGATGTGGATGATCGCAGCCAGTTCGTTTTCGCGCTTCAGATCAATGTCGAGGCCTGTGAGGAGTGTGCGGTGAAGGGTGGGGAT
>JBIJCR010000107.1:0-8093 GCA_044344595.1 Terrimicrobiaceae bacterium
GGCTCAACTCGCCGTCTTCAGCGCCGCTCCATGGAACATAGTTATTCCTGATGGAGAGTGGCGCACAGCCCAGATAAACCCAGAATACGCCGGCGCACTGAGCCGAGACAAAGGCATGTGCTTCCTAATCATATTTCAGGGCAATGAGGCAGGAGTGCGTGCCATTCTTCAAGGCGGCGCGCGCTGAGGCGCTGCTTATTTCAGTGAGTCGAGAGCGGCCTGCACCTCCGCAGCGTGCTCGCCGGTTTTGGCCGATGGGGACATCCAGACAACGCGACCATCCTTAATCAGAAATGATTGCCTCTTGCTTACAGACAGGCTCATCACGCCTCCCACACCAAAGGCCTCGGCAACCTTTCCGTCCGCATCCGCAACAAGACTGAACGGAAGATTGTATTTTTGTTGGAATTTTTTCTGCGAAGCGGGCGTGTCGCGACTCACTCCCACGATTTGCAAATTTTCAGCCTTCAGCGACTCGAAGGAATCCCGCAGGGAGCAAGCTTGTGCCGTACAGCCGGGAGTGTCCGCTTTCGGGTAGAAATAAACCAGCGTGACACCCTTGGCATAGATATCCGCAAAGGCGAAGGCCTTGCCGTCTTGATCCACTGCTGCAGGCACGGGAGCGGGCGCTCCGGCTTCGAGGGCTTTTCCTTTGCTGCCAAATCCAAAAAAACTCATAATAATTGCAATGAGGGTTGTCTTGCCGTGCATGGCAATCACTTTATTGACTCAAAGGTACATGGCAAACGATCATTCCGGCAAATTTAGGCTCCCCATATTGGCAGGCATTCTGGCGGCTACGGTAGCGGCGGCGCACTGTTTTTTTTCGAGAATGGAAAGCTTGCGATCCGCCATGGCGGGTTGCGGAGAGGAAGCGGGATGGATGGATCGCCTTGCCGCTGCAGGCTACTCGATTGGTGGTCTGCCAGGAGCGGATGCCGCCAGAGCAGCCTGCATCTTTGCTCCGGTGCTTGCCGCTTTTTTTGCTGTATCATGGATTTCGCGAAAACTCCCGCTGGACTTTCAAACCCGCATCCACTGGGGACTCACCATTGCCGCAATGGTCATCATGGGATTCGGCGCCTTTCAAGGATTTCAAGCCTTCCCAAGGGACATTCGAGACACCCGCCTTTTGGCACCCGTTGATTTACTCAAAATCGTTAGCGACCGCGATGGACGGGTTTTTATTAACTCCCCTGCCCTCTCGGCGGCGCGCCTTCTATTGCCGGACATCATCTCGCGGGTGCCAACTGCCGAAGCGATTCAGACACTCACCTCCTCGCCTGTGCGGTGGCGCGAGGAGGATCGTCGCGATCCATTCACAGCCATCCTTCTCGCCGTGCCCTTGGAAAAATCCCGTCCACTGGTTGAAATGCTGAATTCATCTCCCGAGTGGCATCTCGCAAAAATTGACAACCAGGGCCTCCTCTATCGACGCGGCAAGAAATCTGATGACACCTCATCCGCGAAACCTATGTTTGCCAACAAACGGGACACCGCTCTTTATCGTGCGCAGACTGCCATGGTCATGCACTTTCTGGGAAAAAACAAAGACGCCCGAGAGTGGATGGCCCAAGCCCGCCAGACCGCGCCGCGCGATCCACTCGTGCTTACGCAATCAGCCACACTAGCTGCGGCGCTCAAGCAATGGCCCACAACAAAAAAAGAAGCCGAATTGGCTTTGAGAGAAGACGCATCCTCCACACAGGCCCGCTACCTCCTTGCCCTCTCCCTCCTCGAGACCGGCAACATCTCCGGCGCCGCTGAGGAATCAGCCACTCTCTCCGCAAAAGCTTCGAACACACCATCCGTGCTATGGCTAGAAGCCAGGATCTCACGAGAGGCCAACGACCCCAACACCGAAATTGCCGCTCTGGAAAAACTCCTCGCTCTGGCACAAAAGCAAAAGGAGGAACCAACGATCATCCACATCCACCTCGCCCAAGCCTGGGCAAAGCGCGGATTCGCCACCCAGGCAATCGAAAACTACAACGCCGCACTCAAAGGCAATCTCACGCCCGAACAACGCACGGAACTGGAAAATGCGAAAGGCACGGTCCAAGATCGTGCCCCTCGACATTGATTGAATGTGAAAGCGGAATTTCGAACAGAATTTACAGATTGGTCAGAATAAGAATTCGTCACTTGATGGGGGATTTAAAGAAGGGGTCCAAATCACCCCTTCTTGTCTTCCCTTTTAACTCTCTGTGAACTCTGTGTCCTCTGTGGTCAATCCCAACTCAGCGCATTTTGCCGCCGTAGATGGCGTTGTCGCCGAGTTCTTCTTCGATGCGGAGGAGTTGGTTGTATTTGGCGACGCGGTCGGTGCGGCAAAGTGAACCGGTCTTGATCTGACCGGCATTTGTGGCCACGGCGATGTCGGCGATAGTGACATCCTCGGTCTCGCCGGAGCGGTGGCTGATGACGGCGGTGTATTTGTTTTCCTTGGCGAGTTCGATGGCGTCGAGGGTCTCGGTGAGCGAGCCGATTTGGTTTACTTTGACGAGGATCGAATTTGCCACGCCTTGGTCGATGCCTTTGCGGAGGAACTCCACATTGGTGACAAAGAGATCGTCGCCGACCAACTGAGTGCTCGAACCAAGAGCGTCGGTGAGTTTTTTCCAGCCGACCCAGTCGTTCTCAGCGCAGCCGTCTTCGATCGAGATGATCGGATACTTTTTGCAGAGGCCTTGGTAGTAGGCAACGAGCTCATCGGCGCTGCGCTTGGATCCATCGGACTTCTTGAAAACATAGGCTTTCTTGGCGGAGTCATAGAACTCGCTGGAGGCGCAATCAAGGGCGATAAATATTTCCTTGCCGAATTTGTAGCCGGCGGCTTTTACGGCCTTGGCGATCGAGTCCAGAGCGTCCTCGGCGCTGGAGAGGGCTGGAGCGAAACCGCCCTCGTCACCAATAGCGGTAGAGAGCTTGCGGCCTTTGAGTTCGCTCTTGAGTGAATGGAAAATCTCAGTGCCTGCGCGAAGAGCCTCGGAGAAGGTTGGGAAGTCCTTCGGGACGATCATGAACTCCTGGAAATCGATCGGAGCATCGCTGTGTGCGCCGCCGTTGAGGATGTTCATCATCGGAACGGGCAGAACCTTGGCATTGGGGCCTCCAAGGTATTTATAAAGAGGTTGGCCGATCTGTGCGGCAGCGGCCTTCGCCGTGGCAAGAGAGACTGCAAGAATAGCGTTGGCACCGACTTTCTTTTTGGTCGGAGTGCCGTCGACTGCGAGCATCGTTTTATCCACCGAAACTTGATCTGCTGCGTCAAGGCCGATCAGAGCAGGGGTGAGAAGTTTGGAAACATTCGCAACCGCTTTGGTCACGCCTTTGCCGAGGTAACTGGATTTATCTCCATCGCGGAGTTCGACCGCCTCGTGTTCACCGGTGCTGGCTCCGCTGGGAACTGCTGCGCGGCCAATGGCTCCGCCGGCGAGTTCGACATCGGCTTCGATGGTGGGATTGCCGCGCGAATCGAGGATTTGGCGGGCTCGGATGGAAAGAATGGTTGTGTCGGACATGTTGAGTTTTAGATTAGACCTTCGAAAAACCAATTCAATACTGGTCTGGCAAGCACAATCGCGATTTGGAGTGCGCGCCGCAAAAGTTGATCCAGAGGACAAGTGGAAGTATTATTTAAACCAACCACCTGAAACCCGTCTGACCCATGCAGCAATTTGAAAGCCTTCGCGCCTCGTCGCTCTATTGCAAGAAATGTGCCACCGCCATGCCGGTACGGGAGAAGCTACTTCTCGTCCTGCCCGACAAGGAAATCTACGACTACCTTTGCACCGGATGCGCCTCATCCCTTGGCCAGCGCGAGGTCACAGCCGGGGAACTCATGATGACCCGCGCACAGATGGCGCGTCAGGCCGCCACCTCACGACTGGGATTCTAAAAATGATGCGCATTGTTTTTTGCGGTACCGGTGAGATCGGACTTCCCGCATTGAAGGCACTCCTCGACTCAGGAAAATACGAAGTGCTGGGCGTCATCACCCAGCCAGACAAGCCCGCCGGTCGCGACTTGAAGCCACGCGCTTCGGCGATCAAACAGCTCGCAATGGAACGGAAAATTCCCGTGCACCAACCTCCGAAACTCCGCGATGCGGCATCCTTCGAAATGCTGCGGGGCCTGAAGCCGGATATCATGGTGGTCGTGGCATACGGCCAGATTCTTCCGAAGTCCGTCCTAGAATTGCCACGCCTCGGGTGCCTCAACCTCCACGCCTCACTCCTGCCCCGCCATCGTGGCGCGTCGCCGATTCATGCGGCAATCCTCGCGGGCGATGAAATCACAGGCGTTACTGTGATGTATATGGACGAGGGCCTCGATACGGGGGATGTGCTACTTAAGGAGGTTTTGGAAATAGGCCCGCAGGAGACAACCGGCGAACTCCATAACCGGCTGGCGGCGCTCGCCGCACCGTGCCTGCTCCGAGCCTTGGATCTTCTGGCAGAGGTCAACGCGCCCCGCACGTCTCAAGATTCAGAAAAGGCCACCTACGCGCCGAAATTGAAAAAGGCGGATGGCTTTCTAGATTGGAACCGGCCCGCATCGGATCTTGCACTGCGGGTGCGGGCGATGTCGCCATGGCCGGGAGCATTTGCCCGCATATCGGGTCATATTATGAAAATCCACTCCGCAGCCGAAGATCCTGCCTGGGGCATTCCCGGCAGCGTGCTGCAAGCGGATGCCGACTCTCTTGTGGTCGCCTGCGCGACGGGTTCCCTGAGGCTTCTGAGTGTGCAACTCGAAGGCCGCAAGCGCATGCCCGTCGCCGAATTTCTGCGGGGGTTTCCGCTGACTCCGGACGCCCGTTTTGATTTGTCCTTTTCTCCGGAGCCCTGATGCGGTTCTATGTGGGCACTCGCCCATGTCCCAAACATCCCATGTCCGCTACAAACGGGTCGTGCTCAAACTCAGCGGAGAGGTTCTCCGCGAGCCAGGAAGCCGCGACAGCATAAGCCCCGAAGTCGTCCAAAAAATCGCCTCACAAGTCGCCGAGGCCCGCAAACTTGGAGTCGAACTGGCCATCGTCATCGGCGGCGGCAACATCTGGCGCGGCCTCACGGCAAGCCACCGGGGAATGAACCGTACCACTGCGGACTATATGGGCATGCTGGCCACCGTCATCAACGGCCTCGCGCTGATGGCCGCCCTTGAAGCTCAAGGCGTGGAAGTCCGGGTCCAAACGGCTATCGAAATGCAGAACCTCGCAGAGCCTTTTATCGTACGCCGCGCCACACGCCATCTCGAACTCGGCCGTGTCGTGATCTTTGTCGCAGGCACTGGAAATCCCTTTTTCTCGACCGACACCACCGCAGCCCTCCGCGCGGCAGAGATCGGCGCGCAAGTCATTTTGAAAGCCACGAAAGTGGATGGCATCTACGACTCGGATCCCGTAAAAAATCCGGACGCCAAGCGTTTCACCCAAATCACCTACTCGGAGGCCCTCTCGCGCCGCCTACAAGTTATGGATTCGACAGCTTTCAGCCTCTGCATGGACAACAAAATGCCGATCATTGTTTTTGATATGAACAAGCCCGACAACATCCGCCTGGCGATCGCCGGCGAGGAAGTGGGCACACTTGTTTCCGATAAATCCGAATAGCCACCATGAGTATCGAAGAAATTCTTTTTGAAGCTGAGGAGGGCATGGAAAAAGCCGTTTCCTTCATGACGCACGAGTTTGCAGCCATCCGCACCGGCAAGGCCTCCCCCGCCCTCGTGGAGAACATCGATGTCGAAGCCTACGGCTCCACGATGAAACTCAAACAACTCGCCCTCATCACCACGCCGGAACCACGCCTGCTTGTGATTCAACCCTTCGATGCCGCCACAGTTCGCGACATCGAGCGTGCCCTCAATGAATCCCGCATCGGCATTCATCCGGCGGTGGATGGCAAACTCATCCGCCTGCCAATTCCCGAACTCTCCGAAGAGCGCCGCCGCGACTTGGCCAAAACCGTGAAAGGTATCGCAGAGGAAGCCCGTGTGCGCGTGCGCTCGAGCCGCCGCAATGCGATGGACGCCGCCAAGAAAACCCAAAAGGACGGCAAGATGAGTGAAGACGAACTTCGGGACTCCGAGGGCGAGATTCAAAAACTCACCGACCGTTTCGTTGCGGATATCGACAAAAACACCGCCGCAAAGGAAGCGGAATTGATGAAAATATGAAAGCCATCGCCGCTTTTCTTGCTACATTATGTCTCGCCGCCCCACTTCAGGCCGAAGTCGTGCGCGAAGCCCCGTCGTTCACTTGGACGGACTCCACCGGCTCCGCCAAGCCGCTTAAAAGCCTGCGCGGGCAACCCGTCGTCCTTGTCATCGCCAAAAGCCCACGCGAATGGGCATTCCGCTCCCAAGTCGGACAACTCCAGAAAATCTACGCCCGCCTCGCTGCCGAGAAACTCCTCTGCGTCGCCGCCTTCTCAGGCGAGCAAGACGTCATCCGCTCAAACATCCCCTTCCTCACCGTGCCAGACGGTCCTGGCACAGCCACCGCCTACGAAGTTCCCGAAGGCTTCTCCATCGCTGTGATTGGAGCGGATGGAAACCTCGACTGCTTCAGTACCCGCGTGCTGCCAGCCCAGCGCATCTTCGACATCATCCAAAACTCCTACACCAATCAAAAACAACTCCGCCGCGATTGATGTCTTCAGGCTCAGGCCCGCGCGCCACTCGATCAGCATGCGCCCTGCGAAACTTAAACTTAATTTCTAAAACTATCCTTCTCATGAGCTTCCAAGACCAAATCAATCAAGATATCAAAGCCGCCATGCTCGCACGCGAGTCTGCGAAACTCGGCGTTCTCCGCATGCTCAAAACCGCCCTCATGAATTCCGCTATCGATAAAGGCGGAGCCGGCAGCACGCTCGACGACGCCGATGCGCTCGCCATCGTTCGCAAGGAAGTCAAGAAGCGCCAAGATTCGATCGAGGCTTTTGAAAAAGGCGGCCGCCCCGAAATGGCTGCGACCGAGAAGGCTGAAATAGAAATTCTCGTCAACTACCTACCCCAACCCCTCTCCGCCGAAGAGATCACCGCACTCGTCCAAGCCGCCATCATCGAAACCGGCGCGACAAGTCGCAAGGAAATGGGCGCCGTCATGAAAATCGTGAACGAAAAAGCCGCCGGCCGCACAGATGGACGCACGATCAGCGCAGAGGTCCAAAAACACCTAGCCACCTGAGTTTTTTTTTCACTACATCGTTCCATAAACTTTTTTTCTCAATCGACTTTATAGTGAAAAATCTGCGAAAATAGGCATGAATTGTTTCGCTTATTTTGTGTTACCCTTTTTTGGTTAAGATTTTCCGTTAAAAGAAAGGAAATTGTAAGTGATATAACCCAGCTGAGTAGAGTAGGGAGACCCGGACGGGGTTAGAGGCGCGAAGGCCAATGACCGCCGGGGACTCCCCCTCATCGAACCGGACGTGCGGATTGCCCGCATCCGGCTCTCGGAGTGCCGTTCTTCGGTTTGCTTCATGAGTTTTGCCATTTGGTGTGCATGGGGAAGTTGACCAAGCCGTAGTGGTCGTGGAGTCGTTCGTTGCTGTAGGCGTCTCCATAATGCGCTTGGGTTTTGGCGTGTTTCTTCCACAGCCATCGCCTCATGCGCTCTCTCATCTGCCACTGCATTTTATCGAACACCCGCGAGCTATTGGCGTAATGAAAGTAGCCGATCCATCCCCTCACCCTGCGATTGACGCAGGCGATAACCTCATCGGGTTCCTTCCACATGGTGCTCCGGGCAGTCTCCGCCCGGATCGCCTCCCGCAGTTTGCCGCAGCTTTTCGGGCTGGGCTCACAGTGCGGATAGTGCCTGCCACTTCGCGCTTTCCTCCACGCCAGCCGGAACCCAAGGAACTCGAGATTCTCTTTCTCGAAGTCCACGATCCGTGTCTTCTTTTCGTTGAGCTTGAGCCCCCTTTTCTCCAACCAGCTTTTCAGCCGACCGTGCATCGCCGCTCCCTGCCCTTTACGACAGAGGACAACGAAGTCGTCGGCATATCGGACCATCACCGCTTTCATTTGCTTGCCCCCGTTGACGGCTTTGTCCAAGCCGTCGAGATAGAGGTTGGCCA
>JBIJCR010000024.1:0-25757 GCA_044344595.1 Terrimicrobiaceae bacterium
CGGTATGCCGGTTTGCACAAGGGTGAGCGAGTAGCCGTATTTCTCGTAGGTGTCGCGGTGGCTGTCCATCGAATACACGAAATACTCGACGCGCTTGCGGTCCTTCGTTCCCCGCACCTCGGTGCCTACGCACGAGTAGCCTTCAACCGTCGCGCCAAGTTGGGCGGGCTTGGGCAGGTGCGCGCTGGCGACGCGCACGGGCGCAACCTCCACGCCATCGACGCGCACTTTTTTCCAAGTGTCGAGGTTCAGAAGTTGTAGGCTCTTCGAGATGTTCACCACCTTGTCCGGGATGCTGTATTTGAACACCGAGTAGCGGACGCCCTTTTCTACAAATGGAGGATGTATGCCCAAACTCACGCCTTCCTCGTGGGCCACGGCGTAAGTTTTTTGAAGTCCGATCGGCTCGGGAAAACGCACCCACTCGACTTCGGTCTCCAGCGGCTTGCCGCTCACCACGCGACCGTCCTTCACATAATAGGGTGGCGCGCCGAGTTCTTCAAAAAATGTCTCCGGCGAGAAGAGCACGGCGAAGCGGTATCCGCGCACCTCGGCGTTGTCGGCATCCAGCACGCGGATGCTCGAGGCGGTATCCAAGCGGTCCATCGCCCAGCGGGCGTAAACATTCACCGCGCCGGGATCCATCCCCATGCAGAGGATGCCGGCCAGGCCGCGGTCGACGAATGGTTGGTTGAATTTCTCGATTTCCGCCTCGAAGGAGTTCTTGCCCGGCTTTTTCACGCCAGGGGCCGAGTAAATATCTGCCGCCATGTCAATGTAGTGTGATCCCGCGCGTAGGCACGCCTCGAGCACGGAGTAGTTCGTCTGGCACACGCAAGCGTTGCATGTCACACTGACTTTGTGCTCGCGCATGAGTGCTGCCAGCGCATCGGTGTGCATGGCATTTGCCTGCACAACGAGAAACCGGCTCTTCGGAGTTTTTGCCGCAAGTTGATTCGCAAAAACAGGATCCATGTCCGCGAGAATGATCCGCTCGAAACAATCGTATTCGTGAAGTTTTTGGCCGATGACTGAACCCACACCGCCAATACCAATCACCATTGCGTTTGCCATAATAAATAATGTTTAGCTGCGAGCAGTCCGCTAATGACATTTCTTCAAACTGGTCATCGGCGGCAGTCGCCGTTTCAAGTTTTGACATAGCTGACGCCTTCCGCGTTCAAAATCTCCCCCCTCCCAAGGCGAAGTCGCCGCCAGCCACGGCAAAGATTCAGACGCGAGGCACCACCCAGATTCGCACGCCAAAAATCTCAAAAATTCGGGTTCAAGATAGCTGCGGCGCAACAACTAGTAACGCCGACGTCCTCGTCGGCGGCAGAGCCCATAGGCTCGTTCCTCACCTCCGCTACACCCTTTACCGTTCGGAGGCTTTTGTTTCCCAGTAAATTTTCTCGTGGTATATCCACATTTCATAACCCCAAGCCGCGCCACCGAGAGGAAATAAGACAATGCTAAGTGCAAAGACCTGCGAGAAAGGCGCACTGCTACCCAGTGCTGACTCCCCACCCGAGAACACCATATAACAAGATGCAATTCCATTTTCCCTTTGCTCTCAGCTTTTCCCATTTCTCGAGTTTGTTTGTCATTTTTGTCCTCCAGAAGTCAGCATTTCTCCTTGCCATTCTCGGAACCAGCCGCAAGGCATTTGTCGGCATTTTCGGTTTTATGAGGGTTGAAAGTGAGAATAAATCCTTGGGGAAAATCACTGCTTCTGGAGGCTATTCCGGAAGCGTAGGGTAATTAGTGGTGATAAGTAATCTGTTGCAAGATAATATTTTACTTGAAAACTTTCAGGAACACGGGTTGAGATCTGCTAATTCCCCAAAAGCGCTGCTTTTAAGTCCTGCTGGACAGGATCGGATCCGAACCACATGCCCAGGAAGGCTTTTTGAAAATCGCGGCCTTGGATCGTGCCTTTCAGTTGGCCGTTGTCGTAGATCCGGGTCTCGGTTCCAACAAGTTGGATCATTTCCGATCCGCCTTGGGCGATGGGACCAAACATAGCGACAAAGGCTGACTTGTCTTTCTCGATGCCGGGGTATGTGGAAGTCATACTGGCTTGAATCTGGCTTTGCCAGGCGTCGGTGACTTGTCCTTGGTTAACGGATTTCAGGAAGGTGAAGGTGAATTGCAGCGGTCCCGGTGAGGCTAGCACGGTATCCTCGGACTTGAGCGGGGCGGGGGTATAGAAGGCGGTGACATAGGCTTTGATGGGAATAAAGGCGATGCTCACGGTGCGAACGCCTGCGCCGTTCAGGGTGAGGGTTTGGCCGTTCACGGTGGCCTGCTGGGGGACATTGACCCCTTGGATTTCAAGGGCGAATGCGGCAGGGAGCGCAAGGAGCAGAATAGCAAAGGCGGTGCAGGTTTTTTGTCTCATAGCCCAAGCGCTGGTAATTCCGAATCGCCTCGTGGTCAATCCCACAAAAAAAACCGCGCTCTGGAAGGTCTCAAATACAGAGCGCGGTTTGAATGGGATCGCGTGTTTTTAAAACACGAGGCCGGTCAGGAATCCGAGGACTGTGGCATTCGCGACATCCTGGGTTCCGTTCGGGCGAGCGAAGTATTGGACGAAGGGCTGCACATAGGACCAGCCGTTTATTTGAAAACGGTATCCCCCCTCAAGCACTGCGGTGTAGGATCTGGATGGCGAGTAAACATCGCCCTGATAAGCGCCGTAGGCGAGCGAGAGCATCGCGAGGTCTTTATCGCGCGATGGAATGAGCCCTGTGTAGACCAATCCGCTCTGGAAGTAGAATGGGAACTGGTTGGCCGTCGCATAGCCAGGCGCCATCGAGATCAGGTTAAATGTGTGTAGCCCTTGCTTTGAGAGGGATGGTTTCTCGACAGGAGCGACTTCTTTGAAGCTTTTTCCATCCGAGGCGGTCGGCACTTTTGCGGGAGCAGCTACGCTTGAGCGTTCGCGGTATAGCATCTGATCTGCTTGGAAGTAAAATCCATAGCGTCCGGGTGCCTCGGTGCCGTTCCAGCTTTTGGTCTGTCCCTCGGGCGTTCCATAAAAGTAGCCGCCAAAAGCGTAGCGACCTTCGAGTTTTGATTCCCCGATCTTTGGTGTGTATCCCGCCTCGCCCATGTAGAAGAGACCGTTGAGAGCTGTATTGGGTGCGTAACCCTGATAGGCCAGCCCGTGGTTGGCGGATGCTGTCGCCTGCGGGTAGGACATGAACAAGCCGTTCTTCACATAAACGGTCTCGTGCAGCTTCACATTGAGCGTGCCGCCCCATGTTGAAAAACTGGAGCCAAAGGGGATGTTTCCGCCCACGCCCTTGGCGCTGTTCACCGCATTGTTCAGAAATAATTTTGACAGGGGTTGATCCAAAAATTCCTTCTGGGGTTGTAGCCAGCCGGCTCGCAGGACAACCATGTCTTTGATCGAGAGCAGTTCGCTTGTCCCGGCTTCGAGAGCGAAACTCATCACGCGAAATTGCGTGCCGGATTGCCAGTTTGTTGGACTGAACATCGAATTCGCCTCCACGAATTGGTTGGCGTTCGATTCGGGAAACGCATCTCGGTAGCGGAAGTTCCCGAATGCCACGAGTCCCTTGAGCGCATCCGCGTCGAGTAGTTTTCCGAAGTTCAGCTCCGAGCCGAAATTGATTTGCTCGTCCCAGAAACCACGCGAGCCATTCTGGCTGTCCATCACGCCAAAGAACGCCCCTTGATAGCTGCCGTTGAAGCTTAATCCTCTGTCTGCGAGTGAAGTGCGGGCGTCGAAAAGCGGATTGCCGCTTCCAGCAAGCAGGCCTTTTCCGTACCACCATTTTTCGGTTGCGCTCTCGCCTTTGAATTCAGCGGGCGCGGAACGGCGTCCCGACATGGTGCCGGTGCTTCCCGAGAGAACCTGTCCGGAGTTGACTTCAACCGGCCCTCTCGGAATCGTTTGTCTTGTGGCGGGGTAGGATGTTTGCGCCTGGATTGTGACGGGATTGGCTACTGTCAAGAAAACGGCAATAGGCACGAGAGAGGGGACGATGTTTCGCCCCATGGAGAGATGGATCTTCATTTTTGGTGTGAGAGCTTTGACTATTGCCCGTCTGAATGGGAGACGGCAATGCCAAAACTACAAAATCGTTACAATCGCATTTCGCCGGTCAGCTCAATAAGGAAAAGACCTACTCTTGAAGGAAGACATCCATCTGCTGACCGACATAGACGGGAAATGCGGGATTTTTGAATCGGAAAATGATTTGCAGCACACGGGTATCCACGCGCTCGGTGCTTTCGCCGGAGAGGGATTTTTTGGGGAGGATATATGGTTCGATGCGGACAAAATCGAGCGGTACGGATTTTTCCCTTGAGCCTTTGAGGAAGGCAACGCCTGTGCAGCCTTCGCGTATGGCCGGCGCGTCGGATTCATCGACATCGACGCGCAGTTGGAGTTGGGAGATGTCGCCGAGGAGGATGGCTGGTTCGGATGCGTTCACCATCGTGTATTCGCCAGGACGGATATTGACTTGGAGCACGGTGCCGTCGCGCGGGGCGCGGATGGTGAGCAGATCGAGGCGCACGCGGGCATCTGCGAGGCGTGCGTGTGCAAGGTTCAGATCCGCGAGCGTGCTTTGTAGTTGACGGTCGGCCGCCTGCCAGGCGAAAAGATTGCGCTTGGCCTCGTCTTCGCTGGAGACATTTTTTTCGCGGAGGCGGGTGGTGCGGTCGAGTTGGTCCTTGCGGTCGGCGACGATCGTTTGAGAAGTGGCGACTTGGGCCTCAAGGACGGCAACTTGTGCTTCTTGCACCTTCACCTGTGAGAGTGCATCCCTTTCATCCATCGAGAAAAGCACATCTCCCTTTGAGATTGTGTCACCCACCTTGACCGAGACCTCGCGAATCAGGCCGGAGGTGGCTGGTGCGATGCGGACATTTTCATTCACGCTCTCGACTAGCCCCCGGCCCCCGATGGAGTTGGCGTAAGGCGATTGCGGAGGAGGGACGAGTGGTTGAGGTGTTGGGCCGCTCTCACGAAGGCGGAAAACGAGGAGCGTCACGGCGATGATCCCGCCGAGGGCTATGTAGAAGGAAAGGCGCTTAGTCATGCTGGAGTTGGGTATGATCGTCGAAATGGCCGATCACATGTCCATCGTCCATCTGAACAATGCGGTCGGCAAATTGATATATGCGGCTGTCGTGGGTGACGATGATGACGCAGCGGTCGGGTTGGAGGGCGCTGGCTTTAAGGAGTTCGAGTGTCTTGTGTCCGCTCACGGAGTCTAGCGCGGCGGTGGGCTCGTCGCAGATGATCAAGCGTGGTTCGTGAACGAGGGCGCGCGAAATCGCTACGCGTTGCTGCTGCCCGCCGGAGAGTTGATTGGGATAGGATTTGAATTTCTCCCCTAGGCCGACCTGCTCGAGGACGGCGCGTGCCCGCTTTTCCGCTTCGGGCCTTGATTTACCCTGAAGGATAAGGGGGATCGAGACATTCTCCACCGCTGTGAGTGTGGGGATGAGATTAAACTGCTGGAAAATAAAGCCGATGTTTTCGCGGCGGAAGCGGGTTATCTCACCGTTGCGCATTGTTCCGAGATCCTTGTCGAAGACGGTGATTTGACCTTCATCGAACTTCAGCGTGCCGCAGATCACGCTCAAGAGCGTCGTTTTTCCGCAGCCCGAGGGACCGACGATCATGAGAATCTCGCCGAAGCGCGCTTCGAGACTGGCTCCCTTGAGCGCAAAAACGCGGGAATCGCCGCCGCTGAAGCTTTTCACGACATTCTTGACGCAGACTGCAATTTTGTGGCTTTCGCTCATCGGAAGACGACCGCAGGTTCGAGGCGCATGACTTTTGTGAGGCCGATGAGGGCGGAGAATGAGCAAATGAAAAGAATCACGCACGCGACGAAGGCTGGCACCTGCCAAGGCATGAAGAAGGGTGGCGCCTCCTTGGCGAGAACCGTGTTTCCAAACCACGCTGCCAACCCCACGCCAATTCCATAGCCGATGAATCCCACGGAAAACGCCTGTGTCAGAACCATGGCGGCAAGGGTTGAATTGCGTGCACCCATGGCCTTAAAGGCTGCCAGGAAACGCAGGTTGTCGTGGACGAAAAGGTAGAATGTCTGCCCAGCTATTGCCACTCCGACGATGAGGCCGAGGATCACCACGGTTCCGAAGGAAATCGGAATCCCCGTGTTTTTGATATACCAGCGAATCGTCATCCAGAAGAGATCGTCGCTCGCGATCGCCCGCAATCCGTCGAGCTTGTCGATGCGCGCCGCGAGTTCTCCGGCAGAGGTTCCCGGCATCGGTGCCGCCAGCACGTAGCTGAGCTGTTTGCGGGAAGGCTTCGCATATTCCAGAGCGCGATCGTAGGTCGTATAAATATAAGGCTGCCCAAGAAAACTCCGGCTCACATGACAGATGCCGACAACGCGGGCGGATTTGTCATTAATTTCAAATGTCGTCCCCAACTCGATTTTGATGCCCTTGCGGCGGAATTTTTCCACCGCGACCTGATCTACCACTACCGAGTCAGGCAGTCGCAGATCCTCGATGCGGCCGGCTTTCATATTCATCGGCCGACCGGTGAGCGTGCCCGCGTCGAGTCCGACGACCTGCACATTTTGAAAAGATCCATCACCAAGGCGGGCTTGTTCGATGCCAATGTAAAGCGGGACCGCCCATGCCACGCCCCGGACGCTGCGCACACGATCAACCTCGATCTGCCGCATTGGGATGACCTCGTTTGCCTGCTCGACTTTGGCGTCCACCACCCACACTGGCGCTCCAATATTTCGCACCGTTGCGGTTGTCCACATCATCAATCCGCAAAAGACAGATGACTGCTGACACATAAGCAGCGAGCAAAAGGCAAGGCCGCAGACCAGCATCGCGTATTTCGCCCGGTCGCGAAAGAGCATCTTGAGCGCGACATTCAGCATCGCAGCGGAGATTCTCTATCCACTTAGCGGCGCGATCCCATGAAGAGACGCAGTACATACCAAAACATCATCGCGACTGCTGCAAAGAGCTGGATGGCTGCCGAGAGATCCGCATTCTCGGGATAGTCCCGCATGATCGAGGATGTCGTATAGAGGATCGATGCCCCGGCAAGGGCGACCATCCCCACCGAAAACCATGTGCCGAGATTGAATTGGAAAAGCACCGCGCACACGATGGCTGCGAAACCAAGCAAGCCACCCCAGATGAGGGATGTTCTCAGGAAGGAAAAATCTTTCCGAGTTGTCACTACAACAGCCGTCAGCAAGAAGAACCCTCCGAGCGTGGCTTGGGCAGCGCTGGCAATTACTCCCGGTGCGGTCTGGTTCGCAATGTAGAGAAGGGGCACCGTAATGATAGCCTGCAGCAAAACATACAACACCAGCCCGAGATATTGCAGCGGTCGTGAGATCGAGGGATTCGCCAGAAAAGTCGCCAGCCAGGAAAGCAGCATAAACCCGCCAAGCACAATCAGCCACGACACACTATCGAAAGCCTGCACAATCGTGTTCGCGATCCCAGTCTGGAAAAACCAGACTTCGATTCCCACAAAAAGAGCAATCGCCAAAGCCAGATGGCTGTAGGTGCGGACAAGAAAAGCGCCCCGCGCCTCGGCCGGAAGTTCGCTGACTGGCATGGTGGTGGGTGAGTTCATAAGCAAATTGATTTGCTTGTCCTATAGCCCCCTTGTGCGGAAAAGCAACCCCGGGGCACGCCTATGCCCGGAAGACCAGGCGGCAGATGATCACTGAGGCGGCGACGCCGAATAGGTCTGCGACGAGGCCTGCGGGGACGGCGTGTCTGGTTCGGCGGATGGCCACGGAGCCGAAGTAAACGGCGAGGACATAGAATGTGGTCTCGCTGCTGCCGAGCACGGTGGCACCCATGCGGGTGATGAGGCTGTCTGGGCCGTGGGCTTGAACAAGCTCGGCGAAAAGACCATTCGCTCCGCTGCCACTCAGAGGGCGTATGAGGACGAGCGGGAGGAGTTCTGCCGGGAACTGAACCGCATTCAAAGCAGGGCCGATGAATCGTGTAATGACATCGATACCGCCTGCGGCGCGGAACATGGCTACGGAGGAGATGATGGCTACGAGATAGGGGATGATGCGGATCGCGACTTGGAATCCTTCTTTGGCACCCTCCACGAATTCTTCATACACCTTCACGCCGCTGAGTGAGCCGTAGAGTGGAAAGAAGGCGAGTAGGAATGGAATCGCAAGGTAGGAGACGGCATCGACAAGATTGACCAAAGGGCCGCGTGTCGCGCTTTGAGCCTGTATGAATTGCCAGCCAAAAATCAGGAAGCATCCCGCAAATGTCAGAAGGATGAGGGTTCCCCACCATTTTGGTTTCTGGAAGGACATTGAATTTTCAATCGAATCCGGCTCCGTCGGTGTAGTCGGGTTCTCGACTTTTGGCAGGGCATAAATGGGCAGCCGCTCAAAAAATTTAACGGCAAGGATGGCGGCAATGGTCGAGCAGCAGGTGGCAAAAAATGTGGTTCCGATGATGGCTGTCGGGCTTGCGGATCCCGCCGCAGCCAAGATCGCCACCGTTGTTGCTGGGATCAGCTGAATCGAACTCGTGTTGATCGCCAAAAATGTGCACATGGCATTCGTAGCCGTGCCGGGGCGGGCGTTTAGCTTTTCAAGGTCCTGCATGGCGCGCAGGCCGAGCGGTGTTGCCGCGTTGCTGAGGCCCAGCATGTTGGCGGCCATGTTCATGACCATGGATCCCATCGCCGGGTGGTTCGCGGGAACATCCGGAAAAATCCGGCACAGAATCGGGCGGAGGGCGCGGGCGAGGAGATTAACCAAGCCGGATTTCTCTGCGATTTTCATCAAGCCAAGCCAAAGGGCCATGACTCCAGCAAGCGGCAGCGCAAGCGTCATCACAGCCGTCTTGCAGGCTTCAAATGCAGCGGCCGTTACCTCCTGCAGCTTCCCCTCAAAGCCTCCAAGCAGCATCGCCAGCAAAATCAAGCCCAGCCAGATGTAATTCAGCATTTCCCGCAGGTTGCCTTAAACAAACGCCATCCGAAAAGGGCTAAATTCCCCGAACGAATCGTGCTTCGTCCCGGTCAGCGAACCAAAAATTTGGACGATCGTCCAAATTTTTGGTCCGTTTTCGAACTGCACTGGATCGCTTTTTGGGTAGGAAACATTTTCAAACCCAGCCCAGCCAGCCGATGAGGGCAGCGCCGCCGACGATGAGGATGGGGTTGGTTTTTGTGGTGGTGCAGAGGAGTGTGCAGGCGCCGGTGAGGATCCATGCGCGCCAGTCGTGATCGGCGGATTTGCTCATCACCCAACCGCTGGCGAGGACGAGTCCGACGGTGAGGGGTGCGAAGCCCTTTTCGATGGCGGAGCGGAGAGGGGAATCTGCCGAGCGGCTCCAGAGGCGGCTCACCAGATACACAAGGATGCCGGCCGGCAGGATCATGGCCACGGTGGCAAGGACGGCTCCGGTGATGCCTGCGGCTTTGTAGCCGATGAGTGTGACGAGTAGAATGCTCGGCCCGGGGGCGGCCTGCGAGATCGCGAAGAGGTCGGCGAATTGTTTTCCATTCATCCAAGAATAGCTTTCGACCGCCTTGCGGTGCATTTCCGGGATGACGGTATTGCCGCCGCCGATCGAAAGAAGCGACAGCGAGCTGAAGAGGATCAGCACATGGATAAGGTTGAGGCCCTCGTCTTTCATTTGGCCTTGGGCCAGGCCCAGAGCAGGGCGAGCGGTGCGGTGAGTGCGAGGACGCCGAAGAGCGGCCAGCGCAGGATGCCGTTCAGGAAAAATGTGGCCACGAAAAGAATCCAGGGAACGGTGCCGAGGAGGCATTTCCGGCCAGTTTTGAAGGCCATCGAGAGGGTGAGCGCGATCGCTCCGGCTGCCGCGCCTTTCAGTGCGTCTTGGAGGGCCGGGACATGGCTATATTGGAAATAGGCGGCTCCGAGCAGGAGGATGAGAACGGCCGGTAAAAATGTGAGACCGAAGACAGCGGCTACGGCGCCTGGCAGACCGAGAAATTTGGCTCCGACGAAAATGGCAACATTCACCTGGTTCGCCCCAGGGAGGATGCGGCACATCGTGAGAATGCTCAAAAACTCCTCTTCGCTCATCCATTTCTTCTCCACCACAACGACCTCGCGCGACCACGCCGAGAGCCCTCCGCCGAAGGAGACTAGCGAGATATGGTTGAAAGTGAGCGCCAACTCCGCAAGCGAGGGACACGCCTTTGCAGCGTCACTCATGATGCAACTCGGGATCGTCAGGGAAGTCGTTCTCGTGGTGTTGGGCGGGGTCCAGCGGATCCGGCGCGTCGTAGTGGTGTGACTCCTCCCAGTCGTGGTGGAAAGTTTCGATCAGTTTTGAAACGACCTCGTGCTGGTTGAGGGTGATCCCCAGTTCGCGCCTGAGATCGAAGGCGGAGCGGTCGAGGTTCATCGAGCCCAGAAAGGCGCGCTTGCCGTCTGCCACGAGGAGCTTCGCGTGGACGCGGAGTTTTTTTTGCTTGTGAATCTTTGCCCCTGCACGGTGCATCATGCGCAGCGAGGCAAATGTGTCGAGGATGTCGCATTCGCTGATGCCGTGGCGTCCCCCGCAGAGCACGCGAACCTTCACTCCGCGCGAGGCGGCGTCAACGATACGGTCGAGCACCGCGGCATCGACGAATTTCGGGTGCTGCACCAGCAGGGATTCCTGGGCGGCGTCGATGAACCTCACCACGGCAAGCCGGGAGCCTCTGTTGCTCCATACGAGGCCGGTATCTGCTGAAGGAGTCCAGGCGGTCCTGTTCCAATCGGCATCGAAGCAATCCGTGATCTGCGCTGCTTGGGTGGTGTTTTCGAAGACGAGCCCGTAGTCCCTGGTGCGGGTGAAATACTTTTCGCAAAGGTTGTAGGTGGCAACCATGGCCCGCGAACCATCGGCAACCATGGACTTTTCGTGGGTGACATAGAAATCCGGATTCGACCAGCGCACGGGCACACCCGCTTTGTCCAAGGCTGCGAAGGTTTCGTCATTCGCTCGGTCGCCACCCGAGCGCTTGGCGTTCAACATGACGCGCACGGCAACGCCCGCTTGATGAGTCTCCAGCAATGCTTGCAAGACTTCGGGATGCGTGAAGGTGAATTGTTTGAGAATAAGGCTAGTCCGCGCCGAGCGGATGAATTCGATGACGGGTGCGGCTCCCTCGTCGGGTTGAACGATCAGTTTCATTTTTGAACTCCTGCTGAACTAAGGTTGTGGTCGAATGATGGAGGTTGCCTTCAGTCTCTTGAAGCAAAAGTTGCGGCGTCCGCAGGCATTCGTTGGATTGTTTCTGGAGTCCGGGATGTTGCCCTGCCAAGCTCGCGCCATGAGCAAAAAATCCTTCAAAGAAAAACCCGCAAAGTCCCTGCGCCTCCTCGGCAGTGCATCCGCACTTCCCCAAAAGCCATCTGTGGAAATTTTAGAAACCTTTCCGAACAGCCATCCCGGTCGTGGTTATGTGGTGCGGGTGGACACGGAGGACTTTTCATCCGTGTGTCCCGTGACCGGGCAACCGGATTACGCGGAGATCGTCATCGAGTATGTGCCCGCAGCCCGCTGCGTAGAGACAAAGTCGCTCAAGTATTACCTCGCCGCCTTCCGAAACACGCCGTCCTTCAACGAGCAGATCGTGAACCGCATCCTCGACGACCTCGTCGCCGTGTGCGCGCCAGAGAGTATGACAGTCATCGGTGCCTTCGCCGCACGGGGTGGCTTGGCTTTGACTGTTACCGCTACGCACACGGCGAAAAAACGATGCTGAATTCATCAGGGCTTGTGCGCCAGTCAGCAGCAAATCGGTTCGAGCACTTTTAACTCGGCGAGTTTTGCCAGGGCGCATTGCCGCTCGTCGAAGGATGCAAATGTGTCCGCCTGAATTTCACAGGCGCATGCCACATGCATCGCATCCAAGGTGCGGGTGCCGATTTTCATGCTGTGAAGGGAGAGTCGGCGGAAGCGCTCCATAACTGCCGCCCGATCAAGGTGAGGAAAGACATATTGGCCACGCTCTTTCCTAGAGCGGAAATGAGCCCGTTGACCCTCTGCCTGTTTTGCCGTGATATCGCGCCAAAATACCTTCAACCGCAGAGCGTTTGTCAGTTCCGCCTCCTGTGATTCTCAAACCGGGAGCTGGTCGCTTTGGGCCGCCACTTGATCCTGCACCCACTCAGAGTCCTTGTCGCGAAGGTAGAGTTTCAGGAGTGCGCTGGTATCGAGATACAGCATGCCTTACCAGCTGCCTCCGCGATCCCGGTTAATCGTCTCCGTTGCGGAAGCCCCCTTGTTCGGAATCGCCGTGGCCAAATGATCGTCCCAAATCACATGCTGGCGCCCGCCTGCAGGAACCAAGCGAACCTTCGGTTTCCCCCGGTTCAACACTTCGATGATCTCGCCATTGGCCACCAATTGTTCGACCTGCGACCAGTGGGCCTTCATTTCACGGACGGTCATTGTCTTCAATGGGTAAAATTCGCCTATGTTTTACAAAATGAAAAACAATAAATTCTCACCATGAAAAAGTGCTTTGATGCCGCCCAAGTGCCGTAGGCTATCTACTTTTTGTAGAAGGAAATCGCCGTAACGAGATCGACCGCGCGTTGCAGAACGGTGTCGCGGAGGGGTTCACTGTCGTCGTCGGACTCGGCCGTGCTTGAGATTTCCGGGTTGGTGTTGGTGACCAAGGCTGCTTCGTTCATGCGGGGGCGTTCGATATCGAAGACGAACTGGCTCACTCCTTTTTCCTTGGTGAGGTCGAAGATTTTTTTCTGGGTTTCGGCGGGAAGGCTGATTTTGATATCGGGCTCTATTCCGTTTGGAAAAATCGGCCCTGAGCTTGGGAGGGAGACGCGGGAGACGGCGAGGCGGATTGTTTTGCCTCCTCCAATGGGAAATTCGGAAAATTCCACCGCGCCGCCTGCGGTCTTGGCGCCCACAATCATGCCGCTTGAATTTGCGCGCAGCGTGGCAGCAAGCGCTTCTGATGCTCCCGAGGTGTCGGCGTCGGTCAGAACCACAAGTATGCCATGGAAAACGGCATCCTGATCTGCGGTCAGGATTCGTTCCTGTTTTGCGTTGGGTTTTTCGATGGTGAAAAGAATTTTCCCCTTGGGACAAAAGCGTCTTGCGAAATCGGCTGCGATGTCGAATTCCGTGCCGCCCGGTATGCCCCGGAGGTCGAGGATCACGGCGGGAATTGATTTCTCGTCGAAGTTGCCGAGAGCGGAGTCCGTCTGCTTGAGCGCAGCGGCATCCATTGCTCCGGGCCGAATGTAACCAATGCGGCTATCGAGAATTTCGGCCAGAAAGGGAACTGGCTTTGAAGCAGCATTCCCCGCTTGATTCAAAACTGCTCCGGCACCGAGACGAAGGAGCAGGCCCTCCAAAAGCGCCCGCTGGCGCGAGGTAGTGTCGAGCGCCTCGGATGAGAGGTAGTTTGTTGCCAAGGCGTCGATGGCTTTTTGGATCTGTGACTCGTCCAAGGAATCCACCGTCTCTCTCAAAGTGGGAGTTGGCGTCGGGGATGGTTTTGCGGCGTCGGGCGCATCCTCTGCCAGAGTTGTTGCTGTGAGGCAGGCGGAGAGAACGAGGGGCAGGAATTTCATGAGCGGGTCGGTGTGGCGCCAATGTCGTTCCGGCGCTGCACGCCTGCGAACGAAATTTTATGAGCCGCTCTGTATGCCAGGCTGCGGGCGGCTTCCAAGGTTTCCGCCTTTGCGGTGACGCCCAGCACACGGCCACCGTTGGTTGCGATTTCGCCATTTACGGCCTTCGTTCCGGCATGGAAAACCTCCACTTCATCCAAGAGAGCGGCATCGGCGAGGCCGCTGATGGCTTTGCCTTTTTCGTAGGAGCCCGGATACCCGCCCGAGGCGAGCACCACGCAGACTGCGGCTTTTTCATCCCAAGTGGGAGATGCCGCTCCGAGCGCGCCTGCGGCGGTGGATTTCAGGAGTGGCAAGAGATCGGACTCCAAGCGCCGCACGAGAACTTGCGTCTCGGGGTCGCCCCAGCGGCAGTTGAATTCCAGAACCTTCGGGCCTGATGCGGTGAGCATGAGGCCGGGGAAGAGCATGCCACGGAAATCGAGATTGTCTTTTTGGATGCCGGCGATGAAGCGGTCGAGGATTTCGGTGCGAATCCAGGCGCGCAGGGCGTCATCCACCGATCCACTCGGGCTGATGGTTCCCATGCCGCCGGTATTCGGCCCCTGGTCGCCGTCGTGAGCTTTTTTGTGGTCGCGGCAATCGGGGAAAAGAAGATAGGTGGAGCCGTCCACGAGGGCGTGGATCGAGCATTCGACGCCTTCGAGGAATTCCTCGATGACGACTCGGCTTCCGGCCTCGCCAAAAGCGCGGTCTTCCATGCAGAGCCGCAAGGCGTCGTCGGCCTCGGAGAAATTTGCGGCAATAATTACGCCCTTGCCGAGTGCGAGTCCATCGGCCTTCACCACGAGTGGATATTTTGCGGCGCGGCAGTATTCCCGGGCCGCCGTGCTGTCGGTGAATTCGCGATAGTCTGCCGTGGGGATTCCGTGGCGGATCATGAAATCCTTGGCAAACGCCTTCGATGACTCGAGGCGGGCGGCCGCCGCGCGGGGGCCGAAAATTTTCAAACCTGCATCTTCAAATGCATCGACGACTCCCGCCGCCAGCGCATCGTCCGGGCCGACGACCGTGAAGTCGATGGCGTTGGATTTTGCAAACGCGACAAGGCTTGAAACATCCTCCGGCGTGATGGGTACATTCTCGCCGATGGTTGCTGTGCCGGCATTGCCAGGGGCGATGAAGATTTTTTCCACGCCGGTGGATTGGGCGAGCTTCCAAGCCAGAGCGTGTTCGCGCCCGCCGGAGCCTGTAATGAGAACTCGTTTGATCACGGATTGAAAAGCAAGGTTGTGGTTTGCTGCGGGAGCATTTCGCGTGTGAAGGCAAATTTCGGGCCCTGCGACGTGTGCACTCCGCCGGTTGTCCATCCACGCGAGCCTATCGGAATGACCAAGTGCGGGCGGAGCTGGGCAACGATCTGGCTGCGGGCCTCGGGCGAGAGCATTTCTGGATTTAGGAGCAGGACATCTACCGTTCCTATCTGAGAGATTTGCTCGGCATCCAGCGGGCGGGTCGGGACTCCGGCGAAGCAGAAGCGCATGCCATCCATCGTCCACGTGAAAAAGAGGCTCATGCCGTCGGATGCGGGTATTTCCGGGTTCCTGTAACTTGGAACACCCAGAATTTTGATGCCGGTGACATTGTTGACTCCGATGCCCACACCTCCGCGCAGGACGGAAGGTTGGTTGTCGATGGCGTTGATGTTGTTGAAATCCGTGCGCTCTGAAGTGATCAAGACGACATCGCTATTGAGGGGCGAGGGGAGGGTGCGTCCCCCGGTTTTCGCGGCGTAGGGATTTGCAAGAATGGTGGTGCCGATGGACGAGGTGAAGCGGTAGCACTGGTTGCCCAGCCACTCGATTTGTGTCTCGCGACGCACTGATGATTGGGTGGGCGTATCAGGTGTTCCGCATCCAGCGAGAGCCAGTGCGGCCGCTGCCAGGAGAGCAAGGCGGCACATTCTCAGGAGTTGAGCGCGAGTTGCGTGCCGAGATCTCCGATGCGGCTGAGGGTCAGGCCCTGAAGGGCGGGAACCTCGGATGCCATCATTTTGAAGACCTCCTCGATCGTGCAAATTCCGTTCGAGCCGCCTGTGGCCTGCACCAGGTCGCGCAGGACCTCCCAGTCGTCGCGGGCTTGGCCCGGAGGCTGTATGGCTTGGTTGAGGCGTTGGATGCGGCCTTTGATATTGATCATGCTACCGCGTTTTTCTGCCCAGGCACTGGTCGGCAGAACGATGGTCGCGCGGCGTGTGGTGGCGTTGGCGAGAATGCCGGTCACCACCAGCGTTTCGAGATTTTTGAGGTGCTCTTCGGAAATGCCGCAATTCACGGCATCCTCTCCCAGCACGATGAGGCCGGTGATTTGGCCGGAGGCGATACCAGAAGCAATCGACGCCAGTTTTCCTGTGGCCATGCCAAGGAGCTTTGCGCCGGTGGTGTTTGGATTTCCATCGTCCGAGATGAGGAATCCGTCGCCCTTCTGAGGACGGGGCAACACATCGAAATTCTCGATTTTCAGGCCGACGGCGAGGCGGCGTGCGAGGAAGAGTTCCTCGTTTGTCATGCGGGCGGAGGCGATGAGAGCGGTTTTTGCCGGATCACAGCCCTTGAGCTGCTCGGCGGCCGCTGCGAGGGCTCGGGTCCAATGCGCTGGTGCCTCCTCGCCTTTTACCACGGGAGCGGTGAGGCGGGATTCGCTGTTGAGGTAATGGAAATTCAGGCGGTGGCTGTCCGGCATCCAGCAGGAGTTTACGAAATCGTTCTCGCGGGGAGTGATGCGGTGGACGGTGTTCTCGCGGCTGGAGATCAGGATGTTCGAGCCCATGCCGCAATTCACATCGATGCTCTTGGTTTCTTTCAAAAACCAGACACGCATCTTGAAGCGGAAGTCCTTGCTGGTGAGAGCGCCCACGGGGCAGATATCCACCGTGTTTAGCGAGTAATTATTGTCGAGTTTCTTGCCGGGATAGACCGACAGAGTAGTGTAGCTGCCTCGGTTAAGGAAGCCCAGCACATCGTCGTGGGCGATTTCCTTCATGAACCGGATGCAGCGTGAGCACATGATGCAGCGCTCGTCGTCGAGCACGATGCGCTCGCCGAGGTCCACGCGCTTGGGCTTTTTCACCTTGTCTTCGATAAAACGGGACTCTCCCTTGCCGAATTCGACCGAAAATTCCTGCAACCGGCATTCGCCCGCCTGATCACAAATCGGACAGTCTAGCGGGTGGTTTATGAGCAAAAATTCCATCACACCCTTGCGGCATTCTTCGACGAGCGGCGAGGAGGTGCGCACGCCCATGCCTTCGGCAACTTCCATCGCACAGCAAATCTCAGGCTTCGGTCCCCAGCCAATTTCCGGCTTGCCATTGGCATCGAGCACAGGCTGGCGGTCAGGAGTCATCTTCGGGCGGCCGGTCTCCACGAGACACATGCGGCAGTTGCCCGGCGAGCTGAGTTTGGGGTGGTAGCAGTAGTGCGGAATGAATTTGCCGCTCTGCATGCAGGCCTCGATCACGCGAGTGCCTTTGGGAAATTGTTTCCACTCCCCGTCGATCTGCACATTGACCATCGTCACTGGTGTTGCCGTTTCGCTCATGTTTGAAAATTCTCTGGAAAAATCCCCGTCACGGGGCGTTTGCAAGCTGTCAATTTATCGGATGATGACCCTCTCGACGCAAGCAAAAGAAGGGAGCCGCGAGTTCTCAAATCTCGCTGGCAGCGCTCACCACGCTGAAATCCACATCCAAGGCCTCGAAGTGGCGACGACCGCAGCGGAGTTTGTCGGCCTCTGCGCGATTTTTTTTCCCAAGGCATGAGGCTTTGCTACGATCCTCTCGATGCCCAAGCCTTCCAATGTTTCCAGTCCTGCCGAGTTGTTGGCATATTGTTTCGAGGCTTGGCCGGACCTGAAGAAGAAACAGATTCGCACTTGGCTCAAATTTCAGGCTATCACCGTGAACGGGCGTCCGATTTCGCAGTTCAATCACCCGCTCGAGCCAGGGGATGTCGTTGCGGTGCGGAATGATCGTTATGCCGCGCCGCGTTCTCTGGTCGGCTCCGGCATTCGTGTCTTTTTTGAGGATGCGGATATCATCGTCATCGACAAGCCGCCCAACCTCCTCAGTATTGCCAGCGAGGCGGAACAGGAGCGCACCGCCTACCATCAGCTCACCGACCATGTGCGCAGCGGCAACCCGATGGCCCGCGCGAGGGTCTGGATCGTGCATCGTCTGGATAAGGAGACCTCTGGCCTCATGGTTTTTGCCAAGACTCCCGAGTCGAAGGAAATCCTGCAATCCCGCTGGGACGATGTGGAGAAACGCTACGAAGCTGTCGTGGAAGGCCGCCTGCGCGAGAGCGCGGGTATTTTTGAGTCCGACTTGGATGAAACCAATCCCTACAAAGTTTTCAGCGTTGCGCGCAGCGAACTCACGCGCCATGCGGTGACCCATTTTCGTGTGTTGGCGTCGATTCCGAACCGCTCGCTGGTCGAGCTCACTTTGGAAACCGGCCGCCGCCACCAGATCCGCGTGCAACTCGCCGAAGCCGGATGCCCGATCATCGGGGACAAGAAATATGGTGCAAAGAGCAATCCTGCGAAGCGTCTGGGTCTGCACTCCAGTGTGCTGCGGTTTCCGCATCCCGTGAGTGGCAAGGACATGGTATTCACCTGCCCGCTACCCAAGGAACTCGCGCGCTTGGTTTAACCCGAATTCAGCAGAATTAACCACAGAGGACACAGAGAGCACAGAGGATGAGTTGTTCACACTTCTATAAGCATCTAATGTTTTATGGAGCCTCCAACACCCCCTAAGGCATTCCTGTGATTCATTTCAAATCCTGTCATCCTGTTTAAAATTCGTTTCAGGGTTCTCATATTTAAAAAAGCCACCCCATTGTTAGAGTCGTGATGGCTTTTTTTCGAATCGCCAAGTGTTTATCTAAGCGGCGGGGGGAGTTGGCTTGGGCTTTTGGTTCAGCGTGTGGGTTTGATTCTGGAGATTGGTTATCATCTTTTCTGTGGACGAGTTGTACATAGAGCGTTTCATATAGGTTTGGCCTGTACCGGCTCCATTGGGATTGAAGTAGGAATCGTGGTCTGAAATTGCGACATTTAAGGCTTCATCGCTGCCGCTGCGAAGCTTATGAGGTCGGCTCCGGCAACGCCCCAAGTCGTAGAACCTGGGTGGTTGAGTTTCTCCCATCCATCGCGTGAACGGGGTCCTTTGCGGGAGAGGGCTTTAGGAGGGCGGTGGGCAGGGATCTGCTTGTAGCAACCAAGCCAACGAGCGTAGTGTTTACGTATAAGAACTTTCCGTCCAATCACCGACGGGAGCCGATTCCGGGCAAGTGAAATTTGAACGACGGTGCATCGCGACGAGGTGGCTGGTGTTGGCTGTGATCGCCCCGCCGGTTTTGTTTTTAGCGCCTCTAGCGTCTGTGGCTGTTATGGCGTGAGGATCGTCCTGAATTGCATAAGGAGGCTGAATCGAACGCGCTCGAGGACTCTGTGCCTCGTCAGCGGCCGCAGTAGAATTTATTCTTCCCTTTGCATCATTGGGCATTTGTTTTTGCCCATGTAGTTTTTCATTTGGACGACCATTTTCTCCATCTCGGAGTGTTGGGCTGTTTGTTGTTGGATCATTAGGAGAAGTGTTGCCTCGATGAGTTGATTTTTTTGGTCATCCGGCGCGGATTTCATTTTCTCGGCTTGGGTGGCCAGTTCGGCGTCTTGGTTTTTGAGGAGTTTTAAAAAATCCTCATGCATTTTGACCATGTCCGCGCGCAACTTTGGAATTTCAGCTGTTGGCGAGTGCTCGGAAGCCTGCGTTGTTTGGGACGTGCAGCAGAGTATGGAGAGAGCGATGAACGCTGCGGCAAGGAACGGGAATTTTCGAATCGGCTTCATATGTTTGATGACTACGCTTGTTGGAGCGCGATGACCAAACCTCGCCGTTGAATGACTATGTCTCTATGGGGTGATGATCTTGTTTTTGGAGGTGCGTGCGAAGCGTTTGTTCAGCTGATGGTGTTGAAAACCCTCAGGGGGGGCTATTCGCCCTCCCAGAGGAAATGTTCGAGGCGGAGTTGATTGATGCGGTTTTTGGCTTCGAGGGAGCGGGGGCCATGGTTTGCGGCGAGGATTTCGTAAACGCGGATGGCTTCAGTCCATTTTTGTGTCGACTCGAGGATGCGTGCTGCTGCGAATCCGGCATTGTAAAACCAGAAGAACTCGTTGGGGCCCTCTGGTGTTGGTTTGAAGACATCGTAGTAGGTGGCGACAGCGATGTTTAGGTCACCGGTTTTTTCGAGGGCGATACCGATGCGTGTCAGGGCCTCGTTACGCCAAGAAGGGTTGTTGGGGTGCTCGGCTGCGATTTGTTTCCAGACTTCGATTGCGGCGCGGTAGTTGGCGGGGTCCTTGTCCCCGAGGGAGTAGAGATTTTTGCCTTTTTCGATAAGCACGCTGGCTCGGGTGTCGGAGGGAGGATTTGATGAGAGGATTTTCTCGAGGACGAGATTTGCCTCGAGTGGTTTGCCTTGGGCTGCAATGAGCGAAGCTTGTTCCAGGCGAGCCTCTGATGCGAGAGGGCCGTTGCCGCTGGCGACCTCTTCGAAGAGCAAAATGGCATCGTTAGGTGCGGTGGAGGAGGGTATGCGGGAGACGGATTGTGCGGCGAGGAAGAGGGCGGGTTCGTTGTATTCGCTGTTAGGAAATTTGCGGGCAAGGCTTTCGAATTCTACGCGAGCCGCAGCGAAGTCACCCTTGCGGTAGAGAACTTCGCCGAGCTTCATTCTTACGGATGCTTCAGGATCGGTGTTTTGATAGGCTGCAAGAAAAGTGCGCGCTGCGGCGATGGCTTTTTCGGTGCTGGCGGGGTTGCCATCATCAGTAAGGAAAACCTTCAGCGCGGCTTCGCGTGCTGGTTCCGTCTGGGTGGAAACAAGCCGGAGTTCCGCGTCAGCCCCTTTGTAGTCAAGTTGCTGGTATTTCCATTCGGCCAAGGCTAGTCGTGCGCGGGATGCAACACCTGGAACGGGCGATTTGGTGAGGGTCTGGAGGGTGGACTCGGTTTGAGGATCTCCTTGGCGGGCCAAGTGGAAGGCCTCCTGCATACGGAACGCTGGAATGCGGAGACTGGAAGGAAATGTTCGTTCTAGTTCCGCAAGGGCTGTATTCGGCGTGATCCCTGCGAAAAGCTGGCAGATGGCGGCATTGAAGAGGGCGGACTCGCTGAGGTCAGAATTGAATGCAGCGGATGTGAACGCGGCTGAAGCGGCAGCGTGTTCGCCTTTTCGCGAGAGGGCGAGCCCGCGCAGGAAATCCGTGTGGGGCGAGGAGCCTGCGGGCGGGAGCAGTGAGAGGGCCTCGTCGTTCCGGTTGAAACGAATGCGAAGGGCGGCAAGTTCGAAGAGCGTTTCCTGGGCAAGAGGATTCGATGCAGGATCGGATGCAAGGCGTTCAAGAAGGATTAGAGCGTTGTCTGGTGACTCTAGGCGGGCTTCGAAACGGGCGAGGTAGTAGGTGGCGAGCTTTTGACGCAGGCTGGGCTCTGGATCGCTCGACCAGCGTTTAAGTTCGCTTGAGGATGGGCTTGTCGCACCCGAGTAGATCTCATCGAGTGAAGCGAACACCTTGTTGAGGCCAGGAGCAGTGGGGTGAGCGGCAATGAATTCCTCAAGTAGTGTTTCGGCTTCAGAACTCCGCAAAAGGCGCTGGAGCGCCGTGGCGCGGATGGTAGTGGCAGAGACCGCCATGTCAGCACTGACTGGAACAAACGATGTCAGAAGGCTTAAAACAAGTTCGTCATTTCCTTCCTGTGCGGCGGCCTTCGCAAGGAGAAGGTTTTTGCGGGCCTTCTGCGTGGCGTTATCGACTGGAATGATCTCGAGATAGGCACGGGCGGCAGACGGTTTTTTTTGATCAAGCTGGATTTCCGCGAGATCTAGAAGAGCTGAGGATTTGATTGGGGCAGTCGGCCAGCCCGTAGCAGGTGTCAATGCGGAGGCAGCTTCCTCAAGTTTACCCAGAATTTTCAGCATGCGGGCTAGACCGATGACTGCTTCCTTTTGAAATTCAAAATCCGAAGCACGCGCTGCGCTGGCATAGCCTTGTGAGGCCTTGAGCCAATCTCCATTCGCTGCGAGTCCTTGGGCGAGCCAGAAATCGCGGGCGGGACCGGAGGGAATGCCGGAGGATGTGATGATGGCTGAGGCGGCCTCCGATTGGCCGGCTTCGATCAAGGCGCGGGCATAAAGAAGGTTTGCTTCGGCATCCGTGCCGTTGGATCCGATGGAGGGGATTTGCTGCTCTATTTTTACCAGTGCAACTTGAGGGAATCCGTTGTCGAGAGCGACGCGGGCTTCGTCAAGCGGTGAGGCGTGGGTGATGATGGGAGTGAGGAGAAGCGGCCAGAGGCATTTCATGATTTGAGATATTTGGCGAGGTAGCGGGCGGTTTCGCTTTCTTTGACATGGGCGACATGCTCGGGAGTGCCTTCCGCGACGATGCGTCCTCCGCCTGAACCTCCATTGGGACCGAGGTCGAGGATCCAGTCGGCGCATTTGATGACCTCCAGGTTGTGCTCGATGACGATAAGGGTGTTCCGGGCGTTTCGAAGTTTCATGAGTACCTCGAGAAGCTTGTGAATGTCGGCAAAGTGCAGGCCGGTCGTTGGTTCGTCGAGGAGGTAAATCGTGCGTCCAGTGGGGCGTTTGGAGAGTTCGGCGGAAAGTTTGAGGCGCTGCGCTTCCCCGCCGGAAAGTGTGGTGGCGGATTGGCCGAGGCGCAGATAGCCGAGGCCGACATCCTGCATCGTTTCGAGCTTCGCGCAAAGCGCGGGCACATGGCGAAAGAAGCGCGCGGCGTCATCCACCGTCATTTCCAGCACATCGGCGATGTTTTTTCCCTTGTAGGTCACCTCGAGCGTCTCGCGATTGTAGCGGCGGCCGTGGCAGACCTCGCATTCCACGTAGACATCCGCGAGGAAGTGCATCTCGATCCGAATGAAACCATCACCTTGGCAGTGTTCACAACGGCCGCCTTTGTTGTTGAAGGAAAATCGCCCTGAGTCGTAGCCGCGCACTCGGGAGGCTGGGAGTTCGCTGAAGAGGTCGCGGATTGGACCCAGCGCACCGGTGTAGGTCGCCGGGTTCGAACGCGGGGTGCGGCCCACGGGGCTTTGGTCGATGACAACGACCTTGTCGAATTGTTCGATTCCGCTAATCGAGCGGTGGGCCCCAGGCCTTGCTTTCGCACGGTGGAGGTCCCGCTCGAGGGCAACGCGAAGGATGTCGTTGACGAGGGTGGATTTTCCGCTGCCGGAGACACCTGTGACGCAAGTGAGGCATCCCACAGGGAATGCTGCATTGATATTTTTCAGGTTGTTTTCAGTAGCGCCTTGAATGCGGAGCCACCCATCGCCGATTTCGCCTTCGGCCGCCCCCGTTTTTTTCGGAGCGGTGCGCTGTTTTGGCACGGGAATGCGCACTGTGCCTTTGAGGTATTGGGCAGTGAGGGAGTGTTCGTTTTGGAGGATGTCGTCGAGGGTGCCTTGGGCGACGAGTTGACCGCCTCGCGGGCCAGCTCCGGGACCGATGTCGATGATGTGATCGGCGGCACGAATTGTGTCTTCGTCATGTTCCACTACGATCACGGAATTCCCGAGGTCGCGGAGGTTGCGGAGTGTTTGGATAAGGCGGTCGTTGTCGCGTTGGTGTAGTCCGATGCTTGGTTCGTCGAGAACATAGAGGACGCCGGAAAGCCCGGAGCCGATTTGTGTGGCGAGCCTTATACGCTGGGCCTCGCCGCCGGAGAGCGATCCGCTCTCGCGGTTAAGTTGGAGGTAGTCGAGGCCCACTTCGTTAAGAAAATGCAACCTCTTCCGGACTTCGCGCAGCACATCCTTTACGATGCCGGCATCACTCTCGGAGAGTTGCAGATCTGCCATGACATCCGCCGCTTCGCGGATTGTAAGGCCGCAAACCGCCTGAATGCCGAATTCCGCGCCAGACTTTGTTGCGAGCGTGACGGCAAGAATCTCTGGGCGCAGGCGGGCACCCTTGCAGATGCGGCACACCCGCTTGCCTTGAAAAAGCCGGAGTCGTTTGCGGGAAAACTCGCTTTTGGTGGTTTCATAGAGGTGTTCGAGTTGTGCGAGAACGCCCTCAAAAGGCTTGTTTGAAGTGCGGTTTGCGCCAATGGCGATTGAGATGGTTCTTTTTGCCGAGCCGTTGAGGACAAGCTGGCGGAAATTATCAGGCAAGTCGCGCCATGCCTTCTCAACGGGGGCGGGTGTATCGGCGAGGAGTCCGTTCAGAAGCGAGGCATAGTAGGCCTTCATGCGCTTGTTGGCTTGTTTCCAGGGTCGAATCGCTCCCTGCGCGATTGTCTTCTCGGCATCCACTACGAGGTCGGGATCGAAGAAACTCTCCGTGCCTATCCCCTGGCATGCGGGGCAGGCTCCAAGGTGGCTGTTGAAAGAAAAATGCTTTGGCGTGAGGCGTGGCATGGTGAAGCCAGTCGAGGGATTGCAAAAGTCGGTGGAGAACTTTTCTTCGATCCACTGCGTGCCGCCAGGTTCGAGGCGGCTTGTGGAAAGGTGGCCAGCGCCCAGGCGTAAGGAGGTCTCCACCGAGTCTGCAAGGCGCTGGCCGAGGTCTGGGCGCACGGTTAGACGATCGACGACCGCTTCGATAAAATGGGGTTTTGTTTTATCCAGGCGAATGTTTTTGGTATCCGCCAGCTCGATGATGTCCCCGTCCATCCGCAGGCGGACAAACCCCTCGCGGCGGGCTTTTTCAATAACATCGCGAAACTCACCTGTCTGGCCAGTGACCATTGGCGCGAGGACGAGGAACTTCGAGCCCTCGGGCCAGCGCAGGATGGCATCCGCTATTCCCTGTGGCGTCTGGCGGGCCACTCGCTGGCCGGTCTGCGGATCATGGGGAATGCCGACCGCCGAGTAGAGCAGGCGGAGGTAGTCGTAGATCTCGGTGGTTGTGGCGATGGTCGATCGGGGATTGGCTGCCGAGATGCGCTGCTCGATAGCGATGGCCGGAGATAGCCCCTCGATGTAGTCCACATCTGGCTTCTGCATTTGATCTAAAAACTGACGCGCGTAAGCCGAGAGGCTTTCGACATACTTGCGTTGCCCTTCCGCAAAGAGGGTGTCGAAGGCGAGCGAGGATTTGCCTGAGCCGCTCATGCCAGTGACCACCACAAGTTGGTGGCGCGGAATTTCAACATCAAGGTTCCGCAGGTTGTGCTGGCGGGCGCCTTTGATGCGGATCACGGAATGTTTCTCGTTGGACATGTCGCGGACTATAGGATGTAGGAGTTTGCGGATGAATCCAAACGCAAATCAAACAGTCTGGGAGTTCGCGCGATTTACGAAATGGGCTCTTTGCTGAAGATCGCGCGCACCACATTCATTCCCTCAAGGGAAAGCATTTTTGCAATCAATACCGATGCCGTGCCGGAGTTGATCGTTGATGGCAAGGTAACGGTTGCTTGCCCATTGTGAAATGAGACGGAAGTATTCGGGGCGGTCGCTGTGGCTGATTTCAAAAAGGCACGCAGCTTGCCAAGAATGATGGCTTCCTCGAAAAGGGAAGGCATTGCGGTGCTGGTAGAGGCTTTGCGAACCCAAAGGGTGTCTGTGCCCTCAATTTTGACATCGAAAGACGATCGCAATCGACTGCCCACCTGCTCAGTGATTAACTCGGCCTTTGGAGTCCGGGCGGAATCGGAGTGAATTTTGTCGGGCTGAGTCGAAAGAACGATTGATTTGGGTTTTGGAGTGACGGTCGAGCGTTCGGGCGCCTTCACAAGTACAGCCGCTTTCTGGGCCATGGCGCTTTCTTTTTTGGCTACTGTCGTTGATTGACAGGCAGATAGCAATCCAAGGCAGAGAAGAGTTTGGACTGCAAAGAGGCCGTTCCTTCTGTAACGAGGATACGCAGAGGCTAATGACCGTTGGAAACGGTAGGCTATCATGCGAATCAAAGGCGGGATCTTTTCAAGCCCGCAGGCAACCCGTGGGAATGGAAGGTCCGCCGCGCGAGGCGGCGGAGCCATTCTACGACTTGTAGCGCAAACGCTTTTTGTGGCGGTTTTCTTTCATCCGCTTGCGGCGTTTGTGTT
>JBIJCR010000108.1:0-8055 GCA_044344595.1 Terrimicrobiaceae bacterium
AAGCCACAGAGTGGGCCACATTCGCAACGAAGCCGCGATTTTGCTCATTGAAGATGTTTTTTTCCTCACGTGAAAGAAGCAGGTCAGTGAGAGCCTCGCCGATTTCATCTGCAACGTCGGAGAGACTAAACGACTGCTCGTCGCCATTGGTGCGCGTCACCGTTATTCCAGTGAGCGAGTAGACTGGTGTTTCAATGGATTCGCGCCAGGAGAAGTCAGGCTTCTGGTCGCGTGGCATGGTGACGAGGCGCTTCAGCGCGATATCTTCGTTGAGTGAGAGGTGTCGAGGCATTTGTCTTTTAGTAATAGTGGAAGTTTTTTTACAGTTCGTCGTCGCTCACCCCGGCAAGATCGATGCCTCGGCGATATTCGGTAACCCGTCCTTCAAAGAAGTTGGTCTCTTTTTTGATCTCCATCATTTCAGAGAGCCATGGGAGCGGGTTCTCAAGGTTTTTGTGCAGTGGCTCAAGGCCGACGCCGACAAGGCGCCTATCACCGATGTAGTCTATATAGCGCCCGAACTCGTCGGCCGTGAGGCCAACGGCAGCCACTGGCAGGCAATCACGGATGAATTGCTTCTCGAGCGCAATGGCCTCAGCCATCGTGGAACGAAGCTCCTCACGAAATCCTTCAGTCCAGATCTCGGGATTCTCATCAATAAGGTCTTGGAAGAGCTGGCGCAGAAGCTCGATGTGGTTTGACTCGTCGCGCAGCGTGTAACTGAACATCTGCCCGATGCCTGGGAATTTGTTCTGGCGGTAGAGTGCAAGCACCATTCCGAACAAACCATAGAACTGTGTTCCCTCCATGCACTGGCCGAAAAGGAAGATGTTTTTGGCGAGCGCGAGTTTGTTCTCGATATCTGTGAGATCCATGTCTCGGCGGAGCGCACGGCTATTGCTCACGACGAAATCGGTTTTATTTTTGATCGTCTTCACGTCTTCAAACATGGCTTCACACTCGTGCGGATTGATGCCAAGCGAGCTGATCATGTAAACGAGCGAGTCAGCATGGATGTTTTCCTCCTGTGCATGGCGACCCAGCACGAGCTTGAGCTCGGGCGCGGTGACAGCTTCGCGTATGACGTGAAGAATGTTGTCTCCCACGATACCTTCAGCAGCGGAAAAATATCCGATACCCATCTTGATGATCCAGCGGTCTACATCGGAAATAGCCCCGCTCGTGTCACGCCAATGCTCGCAATCCTTCTGCATTGGCACGTCCTCAGGCTCCCAGTGGTTCGCCTTCATTTTTTTGTAGAGGTCGTAGGCCCAGGTGTATTTCAAGGGCAGGATGTTGAAGAACATCGTTTGGCGTCCATTGATGACGCGCTTGGCGGCAAATGCGGCTTCAGCCTTGTCGCGATCCAGTATGAACTGGCGGTCTCCAAGTGTGATTGTTGTCGTGGGCATTTTATTAAAGCGTGGATTTGATGGGTTGTGTTGGCGGGTCTTTGCTCATGCAATTTACGGCATGGGCGACCAAGTGAGTTCAATTTTTTATTTTGCAGACCCAAAAAGTCAAAAAAAATCTCCATATTGTGTAAAATTTTTTAGCCACCACAACATATAGTGGTTTGGAAGAAGCATAATTCGCGCCAAGTTTTTTCGTTTTTTTGTTGTGAACGACAACTAACCAGACTTATTGATAGGTGTAAAAATACGTATTTTTGTATTTATCTTGAGGACGCGGGCTTGGGCAAACAGAGTTCGTTTTTCCAAGAGTCGGGAGGACTTTTGAGGTGGAGATTTTGATGCACTACGTTTGGCATGGTGCATAAAAGCCTCGCAATCCGACTGCCGCCTGCAGCTTAATTTAGCGATGGATAATTGCTGAGCGGTTGAAGAAAATACTATCAAATATTCCGGACGCGCCAGAGCGGGTTCTTCAGGACATGCTCAAGTACAGCTGCACGAAGACCTCTGAACGGCAAATTGAGCGACTCATTGAAACCATGAGCCAGCCTGCATGGCTAGAAAAGTGAACCATCTCAGGAAACTTCGGAATCCATCAATCCAATACGCGCATGCGGTTGATTGAAGCTGAAAACAAGAGTGCCCGTGAAGTTTCCTCCACGGGCACTTTGCTATGAAAACCCCGAACCAACTCCGGGAAATTTTTACTTTTTAACGGATTTTTTCTTGGAAGGACGAACGACCACGAAAGATCCAATAGCTCCGGGAATCGCTCCCGCAACTACGAGGACACCCTCTTCTCCACGCACCTGAAGGATGCGCAAGTTTTGAACTGTGACGCGCTCATCGCCCATGTGGCCTGGCATGCCCATGTTTTTCCACACACGACCAGGGGTTGAGCGGTTACCAATTGCGCCGTTACGACGATGCATAGTAGAGCCGTGACTGGCGGGCTGTCCGGCGAAGTTGTGCCGTTTGATTGTACCTTGGAAGCCCTTACCTTTGGACTGACCGATGATGTCTACGAATTGTCCGATCTCAAAATTCGTAACGGGAAGCGGCGCTGAATCAGGAGCGGTTTCGCCATCCGCAAGACGGAACTCGCGAATGAAGCGCTTCGGGGTGGATGTGGATTTGGCGAAGTGACCGATCATGGCCTTGCCGACGCGCTGGGGCTTTTGTTCCCCGTAGCCGACCTGCACGGCGGAGTAACCGTCCTTTTCAGCCGTCTTTACCTGAAGAATATGGTTGCCGCCCGCTTCGATGACGGTGGCTGGTGTGACACGTCCCTTTTCATCATAGATGCGGGTCATGCCAAGTTTTTTTCCGAGAAGTCCTATGCTCATGGCTTTGAATTAGATTTTAATTGTGATGTCGACTCCGGCCGGGAGGTTAAGCTTGCGGAGCTCATCAACAGTTTTTGATGTAGGCTCGACTATGTCGAGAAGGCGTTTGTGTGTGCGGATCTCAAATTGTTCCATTGATTTTTTGTCAACGTGAGGGGAGCGATTTACGGTGAAGCGCTCGATGCGCGTTGGGAGCGGAATCGGGCCGGTGACTTTGGAACCAGTGCGCTTGGCGGTTTCGACGATTTCAGAAGCCGAGGCGTCGAGAATTCGATAGTCGAAAGCTTTAAGGCGAATCCGGATTTTTTGACTGTTTTGTGCTGCCATGATTGATAAAGAGCGATTGAGGATTTTTCTTGAGCCCCCAGATCAGCGGAGCGGGAAATTTAGGGATTTAACACATTTTGGCAAGCAGTTTTTGAGCAAAAAATCCGAAGAAATTTTTTACTCTCTCGCATCATCTTTCGCAGCTTGCGCAAGAGCGACACCAAAGCCTGGCAGTTTGGCCTCGGTTTGCTGCGAAGAGGGCGCTCCGGCAGGCTTGTCAGGATAGGCTTGGTGGATGGAAATAGCCCGCTCAAGACTGGCTGCAAAAAGCTGGATCGTGCGCGCCTCGAGTTCGCCATCAAACTGGAGGGTGTTGATGCGGGCATCAGCTCGGTAGAAGCGCAGCAACCCCCTCGCGGCTTGAATAAAGTTTTCGACAAGGCCCGTAAATTGGTTCGGATTTTTTGACACGATTCCCGAAGTGCCTGCACGCAGGAGGCAGAGGGCGACATCGCATGCCATTTTGTTGAGCCCGGCATCTGGATCACCCTCCGAAAGACTCTGGTGCTTGTGATCGTAGCTCTCGGCTATGTCGACCTGACAAATTTTTTGCATGGAGGCAACACGGAAGACATCAGCCATCATTCCAGTTTCGACACCCCAGTCGGAAGGGAATCTCAAATTTTCCGCAACGCATCGATGCAGGCAAACCTCACCACTGATCGGATAGCGAAAAAACTGAAGTGGTGCGAGCGTTTGAGAAAAGCCTTCAAGATCCTCCATGGCGCGAAGAAGAGGAGTGATAAGAAGCCTCATGACGCGACCGTTCAGCTGAGTCGAAAAACGGGCACTAAAGCCCTTGCTGACATGAAAAGCCATGTCGGGATGCATCACGGGAAAGCAGAGACGCACGAGCAGTTCGCGCCGGTAGTTGAGTATGTCGCAGTCATGGATGGCCACAGCCGCTGCGTTTGTGCCGGCAAGCACCTGCGCAAGACAGAGGCGCATATTGCGACCTTTACCCATTGGTCCGGGATCGAGACCCGCGCGTTCCAGATCAGCGAGGAGAGCTCTGATGCGCGGGCCGTCGTTCCAAAGAACCGAAACTGGCTGCGGGAGTTTCGAAAAAACGCGAAGCGCCAAGTCGAAATGCGACGCATCACCTCCATCCAGGCCGACTGTGACATGGCTGAGGAAGCGGGCATCACACAATTCGGCGACGATTGCGGCGAGGGCGGTGGATTTCAAATCCCTCGCATGACAGGGAAGCACGAGCGCAAGAGGCGAAGTGCGGGCAAGCGAGTCCATTTCCTCTTCGAGCCCCTTGTAGTCGGGGTTTCCGAGGCGATGAAGGGTCGCAATGGTGCCGTGCTGGTAAAAATCCGCCATAAAAATGACAGCTACTCTCAGCGGGCGAGAGACATTGAGCAAGCTCCGGGAAGTGATAGTCTGCGGCTATGAGCAAGGCGGCGTTTCCATTCGAACATCTCGTGGTGATTCATTACCACTGGCGTCCCGGCGGCGTCCGAAGGGTGGTGGAGTTAACCCTGCCCGCCATTGCCGAGGCGGCGGGTTCATCGCTCAAGAGAGTCACCATGCTCAGCGGCGGAAACGAAAACGAACGCCCTGAGTTGGGAACGCTCGGAATACCCACCGATTTTATCCACGAACCAGCCTGCGACTACTTTTCCAATCAGAAAGCGACTCCACAGACCATCTCTGAAAAAATCCGCTATGCCCTCTGGCGTGCCGTGGGAGAGACAGGCTCGTCTCGCACGCTGATGTGGTTTCAAAATCCAGCGTTGGCCCGAAATGCCATGCTCTGCAAAGAGGTCGCGAAACTCTCCAGGGAAACGGGTGCCCCGCTGATCTTGCATCACCATGATTTCTGGTGCGCGGGCCGCTGGGCGCGATGGAGCGAACTGGAGCAATGCGATTGCCCCGACCTTTCCAGCACGGCAGAGGCACTCTTCGCTTCCGGTACACGCTCCGCGCATGCAGGAATAAACTTGCAGGATTTTCACACCCTCAAACGATTCTTTCCAGCAAGCGCTTTTCATTTACCCAATCCCGTTGTGCGCACTGCCCAATCAAGCCATGCCCAGATCGACGCAGCCAAAGCATGGGTGGCAAAAGAGCTTAAAACCGAAGGCCCATTGTGGATTTATCCAACCCGTTTTCTCAGGCGAAAGAACCTCCTCGAGGCCATCCTCCTCACCCGCTGGCTCAGACCAGAAGCGATTTTTGCCACCACATCCGCTCACTATTCGCAGGACGAGGCGAACTACGCACACGATCTGAAGCAGGCGGCTGCGCAACACGACTGGAAAGTGCATTTCGGACTGCTTGACAAACCAGACGCGCCGCAAGTCGCTGACATCCTTAAAATCGCCGAAGCGGTTGTGCACACCTCGGTGCAGGAAGGATTCGGCATGACTTTTGTCGAAACTGCGGCCACAGGCACCCCACTCATTGCGAGAGCTATTCCGGCAGTCATGCCAGACCTCACTGCCATGGGTTTTAAATTTCCTCAGCTTTACAACGATATCCAGATTGCCCCCGGGCTCTTTGATGTGGCGGCGGAAATTCAACGACAGGCGATTCTCGTCAATTCGACGAGATATGGTCTTCCCATTCATTTTCAAAACATCTTTCCCTCTCTGGCAGCGGATACCAGGGGCCCATTTGTCTTCAGCCGGTTGACCCGTACAGCGCAGTTGGAAGTTCTCTCCCACTCGGCAACGGAGAGTTGGAAAATCTGCAAGCCTCTGAACCCCTGTTTGGAAAAATTCCGCCACACACGCCTCGCCCCCACCCCATGGCCAAATCAAGCACCCCATACCTCATTAAGATATGCGGAGGATTTTTTCAAAATCGCTTCATCCATTCCAGATAACCCGCTCCACTTACCACTCGCTGCAGGGAATGCTCAAATGGAACTCACTGCACGCGCGCTTGCGGCGGACTCAGTTTACCCAATCCAGCTGGAGAGGTAAAAGCCCCGAACTTGCGGCTGAATAAAAAGTCTCTTTTCGTCGGTAAAAATTGCCAAGCAGCAGAGGGCTTTCTATAACAACTGCTCGATCCATTTTTACTCAATGCATAAACTTGTCCTCATCCGTCACGGCGAAAGCACCTGGAACAAAGAAAACCGCTTCACAGGATGGCACGATGTCGAGCTCAGCGACAAGGGGCGCACCGAGGCAAAGGCCGCCGGCGAGCTTCTCAAAAAAGAGGGCTTCACCTTCGATATCGCCTATGTGTCGGTCTTGAAACGTGCCCTCAACACCCTCTGGGGCGTCCTGACCGAGCTCGATCAACTTTGGATTCCCATGGAAAAGGACTGGCGTCTCAACGAACGCCACTACGGCGCGCTCCAGGGCCTCAACAAAGCCGAGACCGCCGCAAAGTTCGGCGACGAGCAAGTTCTCGTCTGGCGCCGCAGCTATGACATCCCGCCACCACCACTCGAGAAATCCGACGAGCGCTGGCCCGGTCACGACCCACGCTATGCGGGAATCCCCGAGTCGCAACTCCCCCTCACCGAGTGCCTGAAAGACACCGTCGAGCGGTTCCTCCCGCTCTGGCATGAAAAAATCGCCCCGACCGTGAAGTCTGGGAAGCGAGTGATCATCGCCGCCCACGGCAACAGCCTCCGCGCGCTTGTGAAGTATCTCGACAACCTCACCGAGGAGCAGGTCCTCAAGCTGAACATACCAACTGGCATTCCGCTGGTTTACGAACTCGACGACGATCTCAAGCCGATCAAGAGCTACTACCTGGGTGACCAAGACGCCATCGCGGCCGCGATGAACGCCGTGGCCAATCAAGGCAAGGCCAAGTAAAGGCCCTAATCGGTCTGCAGAGTCTCTTTTCCTAGACTTCGGCGCGTTTTGATCAAGCCGCCCGCACGATGCTGGAAGACATCGGCGTCAAAAAACAGCATCTCCTTTGACGAGTTTTAGGTCCCAATGACCTCAAAAATGAAGTCAACGAGATCCCTGCTCATCCGTATCGCTGCAATGCTGGCTTGCTTGTCGTCGTCACTTTCTGTGGAAAACTCATACATTCCGAATACCAAGGGAATCGGCTTTACAACTAGAACGGGCAGTATCTTTGGAAATATCAAGGGGGGGGGGGGTGTAATACCAAAGTCCCTTAAAAAATAGACTTTAAATTGGCTTCGTTTTCTACGATTTTTGTGCCGTATGAGAACACTTCCGAAATTTGGACAAGAAATCGTAGAGCAAATCGAAGAGGCTTGGAGGCTTCCGCAAGAGGATCGGGCGCGCAAGCGCCTGCTGGTGGTGCGCTTGATCGCCCAACATGAACACACGGTGGCGGAGATCATGAAAATCGCCGCCGTCTGCCGCCAAACCGTTTTCACCTACCGGGACAAAGTGCTGGCCGATGGCGTGAAGGGGTTGCTCAAACGCGACTGGGCGGGAGCGCGGAAGCCAACTGTGCGGGGCGCGGTGGCTGAGGAGTTTCTTGAACAACTTGGCCAGGGGAAATTCCGGCAGGCGCGGGATGCGCAGTCGTGGATTAAAAAGCGGACCAGAAAGACCCTCACTGAAAGCGGAGTGCGCAAAACTATCCGTCGCTTGGGAGGCAAGCTGAAGGTTCCCCGCAAAAGCCATGTGAAAAAAGATGCGAAGGCGGCCGAGGAGTTCCGAGCGGATTTGAGCAACCGCTTGGCCAAGGTAGCCGGAATCTCCCCGGAAAACCCATGAGAATCTGGGTTTTGGATGAGCATCGCTACGGACTCTTGCCAGTGATCCGCAGAGTGTGGGCGAGAAAGGGTGTGAGGGTTCATGCTACCTACAAAACAACCTACCAGTGGGGTTACCTGCACGAGGCCCTCGAGGTTGATGGAGCGCATAAGGTGGAATTGCTGTTTACCCCGAGCATCAATCAAGATGTACATGCGGTGTTTTTAAAGCAGATCGCCGAAAGCGATCCCGACTCTTTGCATGTGATTGTGATGGATCAAGCCGGGTTCCACATGAAGCAGGAGGACGGACGCA
>JBIJCR010000109.1:0-8007 GCA_044344595.1 Terrimicrobiaceae bacterium
TTCTCTTTTTTGTCTCCGTTGTTTTAGTCATTTCCCTGTCCTTTCAGTTTTTGACCCAAACACAAAATTTCTGACAGGCTCGAAGAACGGCACTCCGAGAGCCGGATGCGGGCAATCCGCACGTCCCGTTCGATAGGGAGAGCCCATCGGGAGGTCAATGGCCCTCGCGCCTCTCATCCCGCCTGGGTCTCCCTACTCTACTCAATCGCTGGATCCGAGCTTAACATTGCCCAATTCACACTCCCCAACCTTCCAGTTCATTCCCAATCCCAGGAATTCGTGAAATAATTTTTTGGTTTTATCGTATATTCCTACGTGTCTCCCACTGAAAATGAGGAAAAACCTGTTTTTCTACAGAAATTTCCCCGGATTCAGAAGACCGGACGGATCGAGGGTTTTTTTCAGGGTTTGGTGGAGAGCTCGGGTTTCTTCGGATAGGGCTTGCGTCCACCAGGGTTTTTTAGCGAGGCCAATGCCATGCTCACCGGTGATCGCTCCCTGCCAGGCTAGGACTTGAGTGAAAAGTGCATCCAGCGCAGCCGCCGATTTTTTTTGAACTGCCGGATCATCCGGGTTCTCAACCATGATGTTCACATGGATATTCCCATCTCCAGCATGACCGAAGCATGCGAGGGGGAAGCCGTATTGCTTCTGGAGTCGAGCCGCGAATTTCATGAGGTCCACCAAACGCCCACGAGGCACGACGATATCCTCGTTGAGTTTCTTGAGTCCGGTGGCTTTGAGGGATTGGGAGTATAGGCGCCGCAGCTCCCAGAGGGCATCACAGGCGTTGGGCGTGGTGGCTTTTTGAATGCCAGCTGCGCCGGATTTTTTCAAAAGCTTTTCGATATCCTCTGCCTCGGAGCGCACACTGGCTGGCTGGCCGTCCACTTCGATAATCACCTGCGCCTTGCCGGGCGGGAATTTTGCCGAGGGGCTGTAGGCTCGCGCGGCATTCAAGGTGAATTCATCGGCGACCTCCAAAGCCGCCGGGAGAAAACCCGCCGCAAAGACATCCTGGATCGCGCGGGCTGCCGCCTCGATGGATGTAAACCCCGCCGAAAGCACGGCACGAGCCGGAGGGAGCGGCAGCAAGCGTAGCGTAGCTTGGGTCACGACCCCCAGAAGGCCCTCGGATCCCGTGAAAAGTCCGACCAAATCGAAGCCGGTTTTGTTCTTGTGGGTGCGTCCACCGCAGGCCATTATTCTACCGTCCGGTAGCACGACCGTGAGACCAAGAATGTAGCTGCGGGTCACGCCGTATTTTAGGCAGCGCGGACCGCCAGCGTTGGTGGCGATGTTTCCGCCGATGCTGCAATCCTTGAGGCTGGCAGGGTCCGGTGGATAGAAGAGATTTTTTTTGCGGGCGGCTTCCTGGAGTTTTCCCGTGATGACCCCCGGCTCGACCACGGCGACGAAATCGCGCGTGTTGATCTCAACAATCCGGTTCATGCGGTCCATGCAAAGCACGATGCCACCTTGAACGGGGGTGCAGCCGCCGACATACCCATATCCGGCACCGCGTGGCGTGACCGGTGTGCGTGCACGATAAGCCTCACGAAGAACGAATGCCGTCTCCTCGGTATTGGCAGGAAAAACCACAGCGCCTGGCGTTCCCTTGGCAAACCATTTGTCGGAGGCATAGACAGGTGGAGCATCATCCAGCACACGGTTGGCGCTGAGTTTTTTGCGGAGTTTCCGAAGAAGTGCGGCGTTCATGGCTGGCGCTTCGCTTGGAAAAAATGATAGGACTCGGCTACACCCTCAGCAGCTGGTTTCGAGGCAAGATGGCCACCAGCTTTTTCAACAATCACTCGAACCTCGGGAATCGCATTCGAGGGACAACAGGGATGCACGGCATAGCGGCCATCGAGCATAGGGATGTCATTGAAATGATCCCCTGCCGCGAAGACATCGCTAGCGGAAATCTGCAGAATCCGGCAAAGCTCCCCGAGCGCCGAGCCCTTGTGGTAGTCGCTATGGGCAAACCGCAGGTAGATCGTATTTCTCTGATAGGAAAACTCTGGCAGCTTAATGCGCTCTTTTTCCAGAAATGCAACAAAATCATGCATCACTTGCTCATCTGAGGTGATCACCCCAGCAAGTTGACCATTCTCCTCTGAAAGTTTGATACCTGGATGCCCTTCAGCGAGCAGGCGGATGCGGTCAAAAATATGCATGGACCGTGCAAAGAGGTCATTATGCCGCTTATAACAAGTCTCGTTCCATCCATGCTCAGGAACCCAGCGGCCATCCGGAGTTCGGTGAAAAATTTCTCTCTCGTTTGTTAACAAGAAATCCGGCTGCACAGGCGGCAGGAATTTTTCGACCCCATCGATGGCGTGCCAGAGACTGCGACCAGTATTCACTGCCCAAAATCCACCGGATTTTTTATGCTCCACGAGCACGGCGGCAAAGTCCGGCGCGCACAAACCGTCGGAGAAGTGGCTGATCAGCGTTCCATCAAAATCCGTGCTTAAGAGCCTGAAGTGCGTCATGGTATCCCATTAAACACTCCTTCGACCCATGCCGCAATTTTTCTGTGTGTGGGATGGGGGAATTGTTATAACGCGCCCATGAAATCCGCATATGAACTCGCCATGAGCCGCCTTGAAAAGTCCTCTCCCGCCGTGCAACTCACCATCGAGCAAAAGCAGCAAATCGCCGAGCTCGACAGCTCGATTAACGCTAAGATTGCTGAGAAAAAAATCTTTCTTGGAGATCAAATTGTCAAAGCTCCTTACCACGAACGGGAGGCCCTCGAGAGGCAGCTCGTTTTCGAAATCGCCCGCCTTGAGGAAAAGCGCGAGCGCGACAAAGAAAAAATCCGAAAGCCTGCAGCGGATTGAGCAGCCAAAAAAATAAATATTGACCTTTCTGTCGTTTTTTTTACAGATACCCAGCAGTACAGCTCGTAAAAACCGGCTGTGCTGATCAAAACAACACACTATGAAAAAACTAACACTCTCACTTCTTACAGTTGCTGTCTCGGTTACAGGCGCCTTCGCAGGCACCTCAGCCAAGACCTTTAAACAAACAGTAGCTCCAGCTCCGGAATGCAAATTCCGCGACCAGGAACTCCAAGTCGACGCATTTGCCGCCGGCGCCTTCTACAACCAAGGCCGTCCAGGCTGGGGTGGTGGACTCGGAGTCAACTACTTCTTCACCAAATTCATCGGTCTCGGTGTCGAACAAGATGTTCTCGGCCGTGAAAAAGTCGGTGGAGGATCCAACACGGAATGGGCTACCTCTGGTAATCTCTTCCTCCGTTATCCAATCTGCTCGCTGAACCTCGCTCCCTACGCCCTCGTTGGCGGCGGTGCGGCTTACGGCACTGGCCGCGGCCACGGGTTCGGTAATGTTGGTGGTGGTCTTGAATACCGCGTTACCGACAACATCGGTCTCTTCTCCGATGCTCGTTGGGTTTACTCCTCCGAAGAGCCTAAGAGCGCCGTTCTCGGCCGCGCTGGTCTTCGCTTTGCGTTTTAATCCAACATTTAGCTTAACTTAAACCAAGAAGCCGACTCTCAAGAGTCGGCTTCTTTTTTTTGGAAAAATGGGTGGCCGCCGCTTGGGGTGAACACCCCGCTTGACCCACCCCCATATCAAAAGCAATTGCTTTTGGATTTTTAGAGAGGAGCACAGGCGTCCCGCCTATGTGCGTCGGTATGCTCCTTAGTTTGAATGGGTGGGGGACGAGTAAGCATACAAGTCTCCACACGATTGGAACGGCCAGCTCCCATTCTTTTGCGATGCAAACTCTAATTTGAAGCAGAAATTAGTATGAGGGAGCGTTGAAGGTTGGACAAAGCATGGAAGTATAAACAATTCATTCTCTGTGCTCTCTGTGTCCTCTGTGGTTAAATCTGCTGAGTTCGAGATCAAGCCCGTAGCCGCACAATCAGATCACCCGTATCCACCGCCTCGCCGGCTTGGGCCAAGATTTCATCGATCACGCCATCCGCTGGAGCGTAGAGAGTCGTCTGCATTTTCATTGCCTCAAGAGTCAGAATCTTATCGCCTTTTGCGACTTTTGCTCCGACACCGACGGAGAGCGAGCTGACCATTCCGGGGATTGGTGCGCCCACTTCGTTGGGCTTGGCCGTATCGGCCTTTGGTCTGGAAATGGATTTCGTCTGAAGCGAGCGATCAAGCGTGGTCGCCTCGCGGGGCATGCCATTGAACTCGAAGGAAACAACACGCCGCCCATCCTTCGCCGGCGCGCCGACATTTATCAACTTGACGAACAAGGTCTTGCCTTGCTCGATATCAACCGCAATTTCCTCGCCAGGCTTCAATCCATAGAAAAACGCGGGCGTCGGCAGCTTGCTGACATCACCATACTCGCGCTCGAATTTCGAAAAGTCCGCGAAGACATCCGGATACATGAGATGGCTGTAGAGGTCGTCGTCGCTCGCTTCGCGTTTGAGCTTGGCGGTAAGTTCGGCGCGAACTTTTACCAGATCGACTTTCGGTGCGCGGGCCTTGGCGGGTTTAGATTTTCCAAGAACGACTTCCACGAGTTTTTTAGGCCATCCGCCCATTGGCTCGCCAAGTCCCCCGGCGAGCATGTCTTTCACCGACTCGGGAAAGGCTGTGCCGGGTTCGAGATTTAAAACATCTGCTGGACGAATCCCTCGCGTGAAGAGGAAGAGCGCCATGTCGCCAACAACCTTGCTGGAAGGTGTCACTTTTACGATATCGCCAAAGAGTTTATTGACCTCCGCATAGCAGCGGGCGATCTCCGGCCAGCGGTTGGAGAGGCCCATGCTTGCGGCCTGTTCTTTGAGGTTGGTAAATTGCCCACCAGGCATTTCGTGTAGGTAAACCTCTGCGCTTCCTGTTCTCGGTGAGGTGTCAAACGGCGCGTAAAAGGTCCGAACTTGCTCCCAGTAGTCGGCGAATTCGTTTAGGGCATCCAAATCCAGACCCGGATCGCGCGCCGTGTGGCGCAGGGCGGCGACGAGGCTGTTGAGGTTCGGCTGCGAGGTCGAGCCGGACATCGAGGAGATGGCGGCATCCACCACATCAACCCCCGCCTCTGCAGCCATGAGGATGGACGCCGCATTTACGCCGCTAGTGTCGTGGGTGTGGAAATGCACCGGCATTCCGACCTCTTCGCGGAGGGCTTTGATGAGTGCCCTCGCCGCAAAGGGGCGGCAGAGTCCGGCCATGTCCTTCACCGCCAGCATGTGTGCGCCCATTTTTTCCAGCTCCTTGGCAAGGCCGATGTAGTATTTGAGCGAAAACTTCGTGCGGGCCGGATCGAGGATATCGCCCGTGTAGCAGAGCGTGCCTTCACAAATGCCCTTGGTTTTGCGCACCGCTTCCATCGCGGATTTCATGTTAGGCAGGTCGTTCAGCGAATCAAAAATGCGGAAGATGTCCATACCGCAATCGGCAGCGTGTTGGATGAAGCCGGCGACGACATTTGGAGGGTAGTTCGAATAGCCGACCGCATTCGATCCGCGCAAGAGCATCTGGAAGCAGATATTGGGAATCCGCTCGCGCAAGTCGCGTAAACGGTCCCACGGATCCTCGTGCAGGAAGCGCATCGAGGCGTCGAAGGTCGCACCGCCCCACATTTCCAAGCTGAAAAGCTTCGAAGCCCGGCGCGCGACGGAATCCGCCACGGCCGCCATGTCGTAGGTGCGAACGCGCGTGGCGAGGAGCGATTGATGCGCATCCCGGAAGGTCGTATCCGTAAAAAGCAATCGCTTCTGGCGGCGCGTCCACTCGGCGAATTTTTCGGGTCCGAGCTCGAGCAAAAGCTGGCGAGTGCCGTTGGGTGGCGTCTTTTTGCCGTCATAGGATGGCCTGCGAGCCAATTCAAAGGGCGCGGAAATCTGGTGCCCCTTGGCCTGGGGATTTCCATTCACGATCACATCCGCGAGGAAGGAAAGCAGACGCGAGGCCCGGTCGCGGCGGGGTTTGAAATCAAAGAGCGACGGCGTGCTGTCGATGAGCGTGGTCGTGGCCGAGCCGGATTGGAACGCCTCGTTTTGAATGACATTTTCCAGAAACGGGATGTTTGTCTTTACTCCGCGAATGCGGAATTCGCGCAGCGCTCGGAGCATGCGCTGGAGAGCCATCGGGAAGGTCTGGCCGGAGGTCGTGATTTTTGTGAGAAGCGAATCGTAGAAGGGAGTGATGACGCTGCCCGTCGTACCCATGCCAGAGTCGAGCCGAACCCCGAAACCTGCCGCGCTGCGGTAGGTAATGATCTTGCCGTAATTCGGCATGAATTTGTTCGCCGGATCCTCGGTGGTCACTCGGCATTGGACGGCAAAGCCGTTGCAAGGAATGTCCGGCTGACGCGGCAGCGCCAACTCTGGGCCGTGCAGCGAGGCTCCAGCCGCAACGAGGATTTGGGAGCGCACAATGTCAATGCCAGTGACCTGCTCCGTCACCGTGTGCTCGACCTGAATACGTGGGTTCATTTCAATGAAGAACCAATCTTTTTTATCCACATCGTAGAGGAACTCGATCGTGCCGGCATTGTTGTAACCGACGCCTTGAGCCAAGCGCACGGCCGCATCGCAGAGGTCACGCCGCACACTTTCATCGAGAGCCACGGAGGGCGCGATCTCGATGACTTTCTGGTGCCGCCGCTGCACAGAGCAGTCGCGCTCGTGAAGGTGCAGCACATTTCCATGGCGGTCACCTAGGATCTGCACCTCGATATGCTTCGCCCAGGGAATGTATTTTTCCAGAAAGACGGCGGAATTTCCAAATGCCCGTCCGGCTTCGCCCTGTGCCTCATCCAGCATGTTGGCTAAGTCCTCGCCACGCGTCACCACCCGCATCCCGCGCCCACCACCACCGAAGGCTGCTTTGATGATGAGCGGAAAACCTATACCCTTTGCAATGCGCAGTGCTTCGCCTCGTTCACTCACCGGGTCTTCCGTGCCCGGCAGCGTCGGCACATTCAGCTTCTGCGCCAGTGCCCGCGCAGCGGTCTTGTTACCCATCGTGTCGAGTAACTCCGAGTCTGGCCCTACAAAAGTAATCCCCGCTTCCAAGCAGGCTCGGGCAAAAGCTGCGTTCTCCGATAAAAATCCATAGCCTGGATGGATCATGTCCACGCCGTGCTCACGCGCCAAGCTGATGATGCCATCGATATCCAGATACGCTCCCACCGGTCCTTTTCCCTCGCCAACCACATAGGCCTCATCGGCTTTGAAGCGGTGCATCGTATGACGATCCTCCTGCGCGTAGATGGCCACAGTCCGCATGCCCAGCTCGGTCGCGGCGCGGAAAACCCGAATCGCGATTTCACTGCGATTTGCTGCAAGAAGTTTCTTGCCGACCACCGACACGGCTCGAATGGAAGGAGAGGAAGACTGCGAGGAGGACGATTTCATGAGGCGAAGGACGGGGACCGGTCTTATAAAATCCCCGCGCCACATTGGCAATCCTTCGCAAAAGGATTTCCGCGCAGCGATCCCAGAGGGGCTAGATTGACACACCATGTGGTAACTGATGTTATTCCATGACTGCCTAATCTAACGTTCTCAAAATCGGCAACTTCCTCGGCGTAGTTCTTCGTAAAGAAGTTCTCCAACAGCTCAACGCCGAGGAAAGCACAGTCCTCTATTTCACGGAACCCCCCGAAAGCTCCCTCCGCGTTACACCCGAGCACCAGGGCTTTGAAAACAAGATGGAAGTTGTGGAAAGCTTGATGCAGCGATATCGAAATTCTCTTCGGGAACTCGCAAAATGAACGAGCCGAACTGGATCACGCGCGGGGAATGCCTGTCCTATCATGAAAGCCTGCTCAAACGATTTGGCGGCTTGTCAGGCATAAGAGAAGAGGGATTGTTGGATTCCGCTCTCAACAGACCCAAGCACCTCTTCACATACGGCAAGCCAAGCATTTTCCAGATTGCGGCCTTCTACGCCCACGGCATCGAGCCTGTCAGAAATTTTGTGTTTGGGTCAAAAACTGAAAGGACAGGGAAATGACTAAAACAACGGAGACAAAAAAGAGAAGTGCAGATGAGATCA
>JBIJCR010000139.1:0-4648 GCA_044344595.1 Terrimicrobiaceae bacterium
GCAGGTCGGCTCGGATAATGGCTTGTAGTGGATGGCTAGGGTGATCTCCCTTCGTGGCAATGCCGCTATCCACTACTTGCCGTTATCGGAGAGCGGAGCGCCGGACGAGTTGCCAATGCAGAATAGGACATCGAAGAGCGGATGGTGAGCGCCACGGGTTCGGAGTCATCGCGGAGCGGCCTACCGGAGCGGGACTGATGCTCGGCATGGGGCTTCGTGACATTGGCGGCGAAGCCGGACGGATGATTCAGCGGAGGCGGTCGCTGTGGAGCGGAGCGGAGCCAGACGGCCTCGGCGGCGTGATGCCGCACCTCATCGGCCTCGCTAAAATTTTCAGCATTAGGCGTGCGAGGATTTCAGACCGGACTCGCGGCTTTTTTGCTCCTCTGAAGCGACCGATTTTTCTTTTGCATTTCACAAATCAAATCGGTGATGCCGCAGTTTAGAGCCTTGGCGAGGTGTAGCAGTTCAAAATCCCCCACCCACCGCATCTGCCCCTCGATCTTCGCGATGGTGTTCCGGTCAATATCCCAGCCGATGCGCTGACAAGCCACTGCCAAAGCCGCTTGGGAGAGGCTTGCGACTACCCGCAGTCGCCGGACTTGCGGCCCGACGATGTTTTTCTGTTGTGCGCCCATTGTGCTGGAACCAGCACTTGACGCTATAGACCGCGAGGGATCAGAGTTGTTCCCGTTTGGGAACAAAATTATGAAACGACTATTTGCTGCTCATCCGACAGTTTTCTTATTCGTCGTCTTCGCGTTCATCATCGATGTTGTGATGGTTGCCAGCACTGGCGGACTATGGCGGGACGGATCGTTTGCAATCGGAAGCACCCTTGTGGTCGCATACTTCTTTGGGATCAGCTCATTTCTCCGATTTGTAGTTTTCAGAAATCGAATCCACGCTGGAATAACTTGGGCCATCACCATTTTATTATGGTTTGGCTGGTTTGCGCTTCAAGTTGCTATAAATCAAGGGCAATACCGCCCAAGCCTTCTGTTCATAATGTGCTTGGTGGCTGCATTTAAAACCATGCGGCTTGAGCAATCTGAAGAGGAAAAAATCGAAGCAGAGCAGCGACTCGCGAACGATCAATCTGAAACTATTGAAAGCGAATCTGATGAATACGAGCATAATGATGATGGTCATGAAATTATAGATAAAAAGAACGATCCGAATCCAGTTGCGCCGCCACCCGAACCAACCCCGCCCAAAGCAACCCCCATCGATTCGCCCGACCGAACAAATACCGCCGAGAACCAGAATAGCCTTCGATCATTAAAGCAAGTCCTTGCGATCATGGCAGCGATTGGCTGTTTAGTCTCGCTATGGGATATGCCGGACGACTACTACAAGGTGCTGCGATTTATTGTTGCAGCAGCTTGCGCGGCTATTATTTGGAATATCCAGAAATCTGGGGTATCTGAAATATCTAAAACTCTTGTTTCAGTAGCATTTGGGATGGTGGCGGTCTTTTTCAATCCCATCATGCCAATTGATCTAGAATATGATAAATGGATTTGGATAAGGATCGTTGCACTGATGTTGTTTACAGGCGGAACACTGCCAAGACATTCATTCCAATCATTCTTGGATTGGTGGAGCAAAAATGGGGTCAAAGCAATAGTGTGGGTAATTATTTTTATCGGCGTTTCAGTTTGTATAGTATCGACTTTTGCTATTATTAAGGAAGCATTAGAAGGCAGGATAATCTCTGACGAAACAGCGGTTCGCTATTATCACGAACTCGATACAGCGACAGGCGAAGACCTCGCCACAAAATCCAAGGCACTGGAGGCATGGGCGGATGCCAAGGATGCTGAACGCAAAAAGTATTGGGATCACCTCACACGGGTTTACACCGACTTCGAAAATTACATCGCCGATGAGGGGTTTTCAGACTCCAAGGGGGACTCTCGTTACCTTAATGCAAACTGGCAATTTATCCCTTACTACTTTGGCACAACGCTGGAGGACCTTGGGTTTTACCCATCCAAACGAGATGAATTTACAACGCAATTATTTGGAAAGAAAAACCTATCAGAAAAAGAGACTTTTGAATTAATTAAAGAGCATTTTTTTGGGAACAGCATAACAAAAGCTCCCACCGAAATCATTGATGATGCTACGGCAACTCGAATTTACAACGAAATCGACAACGCTACTGGCGAGGAGAAGCAGCAAATGGCGGATGCGTTGATTGCGTGGGGAGAAGACAGAAAAGCCAAGGAATACGAAGAAGCAGACGCTCACTATGCAAAACTTTTTACCGACGATTCCTATTTCCAAGAACTGACCGCAGAAAACGAAGCGGTATCACAAGCCCTCGACCCCGGAGCAATGGCAAAAAGAGGAGCGATTTCCGCTTACCTTGAACACCGCCTCGGTCGAGAAATCCCATCCGCCAATTACAAACCCGAGCGTGATGCCTTTGCTATGGAGGCGTTCGGACAGAAAAACCTTGATGACGGACAACTCTTTGACTTCATCCGAGGCACATACACGAAGCAGATGATAGAAAAAGGGAAAAGGGCGTTTGAGATTACCACAAAATGATCCTTTACCATCCGGCTTCTCGGACGAACCAAGCTCCGAATGTTGTTGTGAAATTGCAGCAGGTATCAGTCAAAACGCCCCACCTAATCTGTCGTGATGGCATTGACCTGTTGCCCGCCGCTGGTCGCCAGATTGATCTGTAACGCCGGGGAATACCCCGCGACTTGCTGCACCCTTGCCAAAAAGCGTGTCATCATCCATGCGTGGAATGGACAAGTGAAACCTCCAGTTGTATACATGAAGTGGAATCCCAAACTTCATGCAAGCCTTGGACGAGACAACGACACAAAAGACACTTTCGCCGATGCGGCAAAAGATGAAAGCGGCATGGCCGAGCGAAAGGCTCAACGCCCTCGGCGAGTCGCAGAAGGATCGCCTGTCAGCATGGGTGGCACGGGACAGGGAAACCAAAGGGGACGACTACCTGTCAGTTCCAGTCCTACAGGGGATGCTGGAAATGCTCGAAAGGTATTACCCCGAGGAGTCGAGCAGGTCGTTGCCGATCTAAAGCAACTCAACAAGCACCAGAAATAGCTTGTTGGTTGTCTAAAAAGCATAATGATCAGCCAGTGTTTTATAAGCTCCTGCTAGCGGTTTCTGTATGCCTAATAAGTGTCGGCTGCGCCACGGATGTTGCCAATCGCTACTACGCCAGCACCAAATACCCCCCGAAGAATCCACAGGATGTCCAAATTTTAAGGCAACCGCCTGCCAGACCCTACGAGGTCATTGCAGATTTTCAGTCTCGCGGAGAAAGCCCTAAATCTGTTGCAAAAAAGGCCGCTAAAATCGGCGCTGATGCTGTAATCATTGCGACCCTTGGCGGCTATTATGAACTTGGCACGCAGTGGGCGTCTGAAGATAACCAAGCTCATACCTACACCAGAATCACCGGAACAGCTATCCGTTACAAATAATTATTTTATGAAAAAAACCACCAAAATAATCGCCGCAATACTTACAGGTGCACTCGTAAGCGGATGCGCAGTTGTGGATGTTACCAAAACAGCATCCGGGTTTCATCAACCCACCAACCCCAACCTCGTTCAGATTCTTAAAACCGTTCCAGATAAAAAATACATAGAACTTGGGACAATAACCGTTACTGGGTTCGCGCCTTCGGAGACGGCAAAAATGCACAACGCTGTTAGAACGAAGTCGGCAGCTCTTGGTGCGGATGCCGCCATTCTTACTGAAGAGGGCTTGCTCAACGATGGGTGGAGTATTCAGAAGTGGGCAACAGGTGTTGCTATAAAATTCCAGTAAGCCCGCTCACAAATCCCCGCCAATCACCACACGAATCTTGTGCGTGCTGGCAGAAACTGGTTCCGGCTCGTTCCAGCCCATTGCACGGGCGAGCATCTCACCATAACGGACGGTCGCAGGCTCGGAGGGTGGTTGGGTTAGGAACCTGTGCTGAAGTTCGCGGAGGTAGTCGATCCGTTTCATTGTCAGCAACCGCTCCGTATCGATGCGAAGCTCCTCGATGCGCTCCGTGACTGCTGGCTTGCTAGCGAGCCTTTCAGCGCCTTGTGCAGCGCCATTCGGGCTGAATCCGGCCTCTTCGTATGCCTTGGATGCGATTGCCCCTGCGGCGATGAGTTGCGCGAATTTTTCGTGGCGGATGTTTTGGAGTCTCATGATTCGGGTATCAGTCAAAACTAGATTGGAGTTGGGGCGTAGTTGCGAACCGGCGGATGGCAACGAATGTGTGTGAGGTCGCGGTGAGGCGGGCGATCTCTCGGTTCGTCGCCTGCGGATTGGCTTCTAGAGCGGCGTCCACGACCATGCGCTTTTGCTTCCGGGTCATGCGAGATTCGGGCGCGTCAACAATTCTCAACACATGATCTGTGGCAACATTGCCAGCAGAGGCTGGAATCCAGCGTTTGAGTTCATCGTCACCCGGATGCTCGGTTTCCTGCCCCCAATGGAACCAAGTCTTGCCTGCGAGCAAGGCGGCGGCGGCTTCGGGTTTCATGGTATCGGGGAGTTTTTGGAATGGGAGTTTCATGGCATCTTAAGTTTGTAAATTGTGGTTGGCGCGCCTGCTGTCCCTTGCTTGGTCTCTGCCTCCACAAACTCCGCGATC
>JBIJCR010000034.1:0-20712 GCA_044344595.1 Terrimicrobiaceae bacterium
GATCTCTTTTAAGGCTATATCCAGATCGGTGGAGATGATGTTGTTTGCGAAAACTCCGGTGATTATTTGCGTTCGGGTTAATCCCGTGGTCGTTGCAATCTTCAACCCTGCAAAAAGTTTCTGGGCATTCTTGGAGAATCTTTCCTCCATAAAAGCCCACTTCGCTGAATCGCGGCAATATTGCCATACAGCCTCAGCCGCTTTCAGATGGTTCAGCCCTATCTCCTCGCCGCCGTCCAAAAGACTGAAGAGAAGCGCCAAACGAACGACCTGTGCCTCCGCTCGGGATGTAACGCTTCCTACTTTTCCCGGCAATTCCTCGCACAATCCCTCGTAGATTTGATGCCAGTAGTCTTTGGCTTCAGCACTCCGCTTCATCTCGCTTCTTGTCCGGGCGAGCCTCACAGCATGACCCAGAAAGTTGATCTCCCGCGAGAAGTCCTCACTCTCAATTTCACCTCCATCGGGCAGGAATTTCGACCGTGATGAGTGCGTCCATAGGATACGATTCCCGAATCCGTTGGCTGCATCGTTGTCCGTGAGAAGTCGCGAAAGTTCCGTGCGGGTTATGTGACCGATCATGGAAATGTGGCAACCACTTGCCCGCAGAGGCGCTCCCTTACTCATATTCCGAAGGTTGCCAGAATCCCAAGCATTGCGGAGAATCGCAGATATCGTGTTTCCCGGTCGTTCGCAGACTTTGAGGACTTGGGCAAACTCGCCCTCGACAAGTAGGAGTCGCTTGTCGTTCGACTCTCCTCCGGCATCATCGCTCAACTCTGCGATTATTCCCTCACCACTTGCTAATCCAGACATGATGCGGTCATCGCCCCACGACTGCTCGACCTGATTTAAAATATGCCGCACATGCCCCCAGGAGGTTCCCTTCCGTCCTCGCGAGGAGTCTCCGACGATGACCGCAAAGAGATTGGTGTGTTGCCTATCCCGCTCGGTAACAAAATACGGCCCGCGACCTACAAGGTTCCCGAATCCAACCAACATCTGCACCAGCAAAGAAGCAGGATGCGTTTCGGTGTGCGGTTCGATCTTTTTGATAATCTCGCCTGTAATTCCAAAGAGCGCTTTCTCTGGCAGGCGCGGCGGTTCGACAGGAAACGAATTTAACGAAATTACTAAATTAGTCTCCTTAAATTCGTTAAATTCGTAATTTCGTTTTTGCTCCGAAGTGTCGATTGCGGCCATGCGAATGGCGTCCAGCATGGCGGTTTTCTTCAATTCCTCTGGCGAGGGTGTGAGGTCGGGTTGTCGGACTGGCATATCAGTTCGCTCCTTTCACAAAGTCGAATGCTTCAGCCAGAGGCGCCGAGACTTCAGTTTCCGGAAGGTGGAAGATGTCATTCAAGTCGGTGCCTTCCTTCTCCGGTGTCCAGATGTCCACGGTGCCACCGGCGTTGTGAATGAGCCGCGCCCAAGAGTCAGCCGCCTTCTGCCCTGCTGGATCGTTGTGCGCGAATATCCGCACCCGCCGACCTCTCATGGTCGCCACCGCGCCGAAGGGTGGTCGCATGGAAGCACCGAGCATTCCGCACACGGCCACGGTGTCCAGAAGGCCCAACCGGTAAATGGCGGCGTATGCGGCCAGCACATCTGGCCCTCCTTCCACAAGTGCCACGGCTGGCCAGCGTGTGTCATGGTAGTTTCCGACCGGTAGAGTGGCCACGGCGCCAGGAAGTGTCTTTGCTTTCAGGTCACCGAGTTTCTGGCCGTCGAGCCGCCGCGCCTGTGCGTTCTTTCCGCAAGTGGAGCGAATGATCCAGCACCGCTCACCATCCACGGTGGCCACTCGCAGGGCCGCGTCTATTGCGGCCCATTGTGGGCCTTCCACGGGAAGGTTCCGGAGCGTGGCAATGGCCTCTTTCTCTTCAAGTGTCGGACACTCCATGATCGGCCATGCGGCGCGCCGCCGGCGTTTCTCGTCTGTGTCTTCCGGCGCCGGAGTCGGTGCCAGCTTTGGCCGAGGTGCTGGCACACGGTATCCACCACCAGCCATTTCCACGAAGCGCCTGACGGCTTCCTGTGGCAGAATGTCCAGAGCCTTAGCCAGAAAATCCACGGCGTCTCCGTGGTCGCCGGTGGCATGGTCTTTCCACTTCTGGCCGTGGTCAAAAACGGAGAAGGACGGATTCCTGTCTTCTCGAAAAGGACTGACGCATGAGAGCGCCGGTCTCCATTGCGGGAAGACCTTTGCGGCCACGGCTGGAATGTCCAGCCTCTGCTTGGCTTCCAGAATGGTCATGGCTGGCCCTCCAGAAGCGCCAGCACCGCTGATGAGGGAATGAGCGTGGCGCCACGCTTCTTGCCTCTTTCCCGAAGGCGGATGAGTGCCAGCCGACCGTCTGCTTCTGCGGCGTAATACCACGCACGGCTGAGGTTAAACCACGGGTCTCGCTCGCCGACTCGCGGGAGCCGGTAGGTGATGGGTAGTTCTTTTAGTTTCGGACTGCCGGTGTTGGCCGGTGTCCCTGTTGTGGATTCATGTGTGATTAAGTTCACGCCGCGAATCTGGCGGCTGAATCGCAACCCCTCCCGAAAGGTTACAAATTACAGGGGAGTGTCCGGCAAATCTTCCAATCCGGCTCGGCTGAAAACTTGATTCCAGTTGCCTTTTTGAGCGTTGGATTTCTTTGAAAAGTCGAGTTCGATCATAATGAGTCTTTCTCTGACCTCGGCCTTTGTCGGCAATCGCCCGTGATGCTCGTACAACATTTTTGCATGCCATATTGCGAACAGAGGAAGCGATAATTTCCCCTTGTAGCACATAGGATTAAATCGGCGCTTTACGATCCCTTCGCCGGTTCTTTTGACCAAAGCCACCATATCCATATACGAATTTTCGGCGGCTCCCTTTGAGGAGAAAAATAGCTTGATGGCGAGTTCCCCCAAGGTCTCTGTAAGCAGTCCAATTGCCTCACGGCGTAATTCCAAAAAGCCCCATGATTTGTGATTCGTCGCCGGGTCTCTACGCGCAAATTCAAGAAAAGCCAGAAGCCCCAAAGCACCGTCCAATTTGGCTGAGGCCAAGTCATCGCCATGTCCACTAACCAAGCGTTTTTCGGTGGCGGCCAACTCAGGTTGAAGTTCAGCTAAATGCTCGCCACTTCTCCGATAAAGAACGAAAAGCCCCGGCCACTCGTTGAGCTTTATCCACCCTGCTGCCTCGGGAGACATGGGCGCGGGTGAGGCCTGAAGTTTGCTCTTGGTTGGCTTCGGCTTTGCTTTGACCTTCGGCGCCGGTGCCTTTCCCTTGGTGGCCTTTTTCATCTGATAGCTTCCACGGCTTCCCGAAGGATTCGCGTTTCGTGGTGGGTGTATTTTGAAGCCACGGCTTCCGTGGTGTGGCCAGCCAGCTTCATGCGGAGTTCCTTGCTGACGCCGGCATTTGCCATACTGGAAACAAAGCCGTGCCGGAGGGAGTGAAAGGTTTTAGCCGTAAAGCGCCGGCGTTTGCCTGTGCGCTTTTCCACTTCGGCACCAGCGTCCAGTCCTGCCTTCCGCACGATGTCGAGAAACTGACGGGAAAGTCCGGAGCGTCCCGCGATGTCCAGCCGCGCCAGAGAAGGCGAGATTTTGCCGCCGGTGTCACCAGCGATGCGGCCAAGGTGTGCGGCCAGCATAGGGTGAATGGGGAGAGTTTCCTGCTTGCCGGTCTTCTGCGCCTTGAAGGTGAGCATCCCTTTTTCAAAGTCCACGGAGCGCCAGTCCAGCCGAACGGCGTCCCCAAGCCGGAGTCCGGCATAGAATCCCAAAAGGATGGTGGTCTTCCACTCCGCCGGTGCCTCCCCCACAAGCAAGCCGACTTCCTGCACGGTGAAGGGTTCGCGCACCTGTGCTTCGGCCTTCGGGAAGTCCACGGCTTCGCACGGGTTGGCGTGGATCGTTCCCTGCCGCCGCGCTTTGTTGAGAGCCGTGCGGATGATTTTCAAGTCATCCGTCACGGTCGTGGCGCCGACTTCCTTCAGTCGAGCATCCCTAAAGGATTCGATGTCCTTTGCACGAACAGCCGAGAGCGGGAGTGCCGCCCGTTTGCCAAGTCCCGCCACAAACAAGTCCACGGTGGTGCGGTAGCGCAGGAAGGTGTCCCGCGCCGCGCCGACTTCCTTTCCGGCCAGCCAGTTCGTGAAGAAGTCCCGCGCCGACTCGCCGGCGATTTCCGCTTCGGTGCCGCTGGCCTTCATGACACGGTTCACATAGTCCCGCGCCGTGGATTCGGAGAGCGCGCCGGCCTTGGCCGTCTGGATAAGTTTCAGGCCAGCTTCCAAAAGTTCGCCGGAATGCTCGGCCGGCACGGTGTCTTCTGCCTTCGGCGCCGACTGCTTCGCCAGAGTCTCCAGTCGCGCACACACGGCCATGGCTTCCGCTTTGTCAGCGGTTTTAGTCGAAACGAAACGCCACTTGCCGGTGGAGTCCCTGAAGGAGCAATGCCATTTATCGGTGCCAGACCGTTGGTGGATGGAAGCCATATTCCACCATACTGCTAAAAGAACTGCTAAAATCAATGATGTTTTTCAAAGTTCGCTCATGTTTATTTACAGCAATTTACAAATAATCCAAGTCGCGGAATGGCCATGCGGGTTCGATTCCCGCTACCCGCTCCACTTCTCTTCCGAGCCGCTCCAGGAAAGACTTTCCAGAAACTCGATGGCTTCGAGGCTCCTAAAAAATGCCCCAAAGCTCGAAAAATTTAACTAGACAGATAAAGCGTTCCGTTAACTGTCCCAATAACCAAGGGCCATCCTGGAATAGTTTTTTTTCACCAATCTGCAGCCCCCCTGCCAAAATAAACTCCCCTAGCCCCTGGCAAGGCTAGACACCACGCAGCGCTGCTTCTGCCTTCCGGCCGCTTACTCCTTGCCGATCAGACGGTCGGTGAGGAAAAAGTGATGGATGCTTACTCCAGCACGAGTCATCATCACCCCAAGCACTCAATGCATAGCATCGGCTCTCGATCAAGAAAGCCGGCGCGCAAGCCAACATCAGCACGGAAGCAAGCACCGCTACCGAAACCGCAGCCCACTTGGCTTCTATCCCAGCGATCCACGCAGCAGAGCAGGAGATAAGCTTCGATACGATCCGCGTAGTAGTTAGAGCAAAGGAGCGGAGCGGCGTTTTCCCCAAGTCAGGAATGATTCGGGGATGTCGGCAATTTACAGAGGAATTGTTGCACACTACTGTGCGCTTGTCCCTCAGAGCTGAACAGTGCCGTTGAGAAGCGAATGGATGGCCTCACGGAATCTTTGGATGGTGAAGGGCTTTGAGAGGAAAGCGGTGCGGGGCAGGAGGGAGGCTTTCATTACGGCATCGCTGTCCGGCGCGCCGGAGATGAAGAGGACCGGGGTTTCGATACCCCTGCGTCGGACTTGTTCGATGAATGTGACTCCGCTGGTGTAGGGAAACCGGTAGTCACAAACGATGAGTCCGATCTCGGGATCGGCTGCAGCCTCAAAGGCGCTGGCGGTATCGAGGTGGTGCACCTGACGTTGACAGTCCATGCTTTCGCAAAGGTCCTTGAGTGTTTCTAGGACGAGTGGGTCATCGTCAATAAGAAGTATGGGAGGAAGAGTGGCGGTGATCATGGTTGGTATGGAGTTAATGCATTAAATCAACCGCTGCGATTCTGGGATAAGAAGCGCGAGCAGGCGCAGACGGCATTAGTTTTTCTTCGAGGATGCGGGTGATGTGTTCTGCAGCATGGCCATCGCCAAAGACATTGGAACCCTTTCTCATGGACTCATAGGAAGCAGGATTGGTGAGGAGGTTTTCGGTTTCGCGGATGATGTCCTGCACGTCGGTGCCAATGAGGCGGAGTGTGCCTGCAGTGACGCCCTCCGGGCGCTCGGTCTCGCGTCGCAGAACGAGGACAGGCTTGCCGAGAGCGGTGGCCTCCTCTTGCACGCCGCCGGAATCCGAAAGGACGAAGTGGGACTGGCGGAGAGCGGAGAGAAACTCGTCATGGTTGAGAGGTTCGCAGAGTGAGATGCCGGGTTGATCGGCGAGAACTGGTCTCACATTATCACGCACCGAGGGATTCGGATGGAGAGGGAAGAGAAAGTGAATCTCGGGGTGCATTTGCGAGATGTGCTTGATGGCAAGAGCCACAGAGCGCATTGGGGAGCCGATATTTTCACGGCGGTGGCAAGTGACCAGGATCAGTTTATGTGGATTTTCCGGCACACCGTCGGGGAGAGGCGAGGCGCTGGAATGGGTAATCATCCACTGCAAGGCATCGACTACGGTATTTCCCGACACAAAAATCGAGTCTTCAGGAATGCTTTCAGCACGCAGAAGCGATGCAGAGAAGGTTGTTGGAGCGAAGTGCCAGTTTGCAAGCCGACTGAGCATGACGCGGTTGAGTTCCTCAGGAAATGGCGAATAGCGGTCGTGAGAGCGCAGCCCCGCTTCCACATGTGCCACGGGGATTTTGTGATAAAATGCACAAAGTCCACCCATAAAGGCACTCGTAGTGTCACCTTGCACAATGACGGTGTCGATACGGTTTCTACTGAACAACTCACCGAGGCTTGTGCTGAGCAAGGCAGTGAGATCCCAGAGGCTTTGACGGGGACGCATGACGCGAAGGTCGAGGTCAGGAGTGATGCCAAAGCTGCTGAAAATCTGAGCCGTCATTTCAGCGTGTTGGGAAGTGGATATCGTGAGTGGCTTAAGCGAATCGGAAGCTTGTAGGCTGCGAATCACGGGAGCCAACTTAATCGCCTCGGGGCGCGTGCCAACGATAACAGCAACGGTTTTTTTGGACAGAAGGGATGTCATATGTGGCTGAGTTGAAATTCAAATGGCATGCCGGCACAGCGCTCGCTGATTTCATACAGCTCAGCTTCCGAGAGAAGCCCGTTGATGCGGAAGATGATTCCCGAGTCGCGAATCTCCTGAACAGTCACACCAGCCCTCTCACTGAATCCCGGTGGAAGAAGTTCCTCCGCCTCGAGGCCGACAGAATTTTCGGAGCCATTTGACGTGCCTAGGCCTGAGATTTTCCTGAGGGCCTTAAGGACCTTCGGCTGCTTAACGAGGCCGAGTTGAATCAGCAGGCGATCCACCGGACCGGAAATAAGTCGCCTCATGTCTCGGATTCTTATGGCGTGCTCACGGCTGAGTTCGTCCACATCAACAAAATATTCGATGAGTTCGTCCTCGCCAAAGCGCAAAGTGGAGAGGTCGTGGTGAAGCTTTGCAAACGCAGGAGGTGTGTCCGCGCAGAACAAAACCTCTGACCCTAGAATTTCGTTGATGCGAGAACTCACATTGGGATGGATCGGATTTAGGATTCCAATCCTTCCGTCGCTTAGAGGAATGAGTCCGTGAAGTTCACAGAATACGGCCCCAAGGGCTTTGATGAGCGCGACACTGATGGTGAGACGCGAAAAGTCAGCCTCAGTAACGCCAAGATCGCCTGCCACGAGACAGCGGACCTTTTCGGTCGAGATCAATCGCAAGCTGATCATGGCATCCGCTAATGTTCTGCAACGGGTCATCTGAAATTGACGGACGCGGTTGCGATCCTTCTTGGAGAGAGCCGCAAAATCATCTCTCAGAGGATGCTTTGGTTGACCATCCAACAACCGTGCTGGGTAGATCATGTTTCGCAGCGCGGAGAGGTTCGAAGGACGTAGCAGTCTGGCTTCAATGGGAACGCCGGCTATTTCAGCAACGGCCTGAATTTCATCCTTGGAGGGCGGTTCGGTGAAGGCAAATGCCAGAGTTCCATCATCGCCTGTCGTCGAAGGCATGGCATGGTATCGCACGGCTTGCCTCTCGGACCATCTATCAAGTACATCCAGTGAGATATCTTCTGGAGTGATAATCTCGGGCTTGAGGCGCGAGAAGCGGGCCCAAATGTCGAGAAACTGATCCTCGTCGATGAGTTGCATATCGAGCAGGGCCCTGGGTGCGGAAAGGCCCCTGTGTTTACTGAGGATATCCTGCAACTCGAGGCGAGATACATAACCTTCGTCCACAAGCAAATCCTCGACTGTGCGCGAGTATTCCTCGAGTTCCGCCACCCCTGGAAAAACATGGGTCGTTTTGGTCCATGCGAGTGGTGCATTGAAGAGGCGATGGCGAACATAGAGCCAAGCAGCGCGAAATGTCGCCCCCATGTTAATAAAATTCACCACCGGATAGCGAGGAATCGAAAAAAGGCCCTGACGTAGACCATATACATTGGACACACATGTCACCTTCTGGGTGACCCTGTAAGCCAGGAGCGCTGTGCATACAAGGACCATGCGCCATAGCAAGCTATCAGCCTCGAAAAGCGGCTTCACAAAAATCCAATTCCGGAACTCTGTATGGAGCACAGCAAACTCAAAAAGCACGTAACCCATGACGCAGTAGCCTGCGGCATTGATGCAATGCACCACCGGCGCGCGGCGGTCGCGGAGGAGTGTGTAGCGGACGGCGGCAGAGCCCCACCAACCGCCATGCTGCCATCCCTGGAAGGCAGTTCCAACAATCCAACGGGCCTTCTGCTTCACGGCATCGACAAAGCGCAACGGGAAATTCTCACGAACGGCAACACTTTCGGTCACGGTACGCGTCGAGACGACATCGCCTTGGGCATTTCGCGTCACGATTTCGCGCTCCACCGGATGGTCGATGAAGCCGGCGCGGAACCCAGCGCGGCAGAGTTCAAGGCCCACCATGTAGTCCTCTGCAAGTTGGCCCTCACGGAAGGGGCCTGAGGCATTTTTTGAAGCTAAATAATCGAGCGACTTGCGGGAGAATGCTGTGCCGACACCTGCGGATGGCACCACACCGCCGATTGCCTCGCGTGAATACATGTCCTTCACATGCCACTCGGCGAACTCATCGAGGTAGGAATTACCTACCCAGTAACGCCATGGATTGAGTTCCAGCGGAAAAACAGGAATCTGGCCCATGTCGAGGATCGAGGGCACATAGTAATTGTAAACTTTCAGTGTGAGCGGGTGCATGACATCCTCAGCGTCGTGAAGGGCGATGATCTCGTAGTGCCGACGGCCAGGGATCTCTCTCGCTTTCATGGCCTCAAAAATGGCATTGAGACAATCGGCCTTCGATGTGGGACCAGGACGGCGAGTTACCGCCTTGTGGATTCGAGGCGAGATGCGAGCTAGTTCATCCACGCATTGGTTCGTCTCGGCGTCATTCGGATAGACCCCGATGAAGATGTCGTAGCGTTCGTAGATGAGGATCTTCCTCGCGTAGTCCGCCATGCGGTTGATGATGCCTCCCTCCATCCATGCCGGGATGAAAATGGCGATGAGCTTTTCGGGTTCGTTTTTTAGCTTTTCAAGTGAGACCGGCCGGGTATTGCGCTGGCCACGCAGGTAGCGCAGGAATTGCATGTCAAAGAAGACATCATCGATCCCAAAAACAAGGAATCCGACGGCTGAGATATAGGCGAGAACAACAAATATTGAGTGCAAAGTGTCCATAGTAATTACCAGCGAAGAGAAAGTGCGACGGTGAGACGGAAATCCGAATAGTTCGCGGCGGTGTCCCCGCGTGTGTTGTTGCTATTGCGCCCGAGGTAGGAACCTAGAACATAATCAACGCTCGTTGTCAGAACGGCAGCCCCCACAGGAGCCGTGACGAAGCGCATTCCCGGGCCAGCCTCGAAGTAGTTATCGTAGTAGTTGCCCTTCGTATCCATCGTGAGGTTTTCTAGCCCGTAGATGTCTACTGCGGCAGCCTTTCCGAATTGCAGGATGCGGGCACCTTGGCGCGACTGACCGTAGGCCAGACAGTCCGGCAGGCGACTGTAATATGCCGCATCGCCGCCGGCCTCAACGAACCAGTCTTTCCGGAATCGGACTGGAGACCAGTTGTTGAGAACCCAGCGGGATGCTTGGCTTTTAGAGGGAAGTATGGGAAGTCCACCAGGTGAAACCCCTTCAAGATCTATAGTGGTCCATTCCTTGCCAGGTCCCCAAGCCCAGTAGCCATTGAGGCCGGCAATAATCTCGGAGAACCATTCGCCGCGGTGTTCTTCCGTGCCGCGCAGATCCTTTTGAACACCGCCGAGGACGTAGAGCACAAGGGATTGGTTGGCGAATGGGCGAATGCGCGCGCCAGCATGAAAACCAGCGAGGTTCTCGTTGTATATAGTTGGAATCCCCTGCCCTGCCCCTTGCCCATTACTCGTGTTTGAAGAGTCGAGGCTGAAGTCGGCCTGAACAAATGGCTCGATCCATCGTGCACCGGGAATAAATGTTCCTTCGCGAAGGCGCCCGGATGATACTCCTATATTGTAGCGGGAGAGATAAGTGCCATAGAGATCCAGCTCTCCCCAAGACCAACGCTCTAGGTTGTAGGATGGGGCAAGGGCTTCGATCTCTGCTGCAGCCACGCGGCTCAGCGTCGCGTCGCCGCCTTGGTCACGGAGTTCGCGCCAGATTTCAAAGGCTTCTGCACGGCGTCCCTGCTCTGCCAACAAGGCTGCCAATTGAAGGCGGGCGCGGGGGTCAGGATTGTCGCCTCCAGACACATCGCGCAGTACCACGATGGCAGCGAGGGGGTCGCCCATGCGCTGGAGGGCAGCGGATTTTTCGACGATCAACTCTGGCGTCACCTCGCCACGCCGCTCTAGGTCATCAATCGCCTGCACCGCTTCTTCGTCGCGTCTGGCATTGATGAGCTCATAAGCTGCCTGCTGGCGATCAAGGCGGGCTTGCCGTGCGCGGTATTCCGCTTCGCGACGGAGGTTTTCAGCAGAAGGAGGTTGTGCGCGGGCGGCATTCTCGATGGCCTCGGCGTGATCGAGTGCGGTCAAACTCGCTGCCGCCATCGAGGCGATATCGGCGTTCCAAGATTTTGACAATTCACTAAAAATCGCGCGCGCTTCGGTATTTCGTCTGTCAAACACAAGCGCCGTTGCCAGGCGGAATTGAAGCCCTTCGTCACCAGGATTCAAGTCCGTGGCTTTTTGGAGAACGGCTGAGGCTTCAGCGTGACGCCCTTGATTTGAGAGCATGGCCGCCTCACTGACAGGATCTAGCGGCTGGGCTTCTAACCAGGAAGCAGATGCAAATATAGCCAAAGAAAAATAATAAAATGTTTTCATCTAGTGCTTAACTTTTCGGCGGGGAGAAACGTGTTACAGGATCAATAATTGGTAGGCTGGTGGAGCGTGCTGCTTCCAGAGCGGCAAGCATGTCTTGGAAGCGCATCCAGGCGGGGACTACTACGACGGCAACACCGCCTCGAAAGCTTGAGATGTCGCGGATAGAACTCTTGAGTTCGTCATTTGCAGCACCATCCAGACCGGCATGCACGTTCGCTGGAATGAGCAAGCCACCTCCCTCAAGCCGAAGTGGCACGGCACTGGTAAACGGCACGGGTGGTTCCCCGGGAATCCGCTGCACAAATGCACTCCCGAGCTCAATTCCTACATTGCCCGACGAAGTGTCCTCACTTCCCTCGATTCGGATACCTTCTTTTCGGAACACCTCTGTCCGCTCAGGCCCATTACCTCCATGTAAAAAGATTCGCCCACCATGAGCCTGCGCATAGCGGAGAGCATCAAGAAATTCCTCGCGGGGTGTGATTTCCACCCCTGGCGGGAGCTCCCTCATCTGAGTGGTCACAACGAACGGCGTTTTCTGATGCTCGAAATAATCCACTGCGCGCCGGAGAGTTGCAGGGCTGCAGGACGGATTAAAATCCTCAATCACAAAAACCATTACTGAAGGGCCTTCGTGGCTTACTCCATAAAAGTCGATGAGAACATCCGAAAACACCATCGAAAGAGGTGAATCGGACGGCAGAGCAGCGAAAGCAAAGCGGTTGCTAAGCCTCCAAGCGAGTGGTTGAGCGCTTTTTGAGGATGTCCCTATAAGCGGGCGGGCGCCGGGATAGGATTCACCGTAAAAGGGATCTAGCCTGAGCGTCCACTCCCGACCACGATAGGCCACCTTCGTTTTTTCCAGCGGTGTGGAAGCCTTGCCTGACGGCAATGGCTTCTCTGAGGCAAATGATGCCGCTGCCCCGACTGCCATAACGGGTTTTTGCGACTGCTCAAGCAGTGTCAGCAGTTCAGGCTTGAGCTTCGGAAATCCCGAGATTCCAGCCAGTACGATGAAGTGGGCTTTCTGCAAATCCGCTGCGCTCACCTTCGAGGCCGCGAGGGTTTCCACATTTGTGTCAAAATGCGTGAGGCTCATTTGTATAGGGGCGATTTCATTCACGAGTGAGAACGGCTTGGAAAGTGTGTCATAGACCAGAAGCGTGCTCGAAGCCGCGTGAGCTGAAACAACCGCACAAACAAGCGCCATAGACGCCAGAGAGAGGGTATTTTTCACTATTCGTCTCCGTTTGCTTGGTTTTTGCGACGGCGAATGAGAACGCGTTGGATGAGATAAATCCCCGCCATGACGGCGAACGACGCTCCGGCGATCCAGTAGTTTAGACTCTGGGTCAGGAAACCGGCTTCGGTTTTGTCCATGCGCTGTTTCTCGAGGTCAGCCGGTGTTGTTCCGGAGGCAAAGCCAAGCCGGATTTGATTCGAGAGAGAAACCTCCTGAATAAAGCGCACGTCGTAGGTGATGACACGCCCACTGGCATCAGCCGCCGCCACGGTGCCGCTGAGTCGCTCTGAAACGCTTGGCTCGGTGAGAAGATCCAAGGTCGTTTTTCCGCCGTATCCGCTCACTCCACCGATTGTGGCGAAGATTTCCCCTTTGGACCAAGGAGATGGCAGGAGTTGCGCGAAACTGAGGGATGAATCGAAGTCGGCAATAGGGACTGCCTCACCACGCAGCATGATCGAACTGGATGGGGATTCAGCACCTTCAATGGCTAGACGGAGATTATTTCCGAGGGCCAGCGGCCACTGAAACGCGGAACCTAGAATCAGACCCGAGCGGCCATTCAGACGCGCCGGGTCGGGAGGAAGTCCGGGGCCATACGTTGCAACCTGAGGCCAGAGCACTGGCATATCGGCAAGCTGGCGACCTAGGTGTATGCCTATGGTTTTGAGAAGTTCATTGCGCTCAGGACTACTCTCGGTAGGAATGACAACTGCAGCGCGCCTTAAAAAAGCATCACGCAGGCAAAGAAGCCCAAGACGGCTGAGATCATTGAATAAGATGGGCGCGGACTGAAAATAAACCGTAGAATTTCCTCCCAAGTCCAACCAGGCACGCTCCTCATTGCGGTGGGCACAATCGACAGTCCCTATATCAAGATAGCTCGATATGGAGAGCTTTGATGGATCGCGGCCAGTGATGCCAGCAGGAATCAGAAGACGCTGGCGCGTGCCTGCGACATTTTGCGGAGTGAGCGCGATGCTTCCGATCACGACATCATTTAGGCGCACATCGAAGGCCGATGTTTTTTCAAGCACCCCAGAGTGGGCTAGGTCGATGTCCACAAAACCACCAGGCGTTGTTTGATATCCGGGGGGAAAATGAATATATCTCGAAGTTTGGTTGCGAAAAATTCCACGAAGAGTCACGGCACCGTCGCGTAGAGTGTCAAAAGTCACCGGCCCAGTGAGTGGCTGTGTCAACTTTTCTGCGATGGGTGAGATGACAGGGGCCGAAGTAATGACCCAAGGGTTCGCTGGCACATTGCGCAGCGCTATCTCACTACCGAGGGTTTGCGCAGCTTTTTCGAGACCATCGGAATCAGCTCCACTGACTACAATCCAACGACGCTGTGAATCTGCCGATCCTGTGATGATCTCCGCGAGAAGACCTTCGCCCTCTCCCAGTGAGCTAATGGCTTTTTGAACGTCCGGTGGTAGCGGAGATTTTGAGAGATTAGAGCGAAGAGCAATTAAAATACCGTTTCTGGCAGAGGACTCGTCCTTGAATGCGTCAACATCCTTCACCTGAACGGCATCAGGCTCGGTATAAACGGTCTGTCCCATACGAGCGGAGGCGATGAGCAGGCAACGGAGTTCCGCATCACTGGCATAAGACGGCACGAGCAGTGAGACAAGCGGCTCAGGACGTTCAGTGGATGGCGTGCGACGGAACTCCATAAGATTCATCAGGGCAGGCTCGACGAGTGATTCCGGAAATCGCTGCAACTCGGGAAAGAGAGGTGCCACAGCGCACGCGACTCGTACGCCGCTGCCAGAGCTTAACTCAACCCATGACGCCGGGTTATCCACGTCCCGGCAGGGAGACTGCGTCGTCTGAAGGAGGCAACTCACGATAACGCGGTTCCAACCTGGTTGCAGCATATCGGGAGATATCGGGATAGAAATTTTTCCGCGATCCTGTGAGTCGGGAATGTCTTTTTTCGTTCCAAGGCGGACGCTCGTAACCTCGCGACCATTCAACTGAATGCTCATAGTCGAAACATCGGGCAACAAAAGCGGCGAGGCGTGCCAGGCAAGCATCAGTTCACTGCCCGGCTCCAAGAGAACATGCTCGGGGAGCCTGAAGGCATATTCTTTTCTGGATAGCACTCCCTCGATGCGACTCAGAGTTCCGGAAAAAAGGGGGACATCAAAGAACAGGGGGGTATGGGCACGTTCGGCTAAAGAAGTGTGGAGAGTGGAGAATCCCAATCCGAAGGCAAACAGTGTGCAGAGGAATGCAGGATGAAATGACTTTTTAGAAAGGTTCGGTGTTTTCACGACGCGCACCTTAGAAGCCAACTTCTCCCTGCGGTATGGGGACTACCCCCTACAAAGGGGACCCCATCAAACGCAGCCCGCAATATACGCATTGCGCGAAGCGACTGCTTTCGTTGTAATGGACAGGATAAGGCCTCCAAGACCGATGTCTCAAAAAAATCCAAAAGAAACTCCGTCTCTTGAATCCGCAATGCGGCGGATCTCCGAACTCGTCGCCGCGATGGAGGAAGGTAATCTGCCGCTTGAGAAACTCATCGATTCCTACGAAGAGGGCATCGCCCTCGTAAAGGACTGCCAAGATAAGCTGGATGCGGCCGAAAAGAGAATTCAGCTCATCACACGAAACGCCCGTGGAGGCGTTGCGCTGAGTGAATTTGAGCCAGAAGAAAACTGAAGAATGCCAGATCACATTACCGGCCCTTTACTGGCAAATATTCATTCACCACAAGATGTGCAGGCTCTCCCGGCAGAGGATCTCCCGCGATTTGCACAGGAAATCCGCGATGAGCTGACCAGCGTACTATCGAAGACAGGTGGTCATCTGGGCCCCAACCTCGGGGTAGTCGAACTGACGATTGCCCTCCACCGCGTCTTCAATACGCCCAAGGATAAGTTTGTTTTCGATGTGAGCCACCAAGGCTATGTTCACAAGATTTTGACCGGCCGCCTTGACCGCTTTTCGACGATCCGTCAATATAAGGGTCTGAACGGCTTCCTCCTACGCAGTGAGAGCGAACATGACTGCTATGGTGCAGGGCATGCGGGAACGGCACTCTCCGCCGCGCTGGGGATGGCGGCCGCACGCGACCAAATCGGCTCCGACGAGCATGTCGTCTGCGTTGCCGGCGATGCTGCCTTCACCTGCGGCGTCAGTTTTGAAGCCCTGAACAATGTCGCCGCAACTACCAAGCGGCTCATTATTGTTCTCAATGACAACGAGTGGTCGATTGCCAAAAATGTGGGTGCCGTCGCGGACTACCTGAACCGCCTCGTCACCAACCCGGCTTATGCAAACCTTCACGAAAATGCAGCGCGCTTCGTGGAGTGGATCGGTGGAAAAACCGCACGCAAACTCGTTCACAAGGCAGAGGCCGGACTGAAAAGCCTCCTCGCTCCAAGCGTGATTTTCGATGATCTCGGCATCCGCTACTACGGCCCGATCGACGGCCACGACATCCCACTCCTCACGCAGACCTTCGAATTTTTAAAAACCCAGAACGAACCCGTCATTCTCCACATCCTGACGCAGAAGGGCAAAGGCTATGCGCCTGCGTTGGAAAAGCCCGACAAGTTTCATGGACTTGGAAAATTCCACCTCGATACCGGCGAGACCATTGCCTCCCCCACCCCGACTTACTCGGAGCTACTCGGCACAAAGCTGGCGGACTTTGCGGATGACAATAACAAGATTGTTGCCATCACAGCCGCCATGCCTACGGGCACTGGCTTGATCAACTTCGCCAAGCGCCACCCCGGGCGTTGCCATGATGTCGGCATCGCCGAGGAGCATGCCGCGCTTTTTGCCTGCGGTATGGCCACACGGGGCTTGAAACCCTTCGTCGCCATCTACAGCACCTTCATGCAGCGCGCGTATGACATGATCATTCACGACATTGCTCTGCAAAACCTGAATGTCGCGCTGTGCATGGACCGCGCTGGTCTCTCGGGTGATGACGGCCCCACGCACCACGGACTTTTTGACATCGCCTATTTGCGACCAGTTCCGGGAATTATTCACATGCAGCCCAAGGACGAGGCGGAATTCGCCGATATGCTTTGGACCATGGTCAATCACGATGGCCCGTGCGCCATCCGCTACCCACGCGGCATCGGAACCGGCGTCGCTCCCGCCAAGAAGCCCAAGCTCCTTGAAATCGGAAAATCTGAAGTCATTCGACACGGCACCAAGGCTGCGATCTTCGCCCTCGGCAACATGTGCGAAATCGCCATTCCGGCCGCTGCGGAACTTGAAAAACTCGGCGTTTCCACTGCGGTGATCAATGCCCGTTGGATCAAGCCTCTCGACACCGCGACCCTCGAATTTTTTGCAGGCGGATGCGATGTGATCTGCACCATGGAAGACCATGTCCTCACCAACGGCTTCGGCACCTCCGTGGTCGAACACCTTTCCGACCGACACATCATGACACCGGTCGTGCGCATCGGCTGGCCAGACCAGTTTATCGAACATGGCACTGTGCCGATCCTACGTGAGAAGCATGGATTGACCATTGATGCGACAGTTCAAAAAATCCTCGCCGCTCTGGAAGCACGGGCAGGAGGTCTTTCCAAAGCCACCACGGCCGCTTAGGCTACCCTTGCCCCAAAACTTTATCTTCTAAGCCGCAGAATCAGAGGCGAACTCAGTCGATAAAATTGCAGACATACTCGCAGATGCCATCTGCCACCGAAATGTCGAAGCCCGACTTGGCGGGAACATCGAAGAACTGCCCGCCCGTGTAGGTCGCACGCGCCTCGAAACCATCGATCTGGACCTCGCAGGTACCCGAGACAATCTCCATACGCTCCGCTTTTTCTGTGCCGAAGTGGTAATGGCCAGGGTAAATCAGACCGAGCGTTTTCTTGCTGCCATCGGTAAAAACAATGCTGTGGCTGACGACCTTGCCGTCGAAATAGATATTAGCCTTGGTAATGGCGGTGACGTTTGGAAACTCAAATGGGATGGCGGACATAAGGGCTGAAGGTTGATGACTCTTGGGACTGCGCTCAAGACTTCGTTAAGAAAAAGACAAAAGATTTTTGGCAGAGGAAATCAGGCTGCACAGACATCTATTCGTTGATGTCCTGCGTGACGCCTTCGCGACCGCGCAGGCGCATGAGGATTGGGAGGCCGGGATATTCCCATTGATCGCGGATGCGAGCGCAGAGGTAATTTTGGTAACTTTCCGGCAGAAGCCTTGGGTCGTTGACAAAGAGAACGAAGAGCGGTGGTGCGATCTGGGAGTTTGAGCTCTCTTTGGCTTGGGCGGCGTAGAGGAGTTTGAAACGGCGGGATCCGCGCGAGGGCGGAGATTGGCGTTCCATGGCCGCTCGCAGCACACGATTGAGCTCGCCAGTTCCCGCGCGACGCGTGGCGTGCTGGCGGACCTTTTCAACCATGGTGAAGAGGCGTCGAATGTTTTCACCGGTGAGCGCCGAGAGGATCACGACGGGCGCGTAATCGAGGAAGAACAATTCGGCCCTTGCGCGTTCCACATGCTCACGGAGCAAGTCCGGGTCGTTATTCGTCTGCTTCTCGATCAGGTCCCATTTGTTCAGAACAATGATGGCTGGTTTTTTCGCCTTCTGGATGAGGCCGGCGATTTTCTTGTCTTGGGCGGTGACTCCGCTTGTGGCGTCGATGACGAGGATGTTGATATCCACCCGACGGATGGTTTTTTCCGAGCGCATGACGCTGAAGACCTCCACCGAGGTGTTGTGTTTCGAACGATGCCGGATGCCGGCTGTATCGCAGAGGATATATCGCTGCCCCTCATACTCGGCTTCGACATCGATTGTATCGCGCGTGGTACCGGCGATGTCGCTGACTGTTGTGCGATTGTCGTTCAAGATTTGATTCACCAAAGAGGATTTCCCGACATTTGGCCGACCGATCAGAGCCAGTTTGAGCGGCGGCATTTCATGCGCTTCCAAATCGGGCTCCGGTTCGGGTAGGAGCGACTCGATCACATCGACCAACTCACCAATGCCCCGCCCGTGGGCAGCACTCACGGTAACAAGGTTCTTGAAACCCAGACGGGAAAACTCAAACGAACGCGACTCATGACCTTCCGTGTCCACTTTGTTCACTACCAGAATGACCTGCCGCGCAGCTGTGCGGATCATGGTGGAAAGCTCGCCATCAAGTGGCGTGACGCCATCGATCGAGTCCGTAACAAAAAGAATCACATCCGCGCTGCCCATGGCGATGAATGCGCCCTCGCGCGTGCTTTCTGCGAAGTCGGGGTCAGGTTCAGAGCCTATGCCGCCGGTATCCGTGATCTCGAACGGCGCTTGGCCAAGATTGCAGATCGAGCCGATGCGATCACGTGTCACGCCAGGTTGGTCATGGACAATAGAAATTTGGCGTCCCGCAAGACGGTTGAAGAGGGCCGATTTTCCGACGTTCGGACGGCCTATGATGGCGACGTTTCGCATGTATTAAGAATGTGGTTTGGCGTGGTGGCGAGCCTCGAAGCTGCCTCGGATCAAATAATCCACCCCGCTGACGAGAGTGAGGATACCAGCCAAATACACAGAAGCCAGATAATGCGGCAACTGAAGCATCATCCAAGCGATCGCCACCATTTGCGCGGCAGTGGCGGCTTTCCCTGTCCAACTCGGTTTCACATCAAGCCCACCATTTAAAAAATAAAGAACACCACAACCAGCCAAGATCACCACATCCCTCGCAATAACCAGTACCGGGAACCACAGCGGGAAGGCTTGATTCCAGTTGCTGAAACTCAGCGTGAGAATGGCTGTGAGCAAAAGCCCCTTATCTGCGATCGGATCCAGCACCGACCCAAGACGACTGCGCTGATTCCAATGCCGGGCAATGTAGCCATCCAACCCATCCGTCGCCGCCGCCAATATGAAAACTAGAATCGCTGCCACACGCTGCCACTCGAGAGGCGCACCCGCATCCAGACTCTGCCCATAGGAAATACTCAAAAAGACAAAAACCGGAATCAGAAGAATCCGCGCAATAGTTAACTGGTTTGCCAATGTCATAGCTCAAACTACCGCGCTTTACCGAGTTTTCCACGAGGAACAGCAGACTGATCATCAACCCGAATGAAGTAGAATTGAGCAACGAGGATGAGTTACTTACACCTCCAGCATTTTGTTCAGTCTCCAGAACCCCTCAGGCATTCCTGTAAAATAATTCACTGCGTTCTTCCTTTGGACTGCTTTTGGCAGTTTTTCTAAACTCTGCTCTCGTTTTTTGGCAAAGGCATTGATCTTTGCAATTATTGCAACGGAAAGAAGCACTTGTTCCCTCATTTTTCGCAATTGGCTTGTGAGAAACGCTCTCGCGCTCCATCCCCACACAACCGTTCATGTAAAATCAAAATAGTCGCTCACATCTTATGCAGTATCAAAATTTTACTCCTTATTTGCTCTATTTGTGATGTTAATCATGATTCCAGCCCCACTGAGAAGAAATATTAAATCTAATATTTTTTATACTAAACATTTATATCGATAAGAAAATACTATTTATGATCTTGGTCCCAACTGGGCAACACCCTATCCTTTGTGGGCTTAAGTCAGGTATGCTTAAAAACGCATCGGGTGTATGTAGGGGTTAGGGCAATGACGATTTCTTTGCGAGTCTTAACAATTTCACTCTTCGCTTGCAGCGTGCCTGAGGGTGCAGCGGTTCGGATTGGTGCCCTCTATTGCGACTCGGGCGCTCGGGCTATTTTGGACAAACCGTGTTGGCGGGGAGCGCAACTGGCCGTGGCCGAAGTTAACAAGGCCGGTGGCATTCGCGGAGAGCAGGTGGAATTGGTTCGCATCGCGGGGAACTTACACTGCCGCCGGCCTAAAAAATGTGGCCTCATTTTTGGAGAAAAAGCAACTCGCTGGCATGGTGGTTCGCCTCTTGTACATCGATCTCGCGCTGGCAGCGGCTCATCAAGCATTAAAGCAGGGTATTCCTTTTGTGACTTCTGGCTCCTCCTCGCCGAGGCTGTCGGAAGCCCTAGGCAAGTTTTTTTACATGGCCTGCTTTGGAGATAATGTCCAAGCCGCTACAGCGGCTTAGTGGCTCGCGCAGGCGAAGGGCGCGTAGACGGCTTCAATCCTCTATGATCCAGCCTTCAGCTACATCCGATTGTTGATGTCGTATTTTTAAATGCCCTTCCGGCGCGGTGGAGAGAAGATCACCTCCACACTTTCCTACACTCCCGGGCAGGCCCTTCCCGTTGGTTCCGCAATCCTCAAAGCGGATGCCATTTTCCTAGCTACAGGCTCGGCAGACCGCTCCGCTTCGGTGGCATTTGTGCGCAGCTACAAGAAGGCATTTCGCCTCCCCCTTGATTCGTTTTCGGCGCTTGGTCAAGACGCCACAAGAGCCTTGCTCAGAGGAATCGAGG
>JBIJCR010000064.1:0-13140 GCA_044344595.1 Terrimicrobiaceae bacterium
CATCATTTCAACCAACTAAAAGAAAATGAAAGTCAGAGCCTCAGTAAAAAGACTATGCGAAGCGTGCAAAATCGTGCGCCGACAAAACGTGATCCGCGTTGTTTGTAAAAACCCGCGTCATAAACAAAAACAGGGCTGATCCCATCTGCAGCCGAAACCAAAAAAACCAATACCATGCCACGCTTACTTGGAGTAGACATCCCCGGCGATAAACGCATCGAAGCTTCCCTTCCCTACATTTATGGAATGGGGCCGAGCAACACAAAGAAAGTCCTCGAACAGGCAAACATTGACCCCAATGCCCGTGCCAAGGATCTCTCGCCCGAGCAACTCAACGCAATCATCCACGCGATCAACGCTAATAAAATTCCGATTGAAGGTGACCTGCGCCGTGAGGTCCAAGGCAACCTCAAGCGCCTTCAGGCCATCAATTGTTACCGTGGTATACGCCACCGCCGCAGTCTTCCTGTCCGTGGCCAGCGTACATCCACCAATGCCCGCACTCGCAAAGGACCGCGCAAAACCGTGGGCGTTCAGCGCAACAAAGACGCCAAAGCCGGCAAAGTCTAATCCCGCATTTTACTGAAGTATGAGTGAAGAAAACACAACACCAGCCGAGGCTTCTCTCGAGTCTGTTCCTGCAGCCCCAGCCGCAGTAGCCGAGGCCTCCGCATTGACCGCCGAAACCTCCGCTAAGAAAGCTCCAAAACCCAAGTCTGCTCCTAAAGCCAAGAAATCCGCCAGCGCCGAAACGGCCCCCACCGGATCTCCCTCGCCAGTGAGCATTTCGCTCGATGACACCATCGAACCAATCAAGATTGTTAAAGCCAAGGGCAGCAAAAACGTGATACAGGGCATCGCCCACGTTCAAGCCAGCTTCAACAATACCATTATCAGCATCACCGATCTGCGCGGCGCCATCATTGGATGGTCCAGCGCTGGCAAGTGTGGCTTCAAAGGCTCCCGTAAAAGCACTGCCTACGCCGCTCAGATGGCGGCTCAAGATGCCTGCCGCCAAGCGATGGGACATGGCCTCAAAGAGGTCGAAGTCCGTGTCAAAGGCCCAGGGTCAGGCCGTGAATCCGCCGTCCGTGCGATGCAAGCAATCGGTCTCGATGTCACTGTCATTCGCGACGTCACTCCGATTCCGCACAATGGCTGCCGCCCGCCAAAGCAACGCAGAGTCTGATCCAGTCGCTGCACTCAATACTCAAAACTTAAAAACTTAAAACTCTTTATGGCACGTTACACAGGACCTAAGACCAAAGTCAGTCGCCGCTATGGCGTTCTGATCAGCGGCTCACCCAAAGCATTCGAGAATAAAAATTATCCGCCCGGCCAACATGGGCCAAAGGGTTCCCGCCGTAAACAAACCGATTATTCCATCGCTCTTGCGGAAAAGCAAAAGCTCCGCCACCAGTATGGAGTTTTGGAGCGCCAGTTCCGTCGCTATTTCCAAATCGCCAGTCGGCGCCGTGGTGTAACCGGTGAAATCCTCCTTCAACTACTCGAAACCCGCCTCGACAATGTCGTTCAAAAGATGGGCTTCTCCAAGACACTTCGTGGTGCCCGTCAGATGGTCGGCCATGGTCATGTCACCGTTAATGGACGCAAGACCAACATCTCATCCATGAACCTGAAATCAGGTGATGTCGTAGCCATCAAGAGCAACGAAAAATCCACTCGCCTAGCCAAACGTGGGGTCGAACTCACTCAGATCGTGAACGTCCCTGATTGGCTTTTGGTTGATAAAGACAACCTCAGCGGCAGCGTCGTCCGCATTCCCACACGCGAGGAAATCAATCCTATCGTCAACGAACAACTCGTTGTTGAACTTTACGCCCGATAAACGTAAGTAAACAGGTTTTACACCAAAGAAAAAAGCGCGTCCGGGTACAGGGCGCGCTTTTTTGTTGCCATGGGCCTGCCCGAACATCTCCATCCCCATAAGCAGCTCGAAATTGGGCCGTTTGAGTAACCACAGGTTGTGCGTTTTGAGGTGCTCGCCGACAAGCGAGCTTTCGGACGCATGGATTTTAACTCGGCTGGTAAGGCACGTGCCAATGCACCTGAGGGTGTGTGCTCTCATTAACAAGATACCCGAAACCTTTATTAGCAGCCAGAAGGAGGGCAAAAACTATCAGTTTCTGTATTTGTCGGCGCATGGGTCAAGAGATTGGTAGCCTCTAAGGTGCGGAGTCGCTACCGTCTCTCTCCTCTGAAAATCCAGATGCGCTTTATCTAGTGCCTTGCATCGCTGAGCCAAGGGCTCCAGCGCCTTCCCAAGACGCAGGTCGATTCCACGGCAGCGAGCCTTCGGCGTGAGCGGTTGATGGGGAGACGTCCTTAGCGCAGCCGGTTAGTATGGCTGCCAAGAGTATGTGGAGGCTAATTTTGAGCAGTTTGGTAGATGATGTCATCGCCGGGTTGGATGTTAAGTCCACGAGTTAGGCTTGCTGGGATGATGTCTGCGATAGATGTGGAAGGCTCAACAGTGGTGGTGCGAATTTTGCCGATGAGGGTGCTGCCGCGTTTGACGAGAAATTCCATGTTGCTCTCGATACCACTTTTATTGCCAAGGCTGAGAACGACGAAGTTCCAAGCTTGGTTGACGGCGAGCACGCGGCCGGTGACGCGTGCGAGGCCTTGTTTGGTTTCTTTCTCACGGGCTGCATTCTGGAGGGCAACGAGTTTGCCTTCCAAATTTTTATTATCTTCGTCGAGTTTGGAATTTAGTGCTTCAAGTTCCGTGATGCGGGCTTTGTCGTCTTCGGTGGAGCCTGAAGATTGCGAGGGGCTCCCTGAGGCGGCAACTTGAGCTTCGAGTCTGGTAATTTTTTCATCTTTAGCTAGGATGTCGGTATTGGCGGTGGCCAAATCCCCTTCAGCCTTGGATAGCTTCGATTGGGCCTCGCTAAGTTGGGCTGTTTTTGTGCTCAGCTCGCTTTTTTGTTGGGCCAATTCGGAGTCGAAGCTTTGTTTCTGGGTGGTGAGATCGGAAATGGTTTTATCAAACTCAACATTTTTTTTGATTTCTGCCTCAAGCCTGTTCTTAGTGGTTGCTGTCTCCTGTTGGCTCGCAGCCAAGTCATCCTTGGCTTTGAGAAGTTGGCTTCTGTTGACAATGCCCACACCAGCAGATGCAGCGGCGAGAACTATTGAGAGGATGGCGAGAATTTTGACCATGAGTTGGAGGAATTATTGGGCTTTTACAATTAGGTGTTGTGCGGATTTGTGGCAAGATGAAATTTCAAATCTCTTCTGCCCTCGTTTTGGAATTGAAGCGGGGGCGGTTAAGCGGGTTTAAAATCCACTTGCTGCTTGAACATGTCCACACGCTCGACGGCGACCTCAAGAAAATCACCAACCTGGTAGATTTTTTTGGTTTTTCTTCCACACAAGCGGCCCCGCGAGGGGTCGTGGATATAGAAATCGCCTTCGAGTGCTGACACATGGACGAGTCCGCTCAACAGAAACTCGGGCAGTTCCACAAAGAATCCAAAATTCCGGACATCCATAATCATGGCACGGAACTTTTGGCGTTTGCCTTCAGTCGTCTGGAGTTGGAAGAACTCGAGTTTTTTAAGGCGGACGGATTCCTTTTCGGCATCGGCAGCGGAGCGCTCGGTGTTGGAGATATGCTCTGCCATGGCACCGAGGGCGGAGGAATCCGGGCCACTTTTGGTGAGCCCTAGGTGGCGTTCGAGGGCGCGGTGCACGATGAGGTCGCTGTAGCGCCGGATCGGGCTGGTGAAGTGCGTGTAGTCTGGCTTCGCGAGGCCGTAGTGGCCAAGTGGCTCTGAAAAATAGCGGGCACGCTTGAGGCTTTTCAGCAGGGCGATCTTCACGGCTGATGCGAAGGGTTTGCCATGCAGTGATGCGAGGAGTTTTTGAAGCTCGGGACGATGAGTGAGGTCGCCGGCGCGGATGCCTTGCGAGGCGGCGAATTCACGGAATTCGGCGAGCTTCTCGGGATCCGGCTTCTCATGGATGCGGTAAACGGCGGGTTGCTTCCGGTGTTTGAGTTCGCGGGCGACGAGTTCATTCGCGAGGAGCATGAGTTCCTCGATGAGTTGGTGGGAGATGTCGTTCTCCACACGCTCGAGCCGCACGGGGCGCCCGGTTTCGTCCAGCCAGACTTTGATTTCGGGAAACTCCAGATCGAGGGATCCTGCGGCGAAGCGTTTTTTGCGGAGCAGGGAGGAGAGCTCCCATGCGGTGTGGATGCGTTCGGAGAGGAGGTCGCCTTTTTTTTGCGGTTTTTCGAGAATGGCAAGTGCCTGTTTATAGGTGAGCCGCGCGGCGCTACGGATCACTGTTTTCGCAAAGCGGACGGATTGGATTTTTCCGTTCTGGAGGATTTCGGCGAAGACAGAGAACGCCATGCGGTCCACCTGTGGCTTGAGGCTGCAGATGCCGTTGCTCAGGGCCTCGGGGAGCATGGGAATGACCCTGTCGGCGAGATAGACGCTGTTTCCACGGCTATGGGCCTCGCGGTCGAGAGCAGACTTGGGATTCACATAATGTGACACATCGGCGATGTGGATGCCGACACGCCAACCGCCGGGAATGCGCTCCACATTGATGGCGTCGTCGAAGTCCTTCGCGTCGTCGGGGTCGATGGTGAAAATAAAGCGGTCGCGCAAATCCTCGCGCCTGGCGGCGTCGTCGGGATCGACCTCCGGCGAGACACGCTCGGCCTCTTGCAGGACATCATGGGGAAATTCCAGTGGCAGTCTGTGCTTGCGGATGATCGAAAGCATGTCGACGCCCGGGGCTCCGGTCTGGCCGAGGATTTCTATGAGATGGCCCTCGGGGTTCACATGGCGCGATGGCCAAGAGTCCAGCTTCGCCACCACTTTGTCCCCGACCTTCGCAAGGAGAGGCGGTGCGGGAGCTTTGACATAGAGGTTTTGGACAAAGCGCGGATCGTCTGCCACTACATAGAAGAAATTTTTCGAGCGCTGAAGCGTGCCCACGATGGTTTCGTTGGCGCGGTTGAGAATTCGGATGACTTTGCCTTCGCGGCGTCTTTCGGGTCTTGAAAAAAAGCTGGGTTCCTCCGGTTGACTTGTGATCCGAGCTACGACGCGGTCTCCGTGCATGGCGGTGTAGCAATTTTCGCTTCGGATGTAGAGGTCTGGCTCACCTTGTCTTTCGTTGAGCACATGCGCTCCACCATTGGTATGCATTTGAAGGACTCCAGTAAAAAGATCGGCTTCTTTGGGAATGATGTAGCGGTCTTTGCGGATGCGGGCGATATCGCCAGCCGTTTCCATTTCTTTTAAAAGATGGAGAAGTTTGCCTTTCCAGGTTTTTGGCAGGTCCAGCGCTGAAGCGATTCCAACTGCGTCCAATGGGCGTTGGGAGATCTGGCGCAGGATCGAGGTGCGGAGTTTTCGCAAGGGCTCGCCGGTACTTTTTTGAAACGTGCCTCCGCATTTTGCTGGCTTGGTGGCGATATGCTTCGTTACGCCATGGCGTGGCGGTGTGGGAGCATCGGATTTCTCGGTGTGGGAACGACTTTTTATTGGCTTGTCCCCCCTGCTTTTTTTGTGATTCGGCATGCCCCATCCATCGCCCCGTCGAATGGCGCTGGCAAGTCCTGCCTTTTTTCAATGGACTTGGAAGGCCTAGAGGGGCAAAGGTAGCCTATTATGAGAAACGTGCGCACAGTCGAGCAACTCGCCATCTTCATCGCCAACCGTCCTGGAACGCTCGCTGACATATGTGATGCGCTCGCCGAGGCGAACATTAATATCTACGGACTCACTATCTCCGATACGGTGGATCACGCTGCCGTCCGTATGGTGGTGAGTGATACGCGCCGGGCTATTGCTCTCTTGGAGTCTCATGGCACTCTCGTGCTCGATAGCGAAGTGCTGATGATCGAGAATGACAACCGCCCAGGTAGCCTTTCCCGCGTTGCTCGCCTTCTTTCCCAATCGAAGATCAATATCGAATACGCCTACCTCGCCTCCATGCCCAGTGCCCGAAAAGGCCTGCTCATCCTACGCGTGAACGATGTTAAAAAGGCCTTTAAAATTCTTTCCGCCACCGAGTCGGTGGATTGATTAAAGCCCGGTCGGGTGGTCGATAAATTGCCACGGCAAGGCAAACTTTCTGGACACGAGTTCTGCGGCAGCCTTCACCCCGAAGGTCTCCGTGGCGTAGTGTCCCGCATAGAAAAGATTCACGCCAAGCTCCTCCGCTGCCGTGTAGGAGGAATGAGGTCCCTCACCCGTGATAAATGTATCCACCCCGGCTTCGGCTGCTTTCGCCACATCGCCGCCGGCTCCCCCGGTCACGATTCCGATCCGTCTGGCAAGCACAGGGCCGCCTGGAGCTAAATGCACAGATCCACCGACAGCCCGCTCCAAGTAATCCCTTAATACCTCGCGGCTCACTTCGGCTTCAAATTTCAACCCTACATTCTGGCCTGCCGTTGGGAAAAATGGTATACCATTTTCAAGTCCGAGGGCCGACGCCAGAAGAGCGTTGTTGCCGATCTCGGGATGGAGATCCAATGGTAGGTGTGCACTGTAAACGGCCATGTCAGCTTCCATCAGCAAGCGCATCTTTCGGTAAGCCGCGCCTGTGATCCTGTGGGTTCCGCTCCAGAAAAGGCCATGGTGCACGATCAAAAAATCCACTCCAGCCTGCGCTGCATCCCGGATCACCGCCTCGGTGGCATCCACCGCAGCACCGATGCGTGTGAGCCCACCCGAGTTTTGAACCTGAAGGCCATTCATGGCCAATGGAAAGTCGCCCACCTCTCGTATGCGCAGGAGGTCATCAATGTAAGTAACAGCTTCGTTAAGGTGCATAGGCAAAATCTACAACTGAACAAACGTGAATCGAACTTTTTTCTTCAATGCCTGCATATTTGCCTCCTATTCTCCCTTTCAGAGGAAGGATTTCTGTATGCGTCTGCCGATTTTGGGGTTCGCCCTTTCTGTCCTTAAGACGGCCACTCGGTTAGCACTTGAGGCGGATACACTTTAAAGAAAATCAGCCAAGGATCAGAGATAGCCTGTGCGCTGAATGAATCATCCTATTGATTGCGGATGAATAAAATTTCATGCTGAAAGATTTGACAAAGACTCCTCATCACGGAAGAATTCGGATCGTATGTTCCCTCCGGCTGCAATCCCTCATGGCCATTCCCGTCTATTTTGCCGCGCCCTAATTGGCCTTTCACGCTCGATTGTTACTTTGTCAGTCTTTATAATGTGGGTTGGAATGGGATGTCTCAATGCTAAAGTTGTGAACACTGGATTTGCGGAATTTGACCAAAAGGCTCGGGATGGAGAGAAACTAACGGTGGTATTCTTCGGGGCTTCTCTCACTTGGGGGGCGGCTTCCAGTGATCCAGAGGCCACCTCGTTCCGGGGGCTTATGGCAGCAAAATTTCGTGAGTTCTATCCCGAGGCAAAATTTACTTTTGTGGATGCCGCCATTGGCGGCACCGACTCTGTTCTGGGCGCGTTTAGGTTGGATCGCGATGTGCTGGCGAAGAAGCCGGACTTGGTTTTTGTCGATTTTTCCGCGAATGATTCTTTGGAATGGGCCAAGCCAAAGTCGGTGCGGGCATATGAAGGAATCATTCACCGCCTGATCTCGGAGGCAGGAGTTCCGGTGGTGCAGATGGTTTTTCCCTTCAAGTCGCATGCTGTCGGCAATCAGAGGTTGTTTCGACTTGAGGCCCATCGCCAAATTTCCGAGGCCTATCAGACGGGTTGGGGGGATGTGGTCACGCATTTGCGGGAACGCATCACCTCCGGCCAGGTGGATCCCGGGCTTTTGTGGGGCAAGGACACCATTCATCCGCTGGATGCTGGATACAAGGAGTTTGCTGATGTGGGTTGGGCGGCTTATCGCCAAGCGGTTGAAGAAAAACGCGTGAGCCGTCTGCCGCAAGAAATGATTTTCGGACCGGCTTTTACCAAGGTTGCCCGAGTTCCATGGGTTTCGTTGCAGCCCGAGGGGACATGGAAGGCCGGTGCACCGAGCGATCAGGGGCCTTTGCGAGACATGCTCATGAGCCGTTGGCTCGACAGTGTCGTCGAAATCCGCATGTCGAAAGCCGGCGAGGGGCCTGCGCTCTCGGCAATGGTTCAGGGCGAAGTGGTGATGCTGTTTGGCGAGTCCAATGTCGAAGGTCTTCGCTACAAAATTTACCTGGATGGGGAAGAGGTTGTTATCCCCGGATCCGATTCAAAAACGGTCGATTCCGGGCAGCTCGGGCGGCGTCTTGGCGGCAACGTGCACCATTCGAAAGTCATTTTGGAGGATTTGGATCCTACTCGAGTCCACCGTGTGGATGTAATTCCGGTTCTGGAAGGTGAATCGGGCGAGGGCGTACTACGTTTGGAGAGTCTTTGCGTGGCGGGCTCGCCTGCCAAAGTTTTACCGGTATCGAACAATTCCGAAACCCCCTAACCATCCTATGAATTATCTCGCGAAACATTTCTCCATCCTGGTTGCCGTGCTGGCCTTGTCTGCCGCGTCGCAAACCCAAGCCCAAGCCCAAGCCCAATCGGTGGACACCGAAAACTACGGACTGCAAGTGGTTCCGGCTCCCGGAAAAATTGAGGTCGACGGTCGTTTCGATGATTGGGATTTGAGCGGCGGGGTTTTCATCACATCGGATATTGAAACGCAGCGCGATCAGTATGCCGTCTGGACTCACGCCATGTATGACAAAGATTTCTTGTACCTCCTGGCCCGGTGGAATGATCAAACGCCGATGAACAACCCGAACCAAACAATCGCCGGCTCCGGGTTCCAAGGTGACAGCCTCCAATTCCGTATCATCACCCGCTTCAAAGAAAACGACGAGCGTCCCTCCCACTGGACCGCTTGGAAGGGCAGTGACGGTCAAGACATCATCAATGTGGATTACCGCTACTTTGGACGGGCGGCCAAAGATAAGCCCAAAAGCTCCCTGGCTAACGCCAAGGAAAAGGGAGCCCTGCAGTCTTTTGCCGTCAATGAGGACGGTCAGGGGTATGTGCAGGAAATCGCGATTCCTTGGAGCTTGCTGGTTGCCGAGGGAGTGCAGTTGAAGACGGGCGATCAATTCATCATGACGATTGAGCCCAACATGACAGTTGGCAAAGCCGGCCGGCTGACCATGAAGGATGTTTTCAAGGAAGGTGTGGCGGTGGACCGGGTGTTCACCTTCCAGTCGCCCGATTCATGGGGAACGGCCAATCTTTTAGAGAGCGGCAAGCTCACGCCGCGTCCGGTCCGTCTCTCCGATGGCCGGACGTTTCCCGTAACGATGGTGGACGGGAAGCCCTCCATCGATATTTCCAAACTGTTCGTGCGGCCCCCGGTGCCCGGCATTATCCCGATCAAATTCGAGGTGCCGGAAGACGGCTACGTGTCTTTGTTGATTCGCGATCGCGAGGGGCGTGTCGTTCGGAATCTCTTGGGCGGTGAATTTTTCACCAAGGGGCTACATGAGGTCATGTGGGATGGCTTGGGGCAACAGCATTGGTCGCTTCGTGGTGCACCTGTCGCGGTGGGTGAATACACTTGGGAGGCGTTACACCATCCCGGATTGAAGTTGCGTCTGCGTGGTTGGGCCAACAACGCTGGTATCGCGCCTTGGGACAATGGACGGGATACCAACTGGGGTGGTGACCACGGGGCTCCATCCAGCGTGGTTGTGGGGAAAAAACAGGTTTATCTGGGGTGGAGTGGAGCTGAGTCGGGCAGCGCCCTCGTGGCCTGCAATATGGACGCCAAAAAGCAATGGGGCAACACGCGCGGAGGAATCGGCGGTGCAGTGCATATGGGTATCGATGGCAACATTCTTTTTGTGCTTAAAGACGGCCCTGCGAAGCCCGACAATACTCTTTATAAAATTAATGATTCGGGGACTTATGTTCACTGGGAAGGTTCTTCCAGCACCGATCTGCCGATAAAAAACCCTTCGGGTGTGGCCGCCCACAGTGGGGAGGTCTTTCTCTCGTACTTTGCCGATAGCGTGATCAGCGTTTTGGACGCAAAAACGGGTCAGGAAAAGCGGAGAATCAATGTCCCTGGCCCTGGCGCTTTGCACACTGGAGACGATGGTGGGATATACATTGTTTCCACTGGGAAGCCGGGCACGGCCGGGGGCGAAGAGATCAAGGACGGACGCGTTCTTGGCCGTCAGATCATCCGATTGGATCCTGCCAAAGGCGATGAACTGCGAACTGTCGTAAGCGGCGTGGATTCCGTGGTGGCAGCCACGGCCGCCAGGGGTGAGATCTACGCAGGACTCGAAGCACCGATCAACCAAGTGCACGTTTTTGATGCCTCCGGGAAAAAGCTGCGTGAGATTGGCGTGGCCGGTGGACGTCCGCTGACCGGCCCATGGGTCGCCGGGGGCCTGCGGCTTATCCGCGCGATTGCGGTGGACGGCCAAGGACGCTTGTGGGTTGCTGAAGGCACCAGAACGCCTCAACGCTTTACTCTCTGGGATGCCCAGAAAGGAACTTTGTTGCAGGAACTGTTCGGTCCCACGCACTACGGGGCCAGCGGCGGCACCATCTTCCCGAAAGATCCCAACATCATGATCAGCGAAGGGGCCGAATGGAAAATGGATCCGGAGACCGGTCGGGCGGTTTGTCTCGGTGTATTTGAAAATTCCATCGCCGGGGCAGCTCGCTTTGTATTCCCCACGAACGAAAAGGTTTATTTGGTCACTAACGATGACAAAGGCAAGAAAACCAGTATCTTTGAGCGCCTGGGCGATGGAAACTATGCTCTACGTACGACGATCGATGACGGAGTTCTTTGGTCGGATTTGAATGGAGACAGCCAGCAGCAGCCCGATGAGCTGACGAATATGGGCGTGGATATGAATGTCGATGGCCAGAAACGCCCCAATCAGCGTAAGGAAATGGGCGGCTCTTTCAATGCTTCCGGGTACCTCGGATGGTCACTGGGTGTCGATGATGGGCTGGGGCTTTATGGCAAATTGGACAAAGAAAACCGACATTTCCCGGTCGTACGATTCGCACCCTCCGGCGCACCAGTTTACGATCCGAAGCAGTCGCGACCGCTTCCGGCCACCGGTATTCCTTCGGCAGACGGCCGATACCTTCTGGCGAGGACTGCAAAAGAAAAAGGGGTGGAATTTTATACCGCCTATGATTTGCAGAACAACAATCGCGAGTTGTGGAGTTATCCGAACGCGTTCCATGGGGTGCACGGCTCGCATCGCGCTGCTCAATCCCGGCCCGGCCTGCTCCGTGGCGCCTTCGACCCGGTAGGCAGTGCTCGTTTGCCCTCGCTGGATGGGGATGTCTGGGTCTGGGCCATCAACAGCAACCTCGGGGAGTGGCATTTGCTGGCTAGTAACGGCCAATACATCGGACGCCTGTTTGAAGGGGACGCCATGCGGTTTCAGTGGCCTGCCGAGGCGGTGCCCGGGGCTGTGCTGGACCGTGTCCCTCCCGGTATGGGCATGGAGGATTTCGGCGGTTCATTCGTGCAGTCCACCGATGGCAGCTACTACGTCCAAGCCGGAAAAACGGCGACGTGGAATGTCTCGCTAACCGGGTTGGAAAAGCTGCAGGCGATGGGATCCGGGAAGATACAGATCAGCGATCAGGAAGTCTCCCGCGCGACGGTTTTGCGTGAAGAATTGGAGGCGGGTGCTGTCACGGTTAAATCCATGGTGGCCAAGCAGATGACGCCGACCTTCACGGGTGATCCGGGAAAAGACTTCGGGGCCGCTGCTGCCAGCGTCGAATATAATCGCGGAGACGCACGCGTGGAAACCCGTGTCGCTTGGGATGCTAAGAATCTCTACGTATCTTGGAACGTCGAGGACCGGACCCCTTGGGTCAACGGTGCTCCGGATCCTACATATCTTTATATCGGTGGCGACACGGTGGATCTCCAGATTTCCACCGACCCGAATGCAAACAAAAATCGTGATGAGGCCGTTCTGGGAGACACCAGAATTTCGATCGGTAATTTCAAAGGCAAGACGACGGCCGTTCTCTACCGTCTGGTATCGGAGAAAAAGGCGCCGGCCACCTTCAGCTCGGGAGTCGTCGCGGCTTACACCATGGAAGAGGTGCGCTTGGTCGATATACCCGGCATCAAAGTTCAAAAGCCCCGCCCGGATGGACGCGGCTACATTGTCGAGGCGGCGATTCCTTGGGATGTCATCGGTGCCAAGCCCGAGGCGGGAGCAACCTGGTCCGTTGATTTCGGGGCAACCTTCGGAGATCCCGCGGGAGCGCGCACGAGGTTGCGTAACTATTGGAGCAACCAAGATGTGGGCCTCGTTGATGACGCAGTTTACGAGATCAAGATGGTGCCGCGGAACTGGGGAGAAATCCGCTTTGAATAAATACACAAGTAAATGAATAAGAATGGTTATAGAAAAAAGCAATCCGCTGCAGCGTCGTCGCTCACAATATGCACCCATCTTTCATATCTTGTGCAATATGGCTGGGCGAAGCAAACTCCAGTCCGGCTCAACAAAAGCCTCCGTTACCTCCCTATGGAATCCGAAACTTCTTGCTCTAGCGGGTGGCTGACAATTCGAGTCTTGAAACTAAGACTATTTTTTCATGCTTTGAGAAGGGATTTTAATTTTCTACTCAGAGCCTTTGATAGGTGAAAGTCAGAACTGAATCATGCAATCGAATCCACATATTGACGCCGGTCGAAAAGTGAGGCGGATCTGTTTTCAAGCTTTCACTTTATTGGAAATGCTTACGGTGATTGCGATTGTCTCAATTTTGATCACCGCATCCGTTGGTATTTTCAACGCTCAAAACACTAGGCCGTCGCTCACAAGGATAGGCAACGAGTTGGTCGGCGCCTTGACCTTTGCGCAACAGCAGGCCATTACCAAGAACACGGCCACGGCATTTTTGGTTGTGACCAAGCCCACGGATGAGGCCTCCAGAAGGCTATACACCACCTTGCGATTGGATGCAGACTTACGGACTTGGATACCCATCATCGAGTGGAAAACCCTGCCGTCCGACGTTTTTTTTGATTTCACCAGCAGCACATTTCCCGCGACCGCCCCCACCATAGATCCTGCTTTGCCCAGTCTGTCATATGCGGGGCGAGGCTTTGACCCAGGCAGCGGGGATTATGTTTTTCAGGTGATCGAGC
>JBIJCR010000071.1:0-12145 GCA_044344595.1 Terrimicrobiaceae bacterium
ATCACCATTGAGGCTTCGATTGATCCGTGGGTTGATAGATGCAGGCGGGACGGTGAACCGGATAGGGAATGATTTTTTTGATGTCGTCATGTCTGAAACGACCGGACGGATTGGAACCGAGCGTCCTTAAATCCTACTAAAACTTTAACAATGCAACATCAACAATCCCACAGAACAAACCCGGAGGGCTTTTCGCTCATCGAGGTCACTATCGCGATCGGCTTGGTGTCTTTTGTCCTAGTCGCACTGATCGGCCTCTTGAGTCTGGGAATCAAGACGCGCGGCGAGGGTGTGCGAAAAACCGCGCAGGCCAAGATCGTCCAATATCTGCAGGATCAGCTCCCCTTGCGCGCTTGGAACACGAGCGCGCCGACGGATTTTGGATTCAGGGCTTTGAAAAATTTTGCCGGGGGCATTGCTGCCAATCCTGTTCTCTTTTTTGATGTGAATGGGTCTGAAGTGCCCGCCGCGAACACGAATGACCGTTATTTTCAGGCAACGATCCTTGTTGACCGTGAGCCAATTGCGAATCTGGCATCGCCGAGTTCGCCGCCCGCCAACAGCGTTGCTCAGGCTCTTCAAGTGAGATCGGTCATCGAGTGGCCAGTCGCCGCACCAACGAACACACGGGAGCGGATTACGGTGCGAACAGGATTGACGAGCTATGAGTAAGTCATCCCTCTTACCATCTAGGTTTCGGTCTGAAGCATTCACGCTCATTGAAGTGCTTGTTGCTGCCGCCTTGACTCTCTTTATCGTGGGTGTTTTGCTCACGGGTGTTAATGAAGGGAGCCGCGTCTGGTTATCCTCGCTCGACGGGCGGGATCAAGGATCACGCACGCGCGCGATGATGCAGACCATGGTAGAAGACATTCGCCGAGCTTCTCTTGACGCGAATTTTCAGCAACGCCGTCTGGATTACACGACAAACGCGGCCAATCCAGCCACCAATTCGTGGCCACAGTTTTTCCTGAATCTGGCATCTCCTCATGCCCTCGACTTGAATCCTGGCGCAATTTTTATGTTCTCACCCCTACGCGGTGGTAATGCGCAAGGCCTTAATAGTGTGATCGGTTATTTTGTGCAATGGCCAACGATTGGCCCGGGTGTCCCGGCGATGGGCCGATTTTTCACCTCGGCCTTTCCCTCAAATTCGAGTGTTCCGTCCTACGCGAATCACCCGTCCTCGACGACTTTACCCAGCACTTGGCAGCTTACGCGGGCGAATATCGACGCCGTGGCTCCCGTCTTTTCTGCGACTGCGACCAGCCAGGGTGTGTTTTTGGCGAATGGCCGGGGTTCATTGGTCGATAGTGTGATTGCCATGTGGGTACGGGCTTTGGATCCTGAAGGGAATCCGATAGTCCTTGATGCCAATGGAAACACGACCGGGTATGCTTTTGACTCCCGGCGGGGTTATAGGTACACTAGGGGAGTCACAACAGTCACTGTATCTCCGCCGGCGCTGCCTCCCGCCGTGGAGATTTGTGTGCTTACGGTGACCGGGGCTTCCGCTCAGCGTTCTCCGGACATTTTTTTTAACGGTGGGGCGCTCATTTCGGCGTTCACCAATTACGCGGCGACCAGCCCGGCCAACTTTGATCAGGAAATCACGACCTATATCGGGCAACTGCCAGACGCAGTGCAGCGTGATGTCCGCCAATACAGAACCATTGTGAGGATACCCAATGCGCGCTAATAAAAATAAAAGATTGAAGTTGTTCCCACGGCCAGTGGTTTACACCAGATCAAACAGTGGCTTGGCCCTTGTCATGACGCTGGTCATCATCAGCATGGTCGCTTTGCTGGTAGTGGGAGTCATGATTGTCGTCCGCCTTGAGTCGGCAGCGGCCTCGAACCACTTTGAAAAGCAGCGGGCCAATGCGGTGGCCGCTCTCGGAGAAGCTGTTGCCTTGGGTAAAATCCGTGCGGCTTTGGATCCCTTCCAGATCGGACAATACAACGGCAGGTTCTGGTCCATGGAGCCCGGACGTATCGCTATCTTCGACACCAGCTCTCCGGCCGCTGCTCCCGACTTTGTCAATTTGATCTCCGCGCTTCCCACTGCTGATCCACTGACCGAGGTGGATCTGAACCGCCAGTCTTTCGGAGGTTTCCATCCGATCGCACAAACTGGAGGCCCCGGCGGCGATCCTCCGCAGATGCCCATCGGGTGGACGGTCGTTCTGGAGAATCCGCAGGATCCAGCCAGTCAGAACAACCAAATGATCGGTCGCTATGCCTTCTGGGTCGATGACGAGTCGTCTAAGGTCAATATCAATATCGCCAATGGGACTGCAAGAGATGCAAATGGATTTATTTATAATAACACCAACAACACAAACAATGTATCGAGTGGACCAGGCCAACCCTCCGAGGTGAATCTCACCGCTTTGACGGGCATCACCACGGACAAAGCGACCAACATCGTGAACTATGCCCGTTCGCGGGGCTTCCACTCGGCGGCGGATCTGCTGGAAGTCCCGGGCATCACTTTGGATGACTACCAAACGAATAAATTCAGCATCACCCACTATAGCCGCGTCCCCGAGCTCAACATCTTCGGCGAGCCTCGCATCAACTTGATTCAGACGGATTTGGATCCGAGTTTGAGCGGTACTGCTCGGCCGTTGAGAAACATGGCATCCGTGCAACCTCAAACGGCACTTTATCCCACCAGCCTCCAATTGACAAATGTTTTTCCTGCAAGCTCGCCGGCGGTGGATGCCACCCAGGGGCTTGCGCAACAACTCACCCTGCGAAGGCATGGATTGGGCCAGAAGTCAGTCATAGAGCGAAATTTTTCCTTAGATGCGCCCGAGAGTGGAGTTGGCAGCACTGATGACACCGACTACGAGAATAACTTCTGGACTCTTTTGCGCCGGATCACTAGGTATATGGAAGGTAGAGATTCCAGAGGCAATTCGGTGAGTTGGCCATTTACCGGGATTAACTTTACTCCCAAATACAATATCTACCAGCGGGATTCTATCGGCCTTCAGATTGTTGACCTGATGAAAGCGGGCACGTCGGATCTTCACTGGACTAACAACGGCACCTCATACATAGATCGCATGCGCAGCGCCCCTACGGTGATACCGCAAGCTGGCGCATCCAACGCTGATCTTCCTCCGACGAGTTTGGTGTGGGGAGAGGGACGCTCCCCGAAATTAACTGAAGTGGTGATGCAAATTGAAGCAAACCCAGCTACAGAAACCTTGAATACTGTTACTTACAATATCGCAAAAGTAAAATTGGCGATCTGGATCGAGTCGTATTTACCCCGATACGCCAACGGGGATACAAATGATGATCCTTACACTTCAAATGCTGATACTGAAAATCGTTGGAGATATCTATTTCCTTTTGCATCAATGGGTAGTGGGTATTTAAATGTGAATGATATCCCGGAAATCACCTTTAGCAGCAATGGTACAGTGAATATCGGGCAAGCCGGGAACTTCGGGGGCTATTGGGCCAACAATCTATTTCGCGATTTCAACGAAAGTGGCGATAGAGCGGGGATTGACTTCGTCGGCAATTTTGGAGACCGACCCGACCCTGATCAGGCGAGCGCTCAGATAATGCACCCTTGGAAATTTAACAGTAACAGTACCACTTATAACGGTAGTGGCCCAAACTTGGCATCTGGTGCTACCTCTCAGAGCGTATGGCTCTTTCGAAGTACTTTGGTTTCAGCGCCTGGCCGAGGTGGGACATTCAGCAAGTCGATCAACGACCGGTTTGCTTCTGAGTTCCCTACGCGACCAAATGTTACTTCCTTGAGGTTTGAGGGGGGGATCAACGTCGTGGTTAATAATGGATCTAAGCCTTGCTCATTTACATTCTTGCCTGCTCATTCACTGCTTAATCCGGATTCTGATCAAAGTCAAACTGTAGCCGACCTTCCGGTTAGTGTGGCGGATCGCAGCGCAGTCTTGTCTCTTCCAGATGGGGGGGTGACATTAAGCGTTCCTGGTGCGGCGACCATTCACTGGCAGGCCCTCGATCCACTCACCAGTTATTTTTCCAAAGACTGGATTGTTGACGTGTACAGCAATCTAGCGAGCACCGTTGGAAATATTACAATGTCAAACTTGAATGCTGGCGCGGGGCGTTCAGGTATCTCACCTGCTCCATACGCCTATGACCTCGGTGTGAACAGAGCCCTGATAGATCAATATGGTGGATTTATGAACACCATCTGGTGGCCAGCCCAGCGCAGCGGTTACGCAGAAAGTGGAGCTCCAGGTGGCGCTGCTTCTTGGGCCATTGCTCCGACAAACTCTTTCCGCCAAGAAGCGGCTTTTCCATCTGTCGGCTTTTTGCAGTATCTACGGACCGGGGTTTTTCCTGACGGACAATTGAATGAAGCAGACCGAGCCAACTGGAAGGGCACCCCGTTCCGAGTTCTGAACTATGCTGAGGCAGGCGACACCACCCAACGCAGTGGTGTCCCAGACTGGGCTCTGCTCGATTTGTTTCAGATCCCCGTGATTAATCCCGCCGGCGGCACCTCGGGAGGGTCCACCATCGGGCGGATCAATCCCAACAGCCCGACCAGCCTGTTTCCATGGACCGATGTGAGTAGAACCGCCCCGCTGGCTGCGGTGTTTCAAGGTTTGCGTGTGAATCAGACCCTCGATCAAACAACCGGGGCTTTCTCTGGCGGAACGGAAATCGATGCGGCGACGGCGATCGACATCGCCGAAGGGATCGGTGACTATCTAACCACCTTAGGGCGTCCCTTCATGATGGCTGCGGAAATCGCGAATGTTCCTGAGATCCAAGATGTTTCGCGGAGTATTGGGCCTCTAAACGGGTCAGCGGTTAGTGTGATGAATGATCTGGTGCGCCAAGCTGTTGGAAATCTCTCCACTACTACCAGTGTTTTTTCCATCTGGGTGGTCGGACAAAGCGTGCGCAAAAGGCCTGGCAACACTAATTTCGGGGCTTTTGAAGCAGGCGATGTGGTTCTGGCCGAATCGCGTCGCCGCATCGTGGTCGAACGGTTTCTGGATCTCGGTCTTGACGGCCTTCCGGGAAATTTGAACACTCCCGGCCCAGACAACCTTGTCGGCACTTGGGATGACCCAGTCGATGCAAACCTGCATCCCGCCAACCCGCAATACAAATATCGAATTATCCATGTTGAAGAAATCTAATGCAGAAATTTATTTCCTCCTTGTGGGGAGGATGTTCTTGTTCGTAATTCTGTTCTGTGCATTTGCTGGTCCGTGGACCGCAGCCCTACGGGCAGAAGGCTCGCTTCGCACAGCCGGCCCTTGGCCAGATAGCACCTATAAGATTGGCACCATTAAGCGACTGCCATCCGGCAAGGTGGTGTTTCCGATCTGGATTGTGGCGGGATCATCGACAATTGATGTGATCTCTCTTACCTGGAAGCATGTTGGGGGAGATAAGGTTCCCGACCCCTTCACTCTGGACGGTGCATTTTTGGAAAATATCGCTACCGGAGAAAAATTCCCGCTGGTGGCTCCTTCACTGGAAGACGGGTATCAGGGGTCGAGCTACACTGTGACCCAGTTGGCACCGCGTGCATCCACCTCTATGGCTGCGGTATTTGCCGCGCCGGTGGCTGCAGATCCTGCAAAACCTCCGACCTATCGTTTATATCTCCCAGGTGCGGCCCAGCCCGTGGATAAAATTGTTCTGCCGGACTGAGTGTAAGCCCGAGTGTGTGTACGCATCCGCTGCGGTGTTGGCATGCAAACACACACCAAAGCCTTTCCTGTAAATTCTCTCCATCCTGCCCTCCTGTCTAAAAATCCGTTTTCGGGATAAAGCAGGGTTTGCCCGAATGCTCACCAACCATCCAGCTCCAAAGCGGGTTTTAGCACGGGAAGGCCGGGGATTTCATCGAAATGGGCATCATCTGTGAGCACGGCGGCCCCGAGTGTTTTTGCGCAGGTTGCTATCAGGATATCCTGCGCTGGAAGCGTGACGCCGCTGCGATCGAGTGTCCAAGCCAGAGTTGTAGCTTCCTCCCAGATCTTATTGCAGGTCGGGACATTGATGAGGACGTTAAAAAATGCGCCGAGAGATCGGCGCATTTTTTCGACTTTGAGTCCGCGCTCGACCTCGAGTCGCACCATGCCGCATGTGGCGAGGTCTCCCTCTCCGATCCAATGTCCAAGCACCTTCACGGGATCCATGCTGCGGCGCAGCAGGCCGATGTAGACATTGCTATCGACGAGAACGCTAACGCCCACGGGATTTCTTGGAACGGTTGGGTGATTCGGCGGCTCTCATGCTCATGACATCGTAGTCGGGGTCCACGGCATTTTTTAATTCTTCGGGCGTGAACCCCATCCCAGTCTTCACCATTTCTTTGAACCTGACTTTTCTGTCCATCTCCCTGAGGGCCATTTCCACGGCCTCCGTCTTGCTGGTGCAGCCGAAATTTTCGACCACCCTGTCGAGCAGCTCTTCATCAATATGCATTGTCATCTTCATGCCATACTCGGTATGGCATAAGTCACCTCTTGTCAAGCACAGCTTCATTTTTTTCTTGGCTGATGCACCGATTCGATCCGCAGAGTGTGTCCTGATGCGCCTTCGAAGGGCACGACCGTGCCTGTGACTTCGAGGACAGGATGCCGGATCGTTTCCAAAGCGAATTTCGCAAACGCGCGGGCGAACATTTCTGTTTCGATGAGGCCGGAGCGGTCGCAAAGCGTCATGAATTTCATGAGTTCCCCGTTGGATTGGTGGTGGGTGCGGTCCGCGACGACGAGGCCGCAGAGTGTGACGCGTTGGCCGATATATTCGCCCAAGCGGGACACAGGGCAATAGGTATCCCAAGCGACTTCCGCCCACAGATCGAGCGGGTGGGCTGATACCGTGAAGCCGAGAAGCTCGAGTTCGTCGCGGAGGCGTTCGAGCAGTGGCGTGGAGGCGGTGTGTCCATGCCTTTGAATGGTGCCGAACAGGGAGTTTCCATTCTGGGCGAGTTGACGGATCGTCCACACAGCCTCTGTGCGGCATGTAATGAGCGAGTCGAGCGCGCCAGCCCGTAGAAGTAGGTGGAGAGAGGCTTCGCCTGCCCAGGTCCGCGCAAAAAAATCCTTGAGTGATTTGAATGGCCCACGCTCGAGTTCAATGGCGATCCGTTTCAAAAGGACTTCTGGAAGGCCGCTGATCATTTCGAGGGGCACGCGGATGAGGTTTTTCCTCTCCACAAAAAATCGTCCGCGCGATGCGTTGACATCCGGCGGCAGGAAGCCGATGCCGAGCCTGCGGCATTCGAGCGAGTAGAGTAGGCGTGAGTAAAACCCTTTGCCGTGGGTGAGAACGGCAGCGAGGAATTCGGCGGGATGGTGCTTCTTCAGACAGGCGGCCTGCCATGCCTCGAGTGCGTAAGCGGTCGAGTGGGCGCGGCAGAAGGCGTAGCCGCGAAACATGTGCACGAGACTCCAGACGGCGGCCGTCTCATCTTCGCTACGGCCATTGTGGCGTGCGCATTCTTGAAACTCGAGGCGCATTTTTTCGATATCGGCATCGCGCATTTTGACGAGTGCGCGTCGCAGGATATCCGCCCTCCCCGGCGGCATGGCTGCGAAGGCGTCTGCAATTTGCAGGATATGCTCCTCATAGGCGATGACGCCATGTGTGCTCCGCAGCACAGGCTCCAGCGATGGATGTGGGTATTCGGGCTTTTCAAGGCGGAGCGCCCGGCGGGCGAATGTAGATTTGCGAAGCGTGTTGGCAGCTCCTGGACGGATCACCGACACAATGGCCACCAGCGAGTCGATGTCGCGGCAGCCGCACATTTTTGCAAGGCTCGTCATGGCGGGACTCTCGATGTGGTGGACACCACGCGCATTGCCGGTGGCGATCATTTCCCACACGGAGTCGTCATCCCACGGGCCTGCAAAGGTTGATGAAACCTCGATACCGCGTGAGGTGAGCTCGGCGCGAGCATCGCGGAGGACGGCGAGACCGCCCTGGGCGAGGATGTCAAGTTTCACGAGGCCGACATCCTCCACGGCGTTCATATCAAAATGCGTCGTCGGCCAGCCTTTGTTGCTCTGGAAGGTGGGAGTGAAGTCGTGGATCGGACGCCTCGAGAGGACGACTCCGCATGGATGCATCTTGGCGTGGCGGGGCAGGCCCTCCAGGCGCGCTGCAAGCTTGAGCGCTGTGAAGGCGGGTTCGTCGTCGCAGAGCCCCTGCGCCTTGGCCGTGGCGGCGGCATTCTCCGCATCTTCCGCCTTTGCCAACCAGGGAAAATGCTCGGTCAACCGCCGCACCATGCGCTCCGGCATTCCAAGCACCTTGCCGATCTCAGCGACAGCGGATCGCGCATGAAAGGTGTTGAACCCACCCACCACGGCGACATGGCCGGGCTTGTGCAGGCGGAAGACCTTTTCGACAACCGCATCCTTCCTGTCGTGAGGAAAATCTAGATCGATGTCGGGGAGTTTTTTTAACGCCATGCGGTCGCGGTTCAGGAAGCGCTGAAAATACAACTCGAACCGCACAGGACAGACATCGCTGATACCAAGGCAAAAGCAGACCAGCGAGTCGGCGGCGCTCCCGCGTGTGATCCACTCGATGCCGTCGCGGCGGCAGTGCTGGAGAAGGTCCCAGACTGTGAGAAAATATTCCTCGTATCCGACCTCGGCGATCATACTCAACTCGGTCTCGAGCTGCGCCCTGTGGTGCTCAGCCCGCGATCCATAGCGTTCCGACAGGCCTCGCACGGCGAGGCGGGCCAGAAATTCGTGGGGCGTGCAAGCCTCGGGTGGATCGAAACGCGGGAAGAAAAGTTCGCCGAATTCAAAGGCGAAGCCGCATTCGCCGGCGATCCGTTCGTCATCGGCATTCACATCTGGAATAAAAAAGGCGTCTCGCGATTTGCCGGGATGCTCCTCGTTCAGCAGCGTGAGCGTGCGGATGCTTTCCACAATGTGCAGGTGCAGCAGATCGGCTTCGCCCTCGCAACGGATCGGCTGCGCGGTGCTCGGGGATGCGAGGAGTCCATCGCGGTGTTGCATCCAGAAGTCGCGGGTTATTTTCGGCTCCGAGAGCAGGCGGCAGAGGTTTTGGTATCCAGTCCGGTCTTTTGCATAGAGTCGACGCAGACGGTTGTTCATGCTGAGTTCCGCGCCGATGATCGGTTTGATGCCCGCAGCCTGCGCGGCTTGGAAAAACGGCACGGCGGCATGGAGGTTCGGATCGCAGATTCCCACGGCCTTGCAGCCTGCCTCTGCGGCGATTTGGACGATCCGCTCGGGCGTGAGCAGGGATTCCATGAAGCTGTAGCAGGAGCGAAAATGCAGAATCGCCGCTGGAGCTTGCTTGGCGCGTTTTGCCACAGGCTGCGATGGCTTTTTCACATTGTTCTGGGGTCTATGGTGCTCGCGCAGCCAGAGGTCGTGCCCTCGCAGGATGGCTCCGCTGCCGTGACGCGTCCGGATTTCATCCACGGCCATGGCGGCGCGGTGGAGCGTGGCGGAATTTTGTGTCGCGGGTATGAGTGGCAGCTCCGTGAAGAAGGCGCCTTTGTAGAGATTTGAGAGTTTCAGCGAAACAAGGCGGAGGCTGACGCGGCGCTCCCAAGCCTTTTTCAGCAGCGTGGCAATGAGTCCGTAGGTCGTCGTCTCCAAGTCGGTCGGTTCATCGAGACTGCAGCTGCGCAGGCACTCTTCGAAATCGTTGTATCGCACCCGCACCGAAATCGTCCTTGCGGCCTGTCCCTCCGCGCGGGCTTTAGCAAAAAGCCGGTCAGCCATGGAGCGCAGCACGGCCAGAACAAATGTCTCGTCGGCCGTGTCAGCCTCGAAGGTCTGTTGCTCGGAGTAGGATTTCGCAGCAGGCGCCTCCGCCACCACCGGGCGTTCATCGATACCATTGGCAAACTCCCACAGCGTGCGCGCGTTTTTCCCCGCGAAAAGCGAGAGCTGCTCTGGCGTCGTGCTTGCGATCTGACCGATGAGCGGTAGGCCCGCCCGGCTCAGCGTGGCGGCGAGTTGCGGCCCGATGCCGGGAAGCCATTTGTTTTCGAGGGGTGCCAGAAACTCCCCTTCGCGGCCAGGGGCGATTTGCGTGAGGGCGTCTGGTTTTTTCCATTTGCTGGCGACCTGCGAGACGAGTTTGTTCGCAGCGACCCCCTCAGAGAGCGTGATGCGGAGCGTCTCTCGCACCGCCTGGCGTATCGATTCCGCGATGTCTTGCGGCGTCTTTTTCGTGTTTCCCCGCAGGTCGGCGTAGCCTTCATCGATCGACCCCACCTCGACCACCGGCGTGAAATCATAGGCGTAACTGAACATCATGCGCGAGAAGTGCTCGTATTTCTCGAAGTCACCAGGCACCACAATGAGCCTCGGACACAACCTCCGTGCCTTCGCCACCGGCATCGCCGAAGTGATCCCATGCCGCCGCGCCTCATACGAAGCCGACGCCACCACGCCCCGTGCCGAACCTCCCACCGCCACCGGCTTGCCCCGCAGGCGCCCATCAGCCGCCTGCTCGACAGAGGCAAAAAACGCATCGGCATCAAGGTGGAGTATCATGGTGTTCAAATGAACACCTTTTTTGATTGAACGCAACCCGATTGAGTGCTAATGGAGTTAAAGAAAAGGGGTCTCGCGTATAGACGCTTTTTTAACCGAGACTCCGAATGGCCATGCTTGTGTTGTGCTGGTGCCGGCTGGGGTATCGGCGCGCCGGGCGGGAAGCTTGCTCCGTGCTTGGTGTCTCTATGTTCTCTGTGGTCAATCCCGCCGAATTCGCCTTCAGCCGAAACTTCGGCCCCAGCCTCCCATGCCGATCTTCTCCCCAAGTCCAACCAACCATCTCCGCCAGAAAAACATCCAATGCCATACGCGCCTGTTCTTCGGCAAATTCCTGCGCCCGCCCGCCACCAGGCATCGACTCCAAAAACAACCTCGCCGCCACCTCGGGAATTTCGCTTGACTCCGCCCCAGCACTATGGCAGAACTTCAGAAATCGCTCCAAATGCACGCTCCACCAATACAGCGTCTTCTCCTCAACCTTCAAGCCACGCCATTCCACCATCCGCACCACCCACGCCTTCGGATGCTCCACAACAATTCTCTCTTTCCACTCACTCATAGCTCCATTCTTCAAAATCTACACGAAATGCCCACTTTTTTCTCGCCTTTCTGGTTAAATTGGAAATTTGTGTGACCAAACAACGTTCGGCAAGAAACCCAAATATGCCATTAAACCTTTCCAAGGATGAAGTTGCTAGGCTAAGCGAGGAGCAATTGGACGCCTATGCGCGAGTCCACCTTGATTCAGAGCGCACGCGCCGTGAATTGTGCGACAAGGCAAGCGGACGTAACCGCTCTCTTTTATTGGCTATCGTGGCAGGCGTGTTGGGAACTGTTGCAGTAATTTGGTTTCCAGGGATATTTCTCGATGTTCTAACACTCGCATTGCTGTTTGGCTTCCACCGGAGCACTAATCGCCGTATTGATGCTCTCGTGCGTTTGCTCAATCTCGACCGTATGGCAGAGAATCAATCAGCCGAACAAGTTGCTCCATCCAACGGCGATAAGCCTCCAGTTTGAATTCGGGCTTCCATCTCGCCGTGGATGAGCTAGACGTTCGGCTATAAGTGGATACTAGCAGCTCTCTTCCACACACCAACAACCAAATGAATATGACACCTGAGTCCATTTCATTATTTAGCTTCCTCCCAATTATAATATTCTTTATTAATTTATTGATCGCTTTAGCGATTGCAATTTTTCTTATCATTATGCTTGTTCGCTTCGTAAAAGCACATGAAAAGATAGCAGAGCAGCTTTCATCTATCTCCGAATATATTAAGTCTCTAAAGTCCGATAAAATCTCGTAACATTTGTTTGAGATATAGGGGCGGCCTTAACCTTAAAGCGCGATAAATCACTGCATTGCCGGTCAACTACTGACACCACATCGATCATTTTTGACTCGGCACAAATCCCTAGAGTTCAATGACGGGGAATTTGCGTTCAAGCAGAAATGACTGCCAGCATTGCACTATTGATTCGTCGTGCATACTTCATCCTATAAGCCGCAGTTGAAAGTCGTGTAAAAAGGCAGAGAAACAGATAGAAAGGGGCCATGAGCACGATCAGGGAGTTGATGGAGGTTCACCCAGAGGGTGAAA
>JBIJCR010000125.1:0-5773 GCA_044344595.1 Terrimicrobiaceae bacterium
ATAGACATCGGCAAAGAAAACAGGACCATCGAGACCGAATGTGTGAAGAGCAAAATCGATGCGCTGGTTTGTGTTTCCGCACCTGGCTGCTACGGCACCCTCCATTCCGGTTGCGCGCTTGAACTCCGCATATCCGATGGCGGAGCAGATGGAATCCATATCCGGGTTCCGGTGGCCGATGACGAGGGTTTTCATATTTTAAATCAGTTGGTGACTCCCGCGTGACAAGGCCGCGTGAGCTGGCTGTCCGGGTCGTAGTTAAGGTAGGGCTGGAGCCACTTCTGGGCTTGCTCGACCGAGATGCCTTTCCGCTGTGCGTAGCTTTCAATCTGATCACGCTCGATTTTTCCAACGGCGAAATATTTTGACTCGGGATGTCCAAAATAGAGTCCGCTCACGCTACTGGCAGGGAACATGGCAAGGCTCTCCGTGAGCGTGATGCCGGTATTGCGCTCCGCGTCGAGAAGCTTCCAGATCGCCCATTTTTCGGTGTGGTCGGGTTGAGCGGGATAGCCTGGCGCGGGACGGATGCCACGGTATTTTTCGCGGATGAGTTCCTCGGGCGTGAGGTTTTCTGTCCTGCCGAAGCCCCAAGCGTCGCGGGCAAACTTGTGCATGTATTCCGCGAAGGCTTCGGCGAAGCGGTCGGCAATAGCCTCAGTCATGATGACATTGTAGTCGTCGTGCGCGGCTTTGAATCTTTTGACCAACTCGAGCATATTATGACCGGAAGTGACGGCAAAGGCACCGACATAATCCTTTGCCGGCGCGGGCGCGACAAAATCGGCGATGGAGAAGTTGAACTGCCCCTCTGGCTTTTTCATTTGCTGGCGCAACCCGTGGAAGCGCACTGCCTCTTGGGTGCGCGTTTCGTCGGTGTAAACAATGATGTCCTCGCCGTCCCGGTTCGCAGGGAAGAGTCCACACACTCCGCGTAGTTGCAGACTCTCGTCGGCGACAATCTCTGCGAGTAACTTCTGGGCGTCCTCAAAAAGCTTCTTTGCCTCGGCCCCACAGTTCGGATCCTCAAAAATCGCGGGATACCGCCCGCGCAATTCCCAAGTGTGAAAAAACGGCGTCCAGTCGATGAAGGGAATCAGGTCCTTAAACGAAATATTACCAGACTTTCCCGATTCAAAAACGACAATGCCGGTTTGCTGCGGAACAGCGATGTTGTCATGCGAAAGCTTGGGGGCATTCGCGATAGCCTCTGTGAGCGGAAGCATTCGCTTCCCGGCTTGGCGTCCGGCATGTTCGACGCGGAGTTTTTCGTAGTCGGATTCCAGATTCGCGAGGAACTCAGGTTTATGTTCTGGACTGAGAAGCGAGCTAGCTACATTCACAGCCCGCGAGGCGTCGAGGACATGGACGACACCTCCGGAGTAGTATTGGGAGATTTTGACGGCGGTGTGCGCCCTACTGGTCGTGGCACCGCCGATCATGAGAGGAATGGTGAGACCCTGACGCTGCATTTCCTTTGCGACATGGATCATCTCGTCGAGGGATGGCGTGATAAGACCGGAGAGGCCGATGATGTCGCAATTTTTTTCCTGCGCGGTAGATAGGATTTTTTCGCAAGGAACCATTACCCCCATGTCGATGACTTCGTAATTATTGCAAGCTAGGACAACGCCGACGATGTTTTTACCGATGTCATGGACATCGCCTTTCACCGTAGCCATGAGGATACGACCCTGCGTGCGGGCGTTCGGATTCGCAGCGCGTTCGGCTTCCATGAGCGGGGTGAGCCAGGCGACAGATTTTTTCATCACACGCGCACTCTTCACAACCTGCGGCAGGAACATTTTTCCTTCACCGAAGAGGTCGCCAACGATCTTCATGCCATCCATGAGCGGGCCCTCGATGACCGATAGCGGCTTGCCGTATTTGCTAAGCGCTTCCTCGGTGTCGGCGTCGATGTGATCTACAATGCCTTTGATGAGAGCATGCTGAAGACGCTTCTCCACGGGCAACTCGCGCCAAGCGGTATCTTGAATAGGCGTTGAGTCTGGAGCAAAGGACTTTGAGGCTTTGAAATTCTCGGCAAACGTCACGAGTCGTTCGGTGGCATCCGGTCGGCGGTTCAGCAGGACATCCTCAATGAGTTCGAGAAGATCTTTGGGGATGTCCTCATAGATGCCGAGCTGGCCGGCATTCACTATACCCATATCGAGACCAGCTTTGATCGCGTGATAGAGAAACGCGGCGTGCATGGCCTCGCGCACTGGATTGTTGCCCCGGAAGGAAAACGAAATGTTGCTGATGCCGCCGCTCACGCGGGCGTAGGGGAGGTTTTCCTTGATCCAGCGAGTGGCATTGATAAATGCGTGAGCGTAGTCATTGTGCTCTTCGATACCGGTAGCGACGGTAAGGATGTTTGGGTCAAAAATGATATCCTCCGGTGGGAATCCCACTTCATCAACAAGAATGCGGTAAGCGCGTTCGCAGATTTGGATTTTGCGATCGAAGCTATCGGCTTGTCCCTTTTCGTCGAAAGCCATGACGATCGTTGCTGCTCCATAAAAACGTATGAGACGGGCTTGCTCCTTAAATTTTTCGGGGCCTTCTTTCAGGCTAATCGAGTTGACGACGCACTTGCCTTGGACGCAGCGCAGACCGGCCTCGAGGACTTCCCATTTCGAGGAATCGATCATCACTGGCACGCGGGAAATATCAGGCTCGCTGGCGACGAGGTTGAGGAATTTTGTCATGGCTGCGGCACCATCGAGCATGCCCTCGTCCATATTCACATCAATGATCTGCGCACCGGCCTCGACTTGCTGACGCGCCACGGCGAGGGCTTCATCGTAGTTTCCGGCGAGGATGAGTTTCGCAAATTTTGGCGATCCGGTCACGTTCGTGCGCTCGCCGATATTGATGAAGGGAATTTCAGGCCGTGCAGTAAAGGGCTCCAGACCACTGAGGCGGAGAGTCGTGGGGCGAGCAGGAATTCGGCGTGGAGGTAATCCGCGAACTTCATCAGCGATGGCTTTGATGTGGCCGGGCGTGGTACCGCAACATCCTCCAATAATATTCAGCCAACCCTGCTCCGCCCATTCGCGAAGTTGTGGTGCGAGGCTCTCGGGTGTCTCGGGAAATCCAGTAGGCGAGAGCGGATCAGGTAGGCCGGCATTCGGATATGTGCTGACGAAGAACGGTGAGATGTTAGAGAGTTCATCAATGTAAGGCCGCATTTCCTTTGGACCCAGCGCACAATTGAGTCCGATCGATAGAAGAGGAAAGTGGGCAAGTGAGTTGAGAAAAGCTTCCACCGTTTGACCAGTGAGCGTCCTTCCGCTTAGGTCGGTGATCGTGCCCGACGCCATCACCGGCATGCGTGGGTGCTTTTCAAAAAATCGGGCTATTGCAAAAAGCGCAGCTTTTGCATTCAGCGTGTCGAAAATGGTTTCAACAAGCAGAATGTCCACCCCGCCGGCGACAAGATTTTCGATCTGCTGGGTGTAGGCGGCGGCGACCTCATCGAAGGTCACTTCACGCTTGCCGGGATCATTGACATCCCGCGAAATCGACAGCGTGCGATTGAGGGGCCCAATCGCCCCCGCAACGAATATGCGCCTTTCTGTCACGGCATCCGCCGCCTCGCGTGCGACCAAGGCCGCAGACAAGTTCAACTCAGCAACAAGATGCTCAAGCCCGTAGTCGGCCTGGGAAATCGTTGTTGCATTGAATGTGTTCGTCTCGATGATATCCGCACCAGCCGCGATGTATTTGCCGTGAATCTCGCGAATGATCTCAGGCTTGGTCAACACAAGCAGGTCGTTGTTACCCTTTAGATCCTGACCTTTCCAATCCGCAAATCGATCTCCACGGTAGTCGGCCTCCTGCAATTTGTATTGCTGGATCATGGTACCCATCGCGCCGTCCAAAATGAGGATGCGTTGGGCAAGAAGGTCGCGTAGGGCTTTTTCGGTAGGTGAAATCATGCGTGCTGAGAATTTGGTAGTTTACGGAAAGCAAGGACGACGCAAACGAAAAAACAATTCAATACACGCCTGCCAGGACCTTGAAATGAGAACGTACTCTGCTGGTCGAGGGAATTTGGAAAAACAAGATGGGAGAAGCTTTACGACTTCTCCCATCTTGGTTGTTAAGACCTGTCCTGGAACAGGAATATTATTTTTTTTTGGCTACTGCTTTTTTGGCAACGGGCTTTTTAGCTGGTGCCTTTGAAGCGGGTGCTTTTTTAGCAGGCGCTTTTTTAGCAGGCGCTTTTTTGGCTACTGGCTTTGCAGCAGCGGGCTTTTTAGCAACCGTTTTTTTAGCGGCAGGCTTGGCGGCGGCTGCTTTTTTTGCAACTGGTTTCTTTGCAGCGGGTTTTTTAGCGGCAGGTTTCTTTGCTATTGGCATTTAATATCCCCCCTTTCTCTCCGCATATGCGGGAAATTGTTTGTGAACAGCATGTGAATAACTCAGTAACGTTGTGAATAAGTTTCGCGATCTTCGGCGTCAACACCTTTTTTCAAATAATATCGTTTTTATGAGAAATTGTTCTGCAAGAAATTCCCGATCATTGCGCACACAGGATTTTTTCAGCTTCCTCCAGAATGCCAACAGTCTCCCAGAGGCGGCCGATTCCCTCATATCCGCACGCCAACAATCCCTCTTCAGGTCCGATAAAACGCGCACCTCGTGATTTTAAACGGGCGACATTTTCCTGAGTCGCCGCATGCATCCACATCTTGCCATTCATCGCAGGTGCGATGAGAAGCGGGGCTTGGGATGCCAGAGCAATGGATGTGAGCGCATCATCCGCGATCCCGCATGCAAGTTTGGCTATCGTGTTTGCGGTGGCCGGAGCAATTAAAAGAAGATCCGCCGAGTCAGCCAATGCAATGTGGCCGGGATGCCAGGATTCCTTTTCATCAAAAATTCCTGTTGTGACAGGATTGCGCGAAAGAGTTTGGAAAGTGAGCGGAGTGACAAGCTCGGTGGCATGTTTTGTCATCACCACATTCACATTCCGCCCGCCCTGCGTGAGGCGGCTCGCGAGCTCGGCAGCCTTGTAGCAGGCGATGGAACCGCTGACGCCGAGGATGACATTTTTTTTGCTCATGCGAAATCGAGTTGAAGCCTGCAGCTCATGTAGCGCTCTGCCCGCATGATGGCGCGGAATTTTTCAATATCCTCCTCCATTGAACCGCTAATGAGGGTGTATCGATAGTCTCGCCATTTTTGCATTTCAGCGGAGGCATTCTGAAGTCGAGTGGCGACCTGCTCCTCGCTTTCAGTGCCGCGCTTTCGAAGCCGCCGCGCGAGCTCATCGAGACCTGGAGGCATGATGAAAACATCCGCAAGCGCGCTCTGGATGAAAGGATCGTCGCACGCGCGGATGCTCGCCGCGCCAAGCGTGTCCACATCGAGCAAAACATCCACCCCAGCTGAGAGGTGCTTCAGCACGGTCGATTTCAGCGTTCCGTAAAAACGGCCGTGAACCTCTGCGTGCTCGAGAAAATCCCCCGCTTCAATGTGTCGCTGGAATTCCTGTTGTCTCAAAAAAAAATAATCCTCGCCGTGGACTTCTCCGGGCCTTGGCGCTCGGGTGGTGCAGGAAACGGAGTAAACGAAATCCTGTTTCTGGCGAAGCGAGCTGATGAGCGTCGTCTTGCCAGCTCCGGACGGGGCGGAGATGACGAAGAGTATGCCTTTGCGATGGATGGTGAGGTTATTCAATGTTGGCGAGTTGTTCTCGAATGCGGTCGAGCTCCGATTTCGCCTCGATGACGAGACGGGAGATGGTGGTGTGTGCGGACTT
>JBIJCR010000036.1:0-19480 GCA_044344595.1 Terrimicrobiaceae bacterium
CGTGTTGAATTCGCGCCCGAGTTCCTGTGTGAGAAATTCCAGCGTTCGGCCAATCGGTCCCTTGGCATCAAGTTTTTCGCGGAATTGGGCGATGTGGCTCGCGGCGCGCTCGAGTTCCTCCGTGATGTCGCAACGCTCCGCAAAGATGGCGATCTCGGCTGCGAGACGGGGATCATCCGCCGCGAGACTCAATCCCGCACGCTCAATGCGCTTGTGCAGAGTTTCGCGATAGGAGGCGGTCACTTTGCCGGCGAGCGGTGTTGTTTTTTTGATGATGGCGGACAACCGGTCGGCGCTTTTGGACAGGACTTTTTTCAGTGCAGCTCCCTCACTCGCTCGGGTGGCGACGAGACCCTTCAGCGCATGATCCAGCGCGGACATGACGACTTCGCTGGCATCGTCGATCTGCACATCTGCAGTCTGCATAACACCGGGAGCAGCGATGACATCCGACAGGGTGATCCCCCCCTCCAGTCCAAGTTTTTTCTGCAAACGGCGGGCCTGGTTCACAAAATCCAAGGCGCGCTCTTCATCAAAAAAACTTTGGCCTGCTCCTTTGGAGCAAGCCAGCGAGAGATTCACCTGAACCCGACCACGGGAGATGCGTTCGAGAACCCGCTCGCGAACAGTCGGTTCAAGCCGTGAAGCGCTTCGATCTGCGTGCAGGACGACTTCCGCCGTCTTGCGGTTCACTGAATGGCACTCCACAACGGCCGCCCAGATTTTGGTCCGGGCCTCGCCGCGGCCGTGTCCTGTCATACTTGTCATTGTGCTTTTTTATCCGCGCGCGCCTGCCGCTGTCGAGGGCGCTCCGCAGTGCCGGATTGATTTTTTCAAGGATCGGGGGATGGTGAGTACCTCATTATGTTTTTTGACGGTCTGAAATTCTTATTCATCTGCCTCGAGGTTCTACTAATCTTCAACCTGCTCATTGTGGTCCACGAATTGGGTCACTTTTTGGCGGCGCGCTGGCGCGGTCTGGTTGTCGAGAAGTTTGCCATCTGGTTCGGAAAGCCAATCTGGAGCAAAACGATCGGCGGTGTGGAATACCGGCTCGGCTCGATTCCCGCAGGTGGCTTCGTTGCCATTCCCCAACTCGCACCGATGGAGGCGCTCGAGGGGGAATCCGAAAACGCCCGCGAACAGCTCCCTCCTGTCAAGCCGCTCGATAAAATCATCGTCGCTGCAGCTGGCCCGCTATTCAGCTTGGGCCTCGCTTTTGCCATGGCCTGCATCGTGTGGGTCGTCGGAAAACCCCAGAGCGAATTCGACACCACGGTCGTCGGCTATGTGAAGGATGGCGGTCCCGCAGCTGCTGCCGGACTGCGCCCCGGAGACGAGATCATCGCGGTGGATGGCAAACCGGTGAAGCACTTCCTGAGCGGCACAGATAGTGTGAAATGGCGCATCGTACGCAGCGAAGGGGAAACAATTCCATTTACTGTTCTTCGCGAAGGTCAGGAAATCACCATCGATTCCAAATGGTCGAAACCCGAAACCTCGAGCTGGCGCAGACCAGCGCTGCGCGAGGTTCAGATCGGGCCGCGCATCATGCCCGGAGTGGGCTTTGTGGTAAAAGGCAGCCTCGCAGACAAATCGGGATTCCAGTCCGGCGATCTGGTCACTGATATCAACGGCTTTCCTGTGTTCAATTTGAGCGAGATGGGGCCCGTCATTGATGCGAATCGCGGCAAAGAAGTTGTCTTTGGAGTGGAGCGTGGAAGCGAAAACGTCAAACTCATCATGAAGCTCCCCGAGGCTACTCCGGACGCCGCTCCGGTGAATTTCGGCATAGAGTGGGGACGCTCTGTTTTGGTGCATCCATCGCCGCTTGAGCAGGTGAAGGATGCCGCCACCAGCATCTTCCGCATGGTAGGAGCGCTGCTCTCGCCGGCCTCGGATGTCAAAGCCGCCCACTTCAGTGGCCCGGTGGGTATCATGCGTCTCTACTACCAGATTTTCGAGGCGGAAAACGGATGGCGAATCGCACTGGCCTTCAGCGTTCTCATTAATGTGAACCTCGCCCTCATGAACCTTCTTCCGTTTCCTGTTCTCGATGGCGGACACATCACGCTTGCCATTATCGAAGCCATCCGCAGAAAGCCGATCAACACCCGGATTCTTGAAGTAGTCCAGACCGCCTGCGCCATGCTCCTCATTGGATTCATGCTATATCTTACATTTTACGATGTAGGCGACATCGTGGGCTCGAAGGCCCCGGTCGCCGAACAGAGGAAATAAAAATGCCTCTGGTGTTCCGAAGCTATCCAGGCCGGCGTCCCAGTAGGGAAGTCCAAATCGGCCGCACTGCCATCGGGAGTAAAAATCCCGTGCGCGTGCAGTCGATGCTGACGAGCGATACGACGGATACCTCAGCTTGTGTGAAGGAGACACTCCGCTTGGCGCAGGCCGGTTGCGAAATCGTCCGCATCACCGCGCCGACCGTGAAGGATGCCCGCAACCTCGAAGCCATCCGCGACACGCTTCGCGCCGCAGGCTGCGATGTGCCACTGGTCGCGGATATTCATTTCAAACCCGAAGCCGCATTGGAGGCCGCCAAGTGGGTGGACAAGGTCCGCATTAATCCCGGCAATTTCGCCGACTCGAAAAAATTCAATGTCCGCGAATACACGGACACCGAATACGCAGCCGAAATCTCGCGCATCCGCGAGCGCTTCGCCCCGCTGGTGACACTCTGCAAGGATCGCGGCATCTCCATGCGGATCGGAACTAACCATGGCAGCCTGAGCGACCGCATCATGAACCGCTTCGGCGATACGCCACTCGGCATGGTCGAAAGCGCGCTGGAGTTCGCGCGCATCGCCCGCGAAGTCGAGTACCACGATTTTGTTTTCTCGATGAAGGCCTCGAATCCCAAGGTTATGATTCAGGCCTACCGCCTTCTTGTATCCCGCCTCGACGAACTCGAGCACACGGAAGGCGAGGGATGGAACTACCCAATCCACCTCGGCGTCACCGAGGCGGGGGATGGTGAGGACGGCCGCATCAAGAGCGCGATTGGTATCGGTAGCCTGCTCGCCGATGGCATCGGTGACACGATACGTGTTTCGCTCACAGAGGATTCTGAGCACGAAATTCCTGTTGCGCAGGCATTGGAAAAAATCGCCGCCGATCGCAAACCCATGGCGGCACTTCCAGTATGGCCGTTCGATCCTTTTTGTTACGCCCGCCGCGCAAGCTCAGTTCTGAAAGTCGGGGAATATCAAATCGGCGGCACTGAACTCGTACGTGTCGCGGTGACACAGACCGCCTACGACAAGGTCGCCCATAAAATCGCGGGACTTGGTGACTACAAACCTGAACTGATCGTCGAGAATTGCGCTCTCGTTGAAGTCGACCCGCGCGATTCAGCTGCTGTCGCCCGCGTCAACGCATCCCCGGTGCCTTTTTTTGTGACGATTCCGGACTCGTGCGATTTACCGGTCATCGGTGCTTACCGGCTTCTGGCCTCACTCGTCGATGCCAGGCATCCGATCCTGCTCAAGGACACCTTCACACCGGCCGCCGCAACCGATTTCATCCACAACCTCCTGAACGCAGCCACCAATATAGGCTCCCTGCTCTGCGACGGCATCGGCGATGCGGTTCTCGTTCAAGGCGAAGCGGCTCCCGGCCAATCCCTCCGCATCGCCTACAACATCCTCCAAGCCGCGGGCGTCCGCATTTTCAAAACCGACTATGTCGCCTGCCCAAGCTGCGGACGCACCCTGTTCAACCTCCAAGAAACCACCGCTCGTATCAAAGCCGCCACCAGTCATCTCAAAGGCGTCAAAATCGCCATCATGGGCTGCATAGTGAACGGCCCCGGCGAAATGGCAGATGCAGACTTCGGCTATGTCGGAGGCGCCCCCGGCAAGGTGAATCTCTATGTCGGCAAGAAGCCAGTGAAATTCAACATTCCGCAAGCCGAAGCCGTCGACCACCTCGTGGACCTCATCCGCGAACACGGCCGCTGGGTCGATCCAGCGGGAACTTAGGTTATTGACGACGACGCTATATACCGAGCTTCAATATCGGTTGCCAGCAGGGTTTCCAAGGATGGATGCTCCGTGTGAGGGCACTTCTCTAAAACTTCGGCCACCAGTTTCCAGATTCTCGGGAAGGCGATACGGCCAGAGAGGAAGGCTTCCACGGCGACTTCGTTCGCGGCATTTAAGACAGCGGGACGAGTACCCCCGAGTGTGCCAGCTTCGGTAGCGAGGTCGAGAGCCGGAAAATCCGAGCGGCGGGGCGCTTCAAAATTGAGGCTTCCGAGAGAGGCAAAATCCAGAGGACGAAGCGAGTTTTCGACCCTCTCAGGACAGGTCACGGCATATTGGATCGGCAGGCACATGTCGGAATGGCTGAGCTGCGCGAGAATAGAGCGGTCAACAAATTCGACCATCGAATGCACGATACTTTGAGGATGGATGACCACTTCGATGCGATCCATTCCGATGCCGAAAAGCCAGCGGGCTTCAATCATTTCAAGCGCCTTGTTGAACAAGGTTGCGGAGTCCAGCGTGATCTTGCGACCCATGTTCCATGTGGGATGGCGCAGCGCCATTTCAGGAGTGACCATTGGCAACTCGACAGCCGGTGTTTTCCGAAATGGTCCTCCCGAGCAGGTGAGAATGAGACGCCTCACGCTTTTGACATCACGACCTTCGAGGCATTGAAAAATCGCGCTGTGCTCGCTATCCACCGGCAACACGCGCACACCCTTCCTGCGGGCCGCGTCCATCACGATCTCGCCGGCCATGACTAGGATTTCCTTGCTCGCAACAGCGATGTCCTTGCCGGCTTCGATGGCAGCCAGCGCGGGGTGGAGGCCAGCGGTTCCTACAATCGAAACGAGCACCAGATCGGCCTCGGGCATGGTCGCGAGTTTCAAGAGGCGATCGATGCCATCCGGTCCGTCGGAAATGGCCGTCCTTGCCTCGGGAAACTCGCGGGCGGCAGCGGCAAGCCCTTCCGCATTGGAATGCGCGGACATCCCAACGATTCGCATCCGGTCGGGGATATCACGCGCGACCTTGAGGGCGCTCTGGCCGATGGATCCGGTGACTCCAAGAATAACGACATTTCGCATGGGTTATGAGATTGTCCGACCAGCCGTGATTTCGCAACGCACGAGAAGAAGGCTACACGGAATCGATTCCGGCAAACTGCGGCAGGCTGCGGATTCGGACCTCGAATTTTTCGCGGTTGGAAAGGTCCATACCCGGCGGGAATTTCGCGGCGGAACGGTTCCATTTTTTGAGCCAGTCGCTGGCGAGGATATCACGGCCTCGCTCACGAGCCTTGTCCAGATGCGTGAAAGCGATGGTCGTTTCCTCCTTGTCGCCGGCATTTCGGCCGCGCGCCACACCCCATCCCGCGCCGAGCATGGCCACGCGCGATGCCGTGGAGCAGGTGTAGGTAAAAAGCTCGACATCCCGCGAACCGCCAACGGCGAGTATCGCGCGAAATGCGTCCTCAGTCCACGCAGGAGCGCAGGTCTTGCCGGAAAACATATCGTAAAAAACAAGGTCCGGCTGCATGGCTTGGGCTAAAAGATCCAGAAAGTCGCCTTCGTAAAGTTGCCAGGAGAGGCGCTCATGCTGCTTCGAAACCCAAGTGGCGTTCTTCAAAATAGCGGGAGGCCCGCCATGGCGCAGGTAGGGAAAACGGTCGTTGTTTTTCAAGGCCAAGCGCAGCGAATCCAGATCATTCTCGAAACTCACGATGTGCAGCGGACGCACCGATCCTTCATTGGCCAGCGCCTCGTAGCACTGGATCGCGGCCATGGCATTCGCCGCCGCTCCAAGGCCGACATCCCAGATTACCAACGGCTCGCTCGTTTCCTCGCGCAGGCGAGAGGCGAGGTGCGATTGCTCAATATAAAGGCTGCGCGCCTCATCCATCGGCGGAGTGCGCGAATGCATGATCTCGCCAGAACTCACATGAAGAATGCTCGAGAAGCCCTCGATAGCCGTGTGGATTTTATATGCCCCCAGCGTGATGGAGCGGGGTGGATTCCGCCGCATCGGTGTGACTGGGTTGTCCAAATCATCCTCGGCTAGAATAGCGCGCATTTCATCGTAGAACGGCAGAAATCTTTCCTCGAGAATACTCTGTCGCATCTCAGCCATGAGCTGGTGGTAGAAGAAAATATTGTGCTGGCCGATCAGTTGCCATCCCAGAGTCTCCTTGCACTTGGTGAGGTGGTGCAGGTAGGCGCGGGAAAACTTGGCGCAGGTCGGGCAGGCACATGTCGGATCCAGCGGGTCTTTTGAGGTTTTGTAAATGCCACGCCGGAGTTGAAGGAACCCACGCGAAGTGAAGGCCCCGCCGCGCTGCGCGACCTGGGTGGGAATGATGCAATCGAACATGTCCACGCCCCGGTGGACGGCTTCAAGGATGTCCAGCGGCGTTCCCACGCCCATGAGGTAACGGGGCTTGTCATCCGGCAGGAGGGCCGCGGTGAATTCACAGGTGTCCTCGCGCTCGCTCTTTCCCTCGCCCACGGCAAGACCTCCGATAGCGAACCCCTCAAACGGCATCGCACAGAGCGCCTCGGCGCTGGCCCGTCGCAAGGACTGGTTCAACGCACCCTGCACAATGCCGAACATCGCCTGCCGGGAGTCGCCCCGCGCCGCAAGGCTCCGAGCCGCCCAGCGGTGTGTGAGTTCCATCGCCTGCCGCGCCGTGGCCTCATCCACCGTGGAAGGCACGCACTGATCGAGCACCATCATGATATCGCTGCCAATCGCTTTCTGCGTCTCTATGCTCAGCTCAGGGCTGAGAACAATCGTGCGGCCATCGAGGTAGCTCTGAAAAACTGCTCCCACCTCGCTCATGGAACGTGAATGAGGCAGTGAAAAAATCTGAAATCCACCCGAATCGGTTAGCACCGATCTTTCCCAGCTCATGAATCGGTGAATTCCTCCGACACGGCGAAAGACCTCTGCACCAGGACGCAGGAGGAGGTGATAGGTATTAGCCAACAGGATCTGTGATCCGGAGTCGCTTAGGAAATCAGGCGACTGCGCCTTGACGGTCGCATGAGTGCCCACCGGCATGAAGAGGGGCGTGCGAACCTCATTATGTAGCGTCCGAAATGTAGCCGCCCGCGCGCGCGTGCTACCGCAGGTGGCATCCAGTTGAAAGTGAAGAGATGTATGCAAAATCCAGAATCGTTTGAGAATCGGATGCGAAATCCGCCTCAACATAAAGGTTTTTTCGTTAGCCATAGGGAACGCTTGGGCTTTGACCCCATGGCAAGGGGCACGTCGTGCCGCGAGGGTGCGATTGAACCAAAAAACCTATGAATGCAAAAACCGAAAACAAAAGACGCCCCTCGCTCTCGATGGTCATTCCCTGCGGATGCCTCATCGCCTTGGTCGCGGTCGCTGTGGTTTTTCTCGCACCGCCCCCAATGCAGAGCCAAACACTGCCTGCGACTCCCAATATCCTCGTTGTTTATGACAACGAGGGCCAGTGGGGTTGGCTAGGGGAAATTTACTCTCTTAAGCTGGAAAACCTGCTGGGACACTTTGACGCCAAAGTCACCCGCACGCCATTATCGAATTATAAATCTGGTGATATCGCTGCAAACGACGCATCGTTTTATGTTGCCTCCGTATGGAACGAATCCCCACTGCCTGCGGTGTTCCAGACTGATCTGGAGAATACCTTGAAACCGTTCGTGTGGATGGGTGTGAACCTCTGGCGTTATGCTTGGGATCTTTCGACCTACGCACCACGCACACAATTCACTGATCGTTATGGATTTCAGCTTGAGTCCTACTCGGGCGAGAAACATCCCACGGTCGTTTATAAAAATACGAACCTCGAAAAGGATCCTTTCGATGTTGGATTGAGCCATGTCCGTATCACCGAGCCGTCGAAAGTCATCATCCATGCGGTTTGTCTGGACGAAGGCGGAACCGAGTGGCCCTACATAGTGCAAAGCGGGAATTTCTGGTTCGTGGCTGACATGCCGATGATCTCGACGACATTCGAAAATCGCTCGTTAGCCTTTGCGGACCTTCTACACGACATGCTGGGAATCAATCACGCAGAAAATCACCGCGCCTTCTTTCGAATCGAGGATGTGGCTGCCGTTTCAGATGTTCCCACTCTGAAAGCGCTGGGCGATGTGCTGGCAGACCTGAATGTTCCATTTACGATTAGCCTCATTCCCGAGTATCGAGACTGGTCGGGTATCTACAACGACGGCATCAGTGAAGTCGTCCGCATTGCAAAAAACTCGCCGGTTTCGGCGGAAATGAACCGATGGATCAGTGAGGGCGGCCAGGTCCTCCAGCACGGCACCACGCACCAAATTGATGGCATTATGAATCCCTACTCCGGCGTGAGCGGGGATGATTACGAATTCTATCGTGTCACTGCAGATGAGAAGGGGTTTCTCACGCTTGTCGGCGCTCTTCCTGGAGATTCGGCAAGCTGGGCCCGGAACCGGGTGAACCGCGGTTTGAACATCTTGAAAAATGCTGGATTTAACCCCGTCGGCTGGCTTACGCCGCACTATTTGGCCTCGCCGGTAGACTATAGGGTCTTCTCAAGTATTCACCCGTTTGCCTGTGACCGGGGTATTTTCTTCTTCAATGATGCGTCGGGAAAGATACAGGCGACGGAGCTGAACTCGCCCTATATCTACCGCGATACCTACGGCCTGAAGCGCATGCCAGAAACGATCGGCTACATCGATCCATTCGGGTGGTATGAAATCCAGCCACCAACGACTCCGGAGGATCTGCTGCAACGGGCCAAGGCGCTGAAGGTCGTCCGTGATGGCTGGGCGGGATTTTACTTCCACTGGTATCTCGATCCTGAGGAGCTACGGACAACGGTGAAAGGTCTACAGGATCTGGGCTTCACCTTCACGCCACTCAGCGACGACCTGAAATAGACATCCCATCGCATATCATGTGTGGCATAATTGGAACGATTGGCAAAACAGACACCCTGCCCTTCCTTTTGGAGGGCCTGGGTCGTCTGGAATATAGAGGCTATGACTCCGCCGGCGTAGCCGTGCTGAGTGGAAATGAAATTCAAACCCGCAAAGCAGTGGGAGGTGTCTCAAAGCTCGTCGATGAGGTCGTGCAAAACCCATTGTGCGGAAACCCCGGCATCAGCCACACGCGCTGGGCCACGCATGGCGGCGTGACACGAGAAAACGCGCATCCCCACCTGGATGCTTCCGGCAGGCTGGCGCTCGTTCACAACGGAGTCGTCGAAAATTACAAGCATCTCCGCGAGGAACTCGTTGGCCGCAGGCATGTCTTTCATTCGCAAACAGACACGGAAGTGCTTGCCCACCTGATAGGCGAGGCATTTGATCAGAATGCAGATCGAAACCGCTCAGCTCTAATTCATGCAATGCAGGAAGCCCTGCGTCATGTGCGCGGCACCTATGCGATTGCTGTCATTCATGCGGACCTCGGAAGATTCCTGGCCGCAGCGCGCAGCGGAAGTCCACTGGTGCTGGGAATCGGAAAGGGGGCCCAATTCATTGCGAGCGATGCCGCCGCCCTTGATGGGTGGGTGCAGGATGTGATCTATTTGAAGGATCAAGACATTGCCGCTTTGGACGGCGAGTCGTTCCACCTTGCCACAGTCAACGGCGGCACGGCAGCTGCGCCAAAGCTGCGAAAAATCGAGGTGGAAGCACGTTCCACGGGGAAAGGGCTTTTTCCTCACCACATGCTCAAAGAAATCCACGAGCAGCCGGACACCCTTCGGGATGCCATGAAAGGACGATTGATTCCCGAAGAGTCCACTGCCCGGTTCACAGGCCTCCATCGCACTAACGAACAGCTCCGCGAGCTGAAACGCATCATCCTCACCGGCTGCGGAACGACATTCCACGCAGCTTTAGCCGGTGAGTACATGATCGAGAGTCTGGCGCGTATTCCTGTGGAGTGTGATTACGCGAGCGAGTTCCGCTATCGCAACGCGCCGCTCGATCCGGAAACTGCAGTTTTTGCAATGAGCCAGAGCGGAGAGACAGCCGACACGCTTGCCGCCCTGCGCGAGAGCAAGCGGAAAGGCGCCCTCACCCTCGGGATTTGCAACAATGTTTTCAGCACGATTAGCCGCGAGAGCGATGGAGGTATTGGCCTCCGTGCGGGGGTTGAAATCGGAGTGGCAGCAACAAAGACATTCACCTCCGAACTGGTACTTCTCGCCATGCTCGGACTAATGCTCGGCCGCATCCGAGACCTTTCCCAGGCTGATGCGGCAGAAATCATCGATAGCCTTGAGCGCCTCCCCGATCTCGTTGCGCGCACCCTGGAACGCGATACCCTCATCGCAAACATCGCGGTCAAATATGCAAAGACGCGGAATTTTCTTTTCATGGGCCGACAGGCAAACTTCCCGATTGCTCTGGAAGGAGCACTCAAGATGAAAGAAATCACCTACATCGCCTCATCCGGACATCCGAGCGCCGAGCTGAAGCATGGTATCATCGCCCTCATCAATGAGGAAACACCCACCATTGTGATGGCTCCGCAAGATGATGTCTTTGAAAAAAACATGAGTAATATCGAGGAGATCAAAGCACGCCGTGGTCCGGTGATTGCTATCGGCACGGAGGGAGACAACACGCTCGCATCCCTTTGCGATGAGGCGATCCTCCTGCCAGCGGTGCCAGGATTTCTGAGCCCCTTTCTAAACACCGTCGCATTGCAGCTTCTCGCCTATCACACAGCAGTGGCTCTCGGATGCAATGTGGACAAGCCGAGAAACCTGGCCAAGAGCGTGACGGTCGAGTAGCACCGCCGCAGTCAGGCCGGACGACGGCCGGTAAGTGCGCGCCGGAGTGTGAGCTGGTCCGCATGCTCCAGCCCCCCGCCGGCAGGCAGGCCATGGGCGATGCGAGTCATACGAATGTCCAAAGGCGCAAGGATTTCAGTGAGGTAGTTCGTCGTTGCCTCGCCTTCGACATCTGCGCTAAGTGCAAGAATAATTTCCGTCGGGTCTTCTTCGCGGATTCTTTCGAGTAGGGATTGAATGCGCAGCTCGGCGGGGCCGATGCGGTCGAGCGGTGACAAGCGGCCACCAAGTGCGTGGTAAAGGCCCTGAAAGACCCCGCTACGCTCCAGCGGAAGGATATCGGTAGGTTGCTCGACGATGCAGATTTCTTTGCCTTGTCGCGACGGCTGGAGACAGATTTCGCAAAGTTCTGAGACAGCAAAGAAACCGCATTTTTTGCATGGATGGATCGATGAGGAGGAGGCTGTGATTGCTGCGGCAAGCTGCGAGGGTCGAGCATCCTTCTGTCCGAGGAGCCAAAGAGCACAGCGCTCGGCACTGCGCGGACCAAGACCCGGCAAACGCCGCAGCTCGCGCGTGAGTTCGTTGAATGGAGCAGGATAATCGATCGGCATGTCAGTTCTCTGCGAGACAGCCATCAACGATCCGCACGACCCGGTCACCCCGGCTCGCAAGATTTTCATCGTGCGTAACCACGACGAGCGTGCGTGCGTCGGCCTTAGAAAGATCAAGAAGCAGATTAATAATTACCTCACCGTTTTTTGAGTCCAGATTGCCAGTGGGCTCATCCGCAAAAAGAATAACCGGATCATTGATCAAAGATCGGGCGATAGCAACGCGCTGTTGCTCGCCGCCGCTGAGTTCTGCCGGCAGGTGGTCGATTCGTCCGGTGAGGCCAACACGCTGCAGGAGATCGTGCCCACGGGTGAGTTCCGATTTTCCCCGGATGAGTGCTGGCAGCATGACATTTTCCAATGCAGTCAGCTCTGGCAGGAGAAAATAGGATTGAAATACAAAACCCATACGCTTGTTGCGCAGGCGGGCCAGAGCATTTCCCGAGAGCCCGTATAGCGACTGGCCTTCAAACTCCACAATACCGGCCTCCGGTGTCTCTAGCCCAGCCAAAGTGTAGAGAAGCGTCGTCTTACCAGCTCCACTTGCACCGCACAGGAACACGGACTCTCCAGCGGCAATGTCGATGTCAATTCCGCGTAGAACCTCGATGGGCGCCCCCCCGATACGGAATGACCTACGAAGTCCTCGCGCCTTAAGGCGTGTGGTCATGGACGACCGTCAATCGGCTGGAACTTCTTACCAACAGCCGGACCGGTGTATTCGCTCAGAGGTCGATACAGGCGGTTATCGGCAAGTTGCTCCATGACATGACCGGTCCAACCCGCCGTGCGGGCGATTGCAAAGACAGGTGTAAAGAGGTCTGTGGGAATGCCCATGGAGTAATAAACCGTGGCGGAATAGAAATCGACATTTGCATTCAGGCCTTTGCGCTCCTTCATGATCGAGGCGATGCGCTCGCTCATGCGAATCCACTTCGGTTCGCCTAGTTCGTTGCTTAGAATGATCGCCATCTCGCGGAGAAGCGGGGCACGTGGATCGAGGACTTTGTAAACTCGGTGTCCGATACCCATAATTTTTTTCTTCTGTTCAAGCTGGGTCTCGACCCAGGCGTCTACTTTATCATCGCTGCCGATTTCTTTTAGCATGTGGATAACGCCTTCATTTGCGCCACCGTGAAGCGGACCCTTGAGGGTTCCGATGGCAGAAGTGATAGCTGAATACATGTCTGAGAGGGTGGCAATGGTCACGCGAGCGGAGAATGTCGAGGCATTCATGCCGTGGTCGGCATGCAGTACGTAGGCGACGTCCAGAGTGCGTGCAGCTTCGGCACTCGGCTCAATGCCATTGATGAGATAAAGGAAGTGAGCTGCCTCGCCAAGATCCATGCGAACAGGCGGAAGATCTAAGCCTTTGCGGGCACGGTGGAAATAGGCGGTGATGACAGAGATTTTTGCTGTGATGCTGACAGACCGGTTGTAATTCGCCTCCGGGCTTTCATCCTTCGGATTCACGTCGTAAAGGCCGAGCATCGAAACTGCCGTGCGAATGACGTCCATTGGCCCTGCATCTTTCGGAGCATTTCGCAGGAAATCAACAAGAGGCTGTGGCAATTCGCGTGCAGCGCGAAGCTTTTTGCTAAGGGCGTCAAGTTGAGAGCGATTGGGGAGTTCCCCATGCCAGAGAAGATGAATCGTCTCCTCAAAGCTGGCGTTTCCGGCGATTTCGTTAATGTCGTAGCCGGAATAAATCAGGATTCCCTCTTGACCGAGAACATCACTGAGGCTGGTTGAGTTGGCTACGATTCCTTCTAGTCCTTTGGCTGTTACTGGCATAAGTTTTTTGTGTGGATGGGGGAAGGGATTCGAAGAGTTTGAACAAGGGTTTATGAAATGAAAAGCCTAAGTGAGAAATTTCTTTGGCAGCTTGATACACGTACCGCAGTGGCTTGACGCTATACCGATGGTGCGTTTAATTCACTACGCAAGATATGCCCAACAAGGAATGCACCATTCTCATGGCAACAGCTCTGCTACTTGCAGGCTGTTCGAACTACGACAAACGCCTGACCAACCCCGCCACCAGCTATCTCGGAACCGACGGGTCAATTATTTCCCGTTCCGCCGAATCCACCCTCGCAGATAAAAACTCCTACTGGGACGGCGATGGGGTGCAAGGCGAGCCATCCATCGTCATCGATCTCTCAGATCAGAAGGCATCATTCTACAGGGGCTCGAAGCTTGTTGGCGTTTCAGCCATCTCCTCCGGTCGCGAAGGCTATGGAACACCAACCGGATCCTACAAAATCACCCAAAAAAATCCCAATCATGTCTCAAACCTCTATGGTGATTATGTGAATGCACAGGGCGATGTGCTGGTAAAGAATGTGTCCAAAGGCAAAGATCCCATACCACCCGGTGGAATTTTCGCTGGTTCTCCAATGCCTTATTTCATGCGATTGAACCGGACTGCGGTCGGTATGCACCAGGGATTTCTTCCAGGTGTTCCTGACAGCCACGGCTGTATCCGCATGCCAGAGCGGATGGTGAAAATTTTCTTCGAAAATGCACCCACCGGCACTTCGGTAAAGATAGTGAATTAATCTTTTTCGTAAAACGCTCTCACAAGCGCCGCACAACGCTCTTGCGGAAGCACCCCCGCGCCCATCTGGTTCATCACGTATCCAAAGCCGATTTCCCGCTCGGGGTCGGCAAATCCCAAGCTACCTCCCCTGCCGGCATGGCCAAAGGCCGAGCGTGATGGCCCCAGAAGGGAGCGGATTTTACGGCCCGACTCATCAATCGGATCCATCATGAAGCCCGCCGAAAATGACATCTCGCGCTGGAGCACTGGATCGAAGCCCTGAGCAAGTCGGGCGGACATCCAACCCAGCGTTTCTTTTTTAAAGAATAAACGCCCATCCCAAGTGCCGCCCGAGGCCAGAAGGGCGTAGAATTTTGACAAGGCAAGTGAGGAGGCGATTCCACCCAGGGAGGGAAGCGAAATGGCCCGAATCTCCGGAGAGTTCATCATCGAGATTCCAGAAAGGCCGCGAGGAGTTGAGAAAGCACGATAGGCGAGTGAATCCACATTTGCAAAAACCCTCATGAAAAGTTCCTCTTCTGCGGAAAGCATTCCGGCTCGGGGCGCGAGGATTGTCGCTACACGGGCATTGAGATGTTCCGGAAGACCAATCCACAGATCGATACCAAGCGGCTCGGCAAAAACCCGACGCCAATAGTCGGCAAGTGCTTCCCCTCCTGCCAGACGGCGCAGAATTTCATCCAGCAGAAAACCAAAGACTCTGGGACCATAAGCCGGACCTGCCTCGACAGGCAGGAGCGGAGTTTGTTTTTCAATAGCCCTCAGAACACTCTCACGGTCGAGAATATTTGCCGAGGCATCCTCCACAGCACAAAGCCCTCCGCGATGTGAAAGCACGTGCCCAAGCGTGAGAGATCCCTTTCCCGACTGCGCGAATTCCGGCCAAAAATCCGCGACGCGTGTGTGAAGATCCGCCCCGGCCTCCTGCATCGCGTGCAGCGTGCACGCGGCGGCCACGCCCTTGGTGGCGGACCAGATGAGCGCCAGCGTTTCGTCCCGCCATGGCACCAAGCGTGAGGCATCACAAAAACCTCCGCAAAGAGAGACAACTTCCCTGCCACCGCAAAAAATGCTCAGACCAGCACCGACTTCGACCCCATCGATGAAGTTTTTTTCAAATGCCTGCCGCACTTCACTCACAGCCGACCCCGAAGCTCGATCAAATCGGGATCCACCTTAGCGATGTCTCGGAACTTTTCATCCATCGCGAAACTTGTCTGGGCGTAATCAGCCGCACCATCGAGGTCGCCAAGAACCGCGCTGTAACAGGCCAGATTGTAAAAATAGGTCGCCTCTTCTGCGAGTGATGGAGGGCCGCTTAGAAGAAGGTTGAGAGCGGCATCGGTTTGCCCACGCTCGTGGAGGCAGAAAGCGCCATGAATGTAACCGGAGACGGATTCAGGATAAATTTGCCTGAGTCGCTCGCAGATCCGAAGCGACTCCTCAACGTTGTGACTCTTCATCGCGATGAAAAGTCGCAACTGCAATACGGATTCAATGTCCCTGTCTTCAGGCGACATCGAGTCAAGCTCCGCCATGGCTTCGACCAGCATATCAAGTTCTAAATAACCCTGCGCGGCGAGCAGGCACTTTTCAAAGGACATGGATGGCAAATTAACGAGCGGGCAAGCCCCGCCGCCAGCGTTATTTTCCTCTATGTCGAGAGCGGATCATCTGTTATCAGCGAATCTTCAATTCGTGAACGTCTCCGACCTGCGTGAAATTTTGCAATACGTCCCCCTCTTCCGGGAGCGTATCTTCGTGGTTGCGGTGGATGGCGAGGTCGTAGACTCGGAAAATTTTCCGAACATCCTCTTGGATCTCGCCGTGCTCCGTTCTCTGAGCATCAAAGTCGTCTTGGTGCATGGCGCAAGCCACCAGATCGAGGCCCTCGCTGCCACGCGTGGAATCGCAATCACCAATTCTGACGGCATCGGCCTCACCGATGAGCCAACGCTCCAAGTCAGCATCGATGCAGCGATCCGACTCACAAATGAAATCATGGAGGGCCTTTCCTCTGTCGATCTCCGCGCCGCCTACATCAACGCCCTCATCGTCCACCCTGCAGGCATTCTCGGCGGCATCGATCAACAATACACCGGCAAGGTCGAGCGCGTGGATACCAAGGCACTCCGACTTCTCCTCGACGAAGGCATCATTCCCGTCATTCCTCCGATGGGCTTTGATGGCGAGGGACGCACCTACCGGGCGAACTCGGACAGCATCGCGCTGGAAGTCGCTGTGGAGCTCGGTGCCGCAAAAATCCTCTACCTCGCGCCTGGCCGGGTCTTTGAGAAATCGACGGCGCTCCCCCGCCAGCTTTCGATTTCCGAGACAGAAGATCTCGTCAAAAAACGCAAGGCCGATTTCCCGACTGGACTTCTCTCAAAGCTCGAGAATGGCGCCAAAGCCTGTCGGCAAGGAGTTGCCCGCGCGCACCTGCTCAATGGCGGAATGAACGAGGGCCTGCTCAGCGAGGTCTTCAGCCATGAGGGCATCGGGACCATGGTGTACTCGAACGAGTATCAACAAATCCGGCGCATCTTCAAAAAAGACGTCCGGTCCGTGATCTCACTCATACGTCAATCCGTCCAGAACGAGGAACTTGTCCGCCGCTCGCGCACCGAGATTCTCGAATGCCTGAATGACTACTGGCTTCTGGAAGTCGACCGCGCGCCCGTGGCCTGCGTGGCCCTGCACCTCTATCCCGAACAATCCGCCGCCGAACTAGCGTGCCTGCATGTGCGCAAGGCGCAGGAAAACCAGGGCTATGGCCGAAAACTCATGGCGTTTGTAGAAAACCTCGCACGTGAGAGAGGCGTAAAGACCCTTTTCGCCCTCTCCACTCAAGCCTACAGTTACCTCCAACAAAAAGGCGGCTTCATGGCGGCGGACCCATCCGTTCTGCCACCAGAGAGACTCCAAAAATACGAAGCCAGCGGAAGGAATTCCGTCGTGCTCGTGAAGACCCTGCGCCCGTGACATACAACGCCGCCCTTTTCATCGATGGCTTTGTCATTCTAGCCTACTTCGTGGTGATCGTAGGAATCGGCCTTTATGCGGGCCGCAGGAATGACACCCTGCAGGAATTCGCCCTCGGGGGTCACAAGATCCCTTGGTGGGCCGTCTTAGCCTCGATCATTGCGGCAGAGACCAGCGCGGCGACATTTCTGGGCACACCTGCCGAGGGCTACAAGACACTCGGCTTCGCCTACGCGCAGCTCGCCATCGGAACAATCCTCGCCCGCATTATTATCGCGTATCTTTTGATCGCTCCGTATTTCCAGTTCAAGGTCCAGAGCATTTACGAATACCTCACCGTCCGCTTCGGCTCGCGCACGAAGAACATGGCAAGCGGGATATTCCTCCTCGGCCGCGTATTGGGAATCGGCGTTCGACTATACCTCGGCGGAGTGATTTTGGTCGTGATCTGGCGATACCTTTTCCCCGGTACGGAAGTCACGATCTGGACATATTTCTGGGGAATTGTCTTCGTCACCGCCGTCACTGCGGCCTACACGGCCGTTGGAGGCATTAAAGCCGTGGTCTGGACTGATCTCATTCAGGCCTGCCTCATGTGCGGCGCGGTGGTTTTCGCGATTTTTACCATCCTAAATCACATCCCCGGGGGCCTGGGAAAAGTGAATGAAATGCTGGACGGCCACCAGGTCGCAATGTTCCAAACCGGTTGGGAGGCGACAAAGCCCTTTGGCGAAGCCCTTCGGCAAATGCTGGAAAACCCCTACACCATCCTAGCGGCAATCCTCGGCTCGACATTCCTCACCATGGCAACCCATGGCACTGATCAGGACATGGTGCAGCGCATGCTCACGGCGGAAAATATCAAAAAAAGCCGGTTCAGCCTCATTGTGAGCGGATTTGCCGATATTCCGATCGTTCTGGCCTTCCTCGCCGTCGGCATTCTCCTCTGGGTCTACTACCAAATCAGCCCGGATCCCTCGCTGCCGACCGCACACAACGAAATCTTCGCCCACTACATCGTCCACGAAATGCCGGCCGGCATCCGCGGACTCATCGTCGCGGGAGTTTTCGCGACCATGATGGGGTCGACCTCAGCCGCTCTCAATGCGCTGGCCACCTCGTTCATCCGCGACTTCTACCAGCCCTACTTCAACAAAACCTCGACCGACGCCCAGTCGATCCGCGCGGCACGCATAGCGACCCTTGTTTTTGCTGGGCTCATGATTCTCGTCGCCACCGGAGCCGCCTATGCCGTGCTGGAGACAAACATCACGATCATTCCACTCGCCCTCGGCGTGCTCGGCTACGGCTACGGCTCGCTCCTCGGCATCTTCCTGCTCGGAGTTCTGACAAAATCCCGAGGCAACGATGTCGCCAATGTCTTCTCCATGCTCTTCGGCATCGCCGCCGTCCTGGTTCTTGGAAAAGTCAAAATCCCCGCGATCGATCCGCTCGCCCTGCTCAAATTTCAGTTAATCCCAGCCGAGTGGAATTTCGGCCTTTTCATGCCAACCTGGTGGCCCGCCATCTCCTGGCCCTACTACGTCTTCATCGGCAGCCTGGTTACCTTCCTGCTGGGCGTGCTCTTCAAATCCCATCAAACCACAGCATCCACACCCCCAAAATAAGTCGCACTGAGCCTCCCTAAATTTGGCAGGTAACGAATCCAGCTTACTCCGTCCTAAACAACCCTCACCCCGGAAGGGGTGAGCGGAAAAGCCCTCCTGCTGAAAAATCAAGGCCACCTTGATGCGGCTGCCGAAATTCTGGAATCCCTGCTGCGCGATGGCAGTCCAGGAGATGCCCGCAGCCATCCCGTCTTTCAGAGGGCAGAGCAACTCCTCGCCACCATCCGAAAGGAAATCCGTGAACGCGGTGGCCCAACGAACCCCGAACTCCTCCAGGAAAAATACCCCGCTGCTGTGTGGCATCTCCTCGATGCCCTCAAGCGCTTCGACTCCCTCGATCCACGGCGAGTCATGGAGATCACATTCGAGGTCGCCCGTCTTAGCGAAAGCGGGCTCGACTACGCCAACCCCGAGAAAAAATACACCCTCTCAGCCTACCCAGGCGAATCCTTCTCCGGCCTCCAGCTCATGTGCCTCATGTATGCCGGATTCAAGCGCATCGCTCCCGAGCAAGACACCGGCATGGATTTGAACGAGCCTTGGATTACTGCTCTGAAATTGTTTAATGCGGGGAAAAGTTTTGAAGACTCTTAGATGTCAATAATTTATGCCTGACCCCTCTGATCTCCCACTGCCGCAAGAAAATGTCTGAACCGCTGATCCTCGCCGATTGTTTTTGAAAAGGTGAACTGCCGTGTGTCCGCGAAGCTGCTCCACCCGCGCCGAGTCTCATTCTCCTGCTTCGCGGTAATGTCACGAATGGCGCAACGAACCGCTCCGCTCCACCTCCGCTGCGCCGAATCCTCCACTCCGGCAGGCTCTCCGATAGCTGCGATAAACGCTCACTCTGGGCGGGGCGTTGTTCGGCCTCCGCGCTCGTTCCTCGCACATCGGCCTCTGGGGCGTCT
>JBIJCR010000110.1:0-7849 GCA_044344595.1 Terrimicrobiaceae bacterium
TATCCACGTCCGGACGCCTGACGGAGACTGCAAATTCTGGCTGGAGCCTTCCATTTTTCTTGCAAGCAACCGGGGCGTAAGATCGCATGACCTGCGACAGATCGAACGCCTCGTTTTTGAAAATCAAAAAGAACTGAAAAAAGCATATTATGAACGCCATCCTCGCTGAACCACCGATTTCTTTGGAGCCGGCCGCTGTGCGAGCCTGGACCGAGGGAAGAACAATATATATCGAACTGCATGACGGGCGCTTTGTCGGGTTTCCCGCCGACCGTTTTCGACGTTTGGCTGCGGCCACAGATCAACAATTGAAGCAAGTTGAGGTCGAAGTGAACGGTTTTGCGCTGCGCTGGGAAGAATTGGACGAGGATATCACGGTGCCAGGTATTCTTGCCGGTCGCTTCGAGCTTCCTCCAAAATGAATTTGCCAATGTGCGCTGCAGCAAACGGCTCTGCATGTCACGGTAGCTGCTAACTCTGGCTTGGACGTCTTCACTCCGAGCCACCTTTCTTCGTAGTCCGTATGTCTCTCCTTCGCTCCACCACACAGCTACCGTGCCACGCTCTGCCGTCGCTGAGCTTGGGTCATTCGCTCAAGAATTTATGATCGCACTTAAATTGGCCGTCGATGTGGCTGGGATGTCCTCGCAAAAACACTTCAAAACCCTTCGGAATTTCACCTCCGAAATGTGAGCCATTTTTATATACTTGTTTTTCAATGAAGATTAGTGCTTTGTCCATAATAATTGCTTCCAAACTAGGCAAGACCAAATACAATAGGATGTCCAACAAGCCGAGCCACGACAACCGCCACCAGCCCGCCTTGTCGGCGTAGTCGGGCGTGGCTTGAACCTCAACCCCCGTTTCGGAGCGCGCTCCCGCTGGTGGCGGCGCGTGCTCTTTGACGTTAGCCTAAGAATAATCCGCCTGATTCAGACCCTACCGCAATTTCAGTATGAGCGAACAATCCAATTCTGAGCGACCTCCATCTGTAGTGACTGGCGTGACATGGTATTCGCCGGATGAGTGGACCATCATTCCTGATCATGTGGCAGATCCCGAGACATTTGACTACCCCTATCAAGAATGGTTGAATAACGCAGAGAAAACCGAAGAGCGGCTTCAAGATGCAAAAACTCGCGTTTATCGCATTCCTTTTCGCATTGATGATTTCCTTGTTTGGTGTCGCCAGAAGAACAAACAACCCAATTCAGAAGCAAGGTCAGAATATACCCACGCTGAAACTAAAAGAATACATGGCTAACAATGCGCCAGAGCCAACACCGAGTGCCGGTGCCGTTGATTGAGGCCGCTCGCAGAAAATATATCTTGCGTGACGTAGCACATTGAGACTGTATTTGAGGCTGCCAGTCAAAGAATCATATGTCCGTGCCAGAGTTGATAACCGCCTCAAGCGGGATTCCGAGCTGATCCTGCATGAGCTCGGCCTGACAACGACCGATGCCATCAGATTATTCCTGCACCAAGTCAGACTCCACAAGGGACTCCCATTTGACCTTCGACTTAAGGAGGACAACTCATACCAATATCCCCTGACTATTAGACTTTAGGTCGTGGCGGTAGCGCTTACTTGATCGCGCATCCACTGGTGAACGAGAGAGGCGACTTTGGATGGTTCGCTCCAACCTCGTGCCACTGCGATGGAGAACTGGGGGTCAGGGTTCATTTCTTTTCATTTTTTCCGAAACAAAACACCTCCACGTTGCTGAAACCTTTTTCTCGATCCGTGATAAATCTAAACGGTGAATAACCCGGCTAACATTCTCCGTGAAAGAAAATGAACCCTGCCCACCAGTCCTTCGGTCCTGCGACTGAAAGTTTTGACAGACCCAGAGCGAAGCGGAAATCGACAAACGAAGTTTACCCAAAAAGCAAGTCATCGATTCAATTAACCAAATTACCAGAATGACTTACAAAGCACTCGACGCCCAAATCTCCAAACTCAAACTCCAGCACCGCTTCGAGGCTGGGGCTTGAGTCAACAGTTCGTCCCTTTCCGAGGAAGGGTTGCTGTCCGTGACCGCTACTCGTTGCTTTTTGTGGTGTTCGTTTCTTACACAGTCGGGACGACTGTGCTCCCCTTTTCTTGCTGTGACGGACGGAACGACTCCGAGATCTGGCCCTGCTGCGCACATGCCTACGAGAGGGCGCGGGGGATAGTGCGCCGAGGGCGGACGCGAGAAGGAGTCAGACTGTCATCCCGGCCATTTCCTTGATCGATGCGGCGGTAAACTCGCGGTTCATGCGTCCGATGAAGGCGGCGGGGACTCCGGCGGGGCACACGGCTTCGCAGGCGTAGTAATTTGAACAGTTGCCGAAGCCTTCTTTGTCCATCTGGCGAACCATGCCGAGGACGCGGCGGTCGGCTTCGGGCTTGCCTTGGGGCAGGAGTCCGAGGTGCGTGACCTTGGCGCTCACGAAGAGCATGGCGGAGCCATTTGGGCAAGCTGCGGCGCAGGCACCGCAGCCGATGCAGGCAGCGGCATCCATTGCCTTGTCGGCTATGGTTTTTGAAATCGGAACGGAGTTGGCATCCGGCGCAGACCCACTGCGTTCGCTAATGTAGCCGCCGGCTTGGATGATGCGGTCGAAGGCGGAGCGGTCCACCACAACATCGCGCTGGACGGGGAAGGCGTCGGCGCGGAAGGGCTCGATGGTAATGGTGTCGCCATCGCGGAAATTGCGCATGTAGAGCTGGCAAGTCGTGCCTCGGCCCGGGCCGTGGGGAATGCCGTTGATCGTGAGCGAGCAACTGCCGCAGATGCCTTCGCGGCAGTCGGAGTCGAACTGTATGGGTGGCACATCTTTCCCCGTGAGGCTGTTGTTCACGATGTCGAGCATCTCGAGGAATGAGGCGTCGGCCGGGATGTTTTCAGCCGTGTAATCCTCGAGCGTTCCTTCGGAGTTGGAATCTTTCTGGCGCCAGACTTTGAGGTGGAATTTCATGGTTGAGGATTATTTGTAGCTGCGTGTGGAGGGTTTGACCTGTTCGTAGACGAGAGGCTCTTTAATGAGCGTGGGTGTGGTGCCCTCACCTTCGTGTTTCCAAGCGGAGACGAAAGAAAATTGCTCGTCATTGCGGAGCGCCTCGCCATCCGGCGTCTGATGCTCGGTGCGGAAATGCCCGCCACAGGATTCGTCGCGCGTGAGGGCATCGAGGCACATGAGTTCGCCGAACTCTAGGAAATCGGCAACGCGTCCGGCGCGCTCGAGCTCCATGTTGATGCCATCAGCTCCACCAATGAGCTTGAGATCGCTCCAAAATTCCTTGCGGAGTTTTTGAATCTTGCCGATCGCCTCGGTGAGGCCCTCTGCCGTGCGGGCCATGCCGCAGTAGTCCCACATGATGAGCCCGAGCTCGCGGTGGAAACTGTCCACCGGGCGCGTGCCTTTGATGTCGATGAGACGCTGCACGCGAGCCTTGGTTTCTTTCAGAGCCTGTTCGAAAGCCGGGTGGTTGGAATCGACCTTCTTGCCGAACTGCGTGGTAAGGTAGTTGCCGAGGGTGTAGGGAATCACGAAATAACCATCAGCCAAACCTTGCATGAGGGCACTGGCTCCGAGGCGGTTCGCGCCGTGATCCGAGAAATTCGCCTCGCCGAGCACATGCAGGCCGGGGATGTTGCTCATGAGGTTGTAGTCTACCCAGAGACCGCCCATCGTGTAGTGGACGGCGGGGTAGATGCGCATTGGGCGCTCGTAGGCATTCTCACCGGTGATGTTTTGATACATCTCAAAGAGGTTGCCGTAGCGTTCCTCGATGGTTTTTTGACCGAGGCGTTTGATGGCATCGGCAAAATCCAGATAAACGCCGAGTCCTCCGGGACCGACTCCCCTACCCTCGTCGCAGGCTTCCTTTGCGGAGCGGGACGAGATGTCGCGAGGAGCTAGGTTGCCGTAGCTCGGGTATTTGCGCTCGAGGAAATAATCACGGTCCGCCTCGGGAATCGACGAGGGCTCTTTCCCGCAATCCTCTTTGCGCTTGGGAACCCAGATACGGCCGTCATTGCGGAGCGACTCGCTCATGAGAGTGAGCTTCGACTGGTAGTCACCGCTTACCGGAATGCAGGTCGGGTGGATCTGGGTGAAGCAGGGATTGGCGAACAGAGCGCCGCGCTTGTGGGCGCGGAAGGTGGCTGTGACATTGCAGCCCCGGGCGTTTGTTGAGAGGTAGAAAACATTGCCGTAGCCGCCGGTGCAGAGCAGGACGGCATCGGCCGCGTGACTGGTGATTTCGCCGGTATTCAGATCGCGGACGATGATTCCCTTCGCATGGCCATCGACCAACACGAGGTCGAGCATTTCCGTGCGCGGAAACATTTTCACTGCGCCCAAAGCAATCTGGTGGCTGAGGCCGGCATAGGCTCCGAGAAGAAGCTGCTGGCCAGTCTGTCCGCGGGCGTAGAAGGTGCGCGACACTTGAGCACCGCCGAAAGAGCGGTTGTCGAGCAGACCGCCATACTCGCGGGCGAAGGGCACACCTTGGGCGACGCACTGGTCTATGATGGAGGTGCTCACTTCGGCAAGGCGGTGCACATTGGCCTCGCGGGCACGAAAATCGCCGCCTTTGATCGTGTCGTAGAAAAGGCGGTAAACGCTGTCACCGTCATTCTGGTAATTTTTTGCGGCATTGATGCCACCTTGCGCCGCAATCGAGTGGGCGCGGCGGGGGCTGTCCTGGTAGCAGAAGCATTTCACTTTGTATCCCTGCTCAGCGAGGGTTGCCGCTGCAGAGGCGCCGGCGAGACCGGATCCGACAATGATGAGCTCGAATTTCCGCTTATTTGCAGGACTTACGAGCTTCGCGTTGTTTTTGTAATTGGTCCACTTCTTATCAAGAGGACCGGCGGGGATGTTGGGGTCGAGTGTCATTGTGCGGCTCCTTTTCCAAGTCCGAAGACAAGGATTGATATCGGAATAGAGACATAACCAAGGAACAACAGCCAAGCGAGCGTGCGCCCGGCGAGTTCATAGTTTTTACGAATGCTGGTATTGGTGATTCCCACAGTCTGTAGGAGGCTGCTGAGTCCATGGCTCAGGTGGAAAGTAAGCAGGAAGAGGCCGACAACATAGATGGCTACAACCGGCACATTGCTGAAGCCTTTCACGACCATCCCATAGACGTTGTGGACCTGGTTTCCATCGAGCGTGGTGGTCATAGTCTGGAAAGAAGGATCCACCACCCGGGCCGTGAAGTGGGCAAGATGGAAGACGACAAATGCCAGAACGATGAGCCCGCTCAGACGCATCGTGCGGGCGAAGACGGTCGTACCAATGGCATTGGAAGCGATGTATTTTTTTGGACGAGCCTTCTGGTTTTCTTTCCAGAGAAGCATCGTGAAATAAATATGCAGACCCACCACGGCCAGCAATCCAAGACGCACTACCCAAAGGATCGGGCCGAGACTGTGAAGTTTCTCGGCGTAGGCATTCAGGGCATCCGGACCGAGGAAGACGGTGAGATTGCCAATTAGGTGGCCAATAACGAAAAGCACCAGCAAAATGCCAGTGAAGGCAACTATAGTTTTTTTTCCTATGGATGAGAAAATCCACAGGTGAGCCGGACATAGTCCAGAACGGGTCGAAGAAACAGATGATTTAATCATGGGTTAGGTGCTGTAAACTATTAATACGCCCGCTGCCGCTGAGTCGATGCAAACCTCAATGAGAACATATGGAGTAAATACCCTAGTGGGACCAATACTATCTCAGAACCCCGGAAATTGCCATTATAGTCCTCTCGCACGGTGAGGCTGGTTAGCGGTGGATGACTCCCCTGTGAGGCGCAAACAATCGAAACGGAAATATGTGGCAAGAAACAGCAGGACATATCACGCTCTAGCCAACATGTCACTTTGAAGTGAGGTGAAACCCCAATAGCTTCATTTGATTATACTAAATGTTGGTGCCAAGTGAGAAAAAGCGAGCGGGTGAAGGGAATCGAACCCTCGTATGCAGCTTGGGAAGCTGCCGTTCTACCATTGAACTACACCCGCATGACTGAAAAATCTTACGCAAAGTCCGATAGTTCCAAGGTAAAATCAACATTTAGTGACACTCACCGCGATCTTTGAACTCTCCTTGGAAACGCGTGGAAAACGCTTGGAGCTCGGAAAGCGAGGAGGAGCTTGGCAAATACGAGCCGATTGCTAGCTTGACCAGATGAAAAACCGCGCACTTTATGAAGCCACATGGATACTGGGAATGTTGGCTGCTGGATGGCTGATCTCTCTGATCCTGTTGCCGATGTTATCAATCCTTTTTGCGGGATTGCTTTTGTTCACATTGTATTTTTTTCGTGACCCGGAAAGAGTGCCTGTAGGAGATGAGAACACAGCTGTGTCTGCCGCGGATGGAGTTGTCACAACGATTGACGAAGTGGAAGAGGGTGAATTCCTGAAAACCAGAGTGCGCCGCATCGGCATTTTCCTTTCAGTGTTTGATGTTCATGTGAATCGAGCTCCTATCGCTGGAGAAATCACCCACTCGGAACCAAAGCCCGGAGGGTTTCTGGATGCGCGCGACCCGCAATCCTCAATCCTGAATCAGAGCCGCTCTTGGGTCATATCTGCCCCCACAGCCACTGTCATGGTCAAGCAGATCACCGGAGCGATCGCACGGCGCATCTGTCCATGGGCTGTGGTCGGCGACAAGTTGAAACGCGGGGAGAGATTTGGCATGATTCGCTTTGGTTCACGCACCGAGATTTTCCTGCCAATGAACGCCGAGGTGCTGGTAAAGATCGGTGACCGGGTGCGCGGAGGGGAAACGCCCGTCGCAAGACTGAAACCGCTCAGCTGAACCAATATTCCATGCCATCTCCCAACGAGCCTAAAATCTATCTTCTGCCGAACCTCATGACGGCGGGAAACCTCTTCTGTGGATTTGCGGCGACATTGCGAATCATCGAAGCGGCGACTCTGGTTGCAAACGGTAACTCTGCCGGAACGCTATACCACGAGGCCATTGCATTCATTTTGGGGGCCTGTGTCTTCGACCTACTTGATGGCCGCCTAGCCCGACTGGGCGGTCATGAGAGTCCATTCGGTCGCGAATTCGACTCTCTTGCTGACACCATTTCCTTCGGCATCGCACCGGCGCTGCTTGTTTACCAGATCGTGCTCCGTGATTTTCAACGCATTGGTTGGCTCATCGCTTTTTTCTTCCTGCTCTGCGGCGCACTGCGCCTAGCACGTTTTAACTGCATCGCCGCAGCAAACGCGGATAAACCCGACAAGGATTTCCACGGCTTCCCTATACCCGCCGCAGCTGGTCTCATCGCATCCCTCACCCTTTTCATGCTCTGGCTACAAGCAGATGACCGCACAATTGGCCCCTGGAAAAACGCCCTGCCACCATTGTTGATTTTTCTCTCTTTCATGATGTTCAGCCATGTACGGTACCCGAGTTTTAAAAGCTTGAATTGGCGTACCCAGCGTTCAATACCCGCTTTTTTGGGTCTTATTTTCCTTCTAGCATTTTCTGCGATGAATTATCAGTGGATGCCAGCAGTTCTTTTTGTTTCGTTCCTCATATACGGGTTTGTGCGCCCATTCATCTCAAAAGCCATCCGTAAGGAAATCGAAGAGGACAGCGCCGACGAACCAGAAACTCCCGCGATTTGAATTTTTTCTTACCTCTAAGGGAGACTTCCCCGCTTCGTCTCGCGCAGATAGGAATCCATCGCAGACCATGCTGCGGCGGAATCCCCCGCTTGGAGTGCCAGAATGCAAAGCAACCGCAGGCCTTCCACTTGATTTGATTGAGCAGATTCCGCGACCTCCCGGCGGGCGGTCACTGGGTTTCCCCTTGCGACGAAATAAGCGAC
>JBIJCR010000025.1:0-24447 GCA_044344595.1 Terrimicrobiaceae bacterium
GTTGCGGCATCCCGAATGATTTCGCAGACGCGCGCGACCGTCTCCACCTCCACCGTCTGCCCGGTCGGCAGCACGATGACACGGGCGGCGATGCGCTCGGTTTCTGGCAGAAGCAGGCCGGCGTTAGGTTGCAGCGAGCGATACGGCTCCATTTTGTGGCAACCAGGCCAGAAGTATTTCCGGGCAATGACATTTTCCGCATGGAGCGCCTCGACAATTTCATCGCGGTTGCTCGACGATACCTCCGGGTCGACCTCGATCACCACATATTGGTAATTGTTCCGCTCGGAGGGATCGTAATCTATCCCCGCCACATCGGCCAAACCCTCGCGATAGGCCCCGTAATTCCGGCGGTTGATGGCGATGATCTCCTCCACCGCCTCAAGATTAGTGAGTCCCATGGCAGCGTGGACCTCACTCATTTTGCCATTAACCCCGAGGTAAATCACATTATCGAAACCTTGGAATCCGAAGTTTCGCATCAACCGCATTTTCTCGGCCAAGCCGTCGTTGTTCGTCACCACCGCCCCACCCTCGAAGCAGTTGAGGAATTTCGTGGCGTGGAAGCTGAAGACCTCGCACTCGCCGAACGATCCCAGCATCCGCCCCCCTTTGGAGCAGCCGAAGCCATGCGAGGCATCATACATTACCTTCAGGTTATGCCTGACCGCGATCTCCTCGATCGCCTCGGTGTCGCATCCTCTCCCCCATACATGCACACCCAGAACTCCCGTCGTCTTTGGGGTAATAAGACGCTCGATTTTAGCCGGATCGATATTGTGCGTCGCTGGGTCCATATCACAAAAAACCGGTGTGATTTCCTGCCACTGTAGCGCATGCGCCGTAGCGATGAAAGTGTAGCTCGGCACAATCACCTCTCCATGCAAATTCAACGCCCGACTCGCTATTTCCAGCGCCACCGTGGCATTGCACATCGCCACCACATGCTTCACTCCAAGAAATTCGGAGATTCGTTTTTCAAACTCTTGAACCAACGGGCCATTATTAGAAAACCACCGCCGGTCGAGCATGTCGTTGATGCGGGCCCAAAGGGCTTCGAGGTTGCCGATATTCGGCCGGCCGACATGTAGCGGGGAGCTTTGATTCATTTGAGATGATCGCAAGAATATCCAAACATTTCCATGTAGTCTTTGGTTGTTATTTCAATAGAGATGATTTCGTTGATTGCTAAAATAGATTTATATCGCCCAATTTGGCTTGAAGTAATTGGATCAAGTGTTCGTTTTTTCCAATCCATGGTTGCAATCGGTTCCAGTTTTTTGTTCTGGTTGTGCAAGTGGAAATCAAGCATGCCGTCTTCAAAATCTAACCCTAAAAAGGAGCAAATGGTGGCTAGAGTATTTTGAGGTGTAATAGTTAAATCTTCATATCGAATGCAGATTCTTTGCCGTTCATGGATGCGGTTTAATGCTTCACTTGCAGAAATATTGTTTCTTAACCAGTGATTGGCGATTTCAGCAGGGTCAACTGGGAGATGGGGTTTGTAGATGCTATTAGAATTTAGTCCTCCGAGTTCTATGTAAGAGCAAGCAACATCTCTAGGGTCTCTAAGCAAGTGAATAAACCTAGCGTTGGGGTAAAGCTTATAAATAAGCTCGACATGATTGATATAGAAGTTATTTTTGTCTCCCCATATTGGAGCAGTTGGCTTGTTAATTTGTTTATATTGACTATATATTATTGAACAAGCCGAGGAATAATTTGGGGGAGAACTTGTTTCAAACGCGTTTATCAGATCTGCGCGTGACAAACCCCAAGTCTCAAATTACTTCTTATATTCCACTCATTTGATTCCCAAGAGCCATATTTATTTGCAAACCAGCACAAGAAACCGGCCTCTGGAGGAATACATATTTTGCTGTGGGAGGTTAGAGCTAGTCTCAGCAGGGTTGTTCCAGACCGTGGATTACCAATTATAAATACTGGTTTTTCAGGCGTCATTATGCGATAGCAAATAAAACAGTTTCCTCAGCATGAATTGTAAAATGGCAAAGATAAAACTTATATCCCAATCCGAGGTTATCAACCCATTGAGGAATCTCCCAAAAGTCCTGCAAGCTATGGTAAACCGTAATCGCCAACTTTGGCTTGAATCGCCGAATGCATTCCTCTGCACCTCTTAAAGCTTGCTGCTCAGCACCCTCTATATCCATTTTAATGAAATCCACTTTCGGGAAATCAGCCGTGCCAACCACATCGTCGATTTTCAGAGTGGTGACGGAAGTGGCATCCTGGGTAACTTTATTTTCTGTGACCGTGGTTCCTGGGCCGGAACCGCTCACGAAAAGTTCCTTTCCACTTTCCACCCAAACCGGATTTTCATGAATATGGATTCTACCCGCGAGTTCAGAGTTGATTTCCAAATTCTTACGGAAAACCGTTAAGTTTTGCGGAAAAAACTCGAAAGAGGCTACCCGACCGGTTGGCCCGGCCAAATGGGAGAAGTATAGTGCAGTGTCTCCATAGCAACCCCCGGCATCGATCACATAGTCACCAGGTGAACACTCGATTGGCCCATCCGGAGTCTCACACCGATATTGCTGGTGAACGAATGTAGTCACATTGGCTAATTTATTGGAAAAAATTGAAATAGGGTAACTAAAGCACTCCAAGCTGACCTTTCGAAGTTTCCACCCAAGGAAGCCCACATTGATCTCTTCCCCTTCGCGAGGTAGGTTGAAAGCCTTTTCGCGTGTGGCCCAAAATTCAGGGCAGTTCATTGCCAACTTGATTTTCCGATGCCCCAGCGCTCGATAAGCGAGCGTATCCACCAGCGTCTGGCGCGATTCCTCGTCCGCAAGGTTAGCATAGAGCCATTCGAGATTTGTTGTGTGTGGCGAAATGAAATCAATAGCTTTGCAAATCTCCCGCGAAACAGCTCTCGCTTTTTGCTTGGATGCACCCATGGTGGTGAGAGCGATCGCGCGCAGAAGGTCATGAGGCAGGGATTTGTCCCTCCCTCTTTTTATGTCGACGGGATCGGATTTTCCGAAGCGGAATTCGTCCCAATTGTCGTTAAAATCATTATCTAGGGAGGCCAAAACTTTTTCCGTGTAGCTTTTTAGAAATGTATTCATGATGTTCTATTTTTAGGAGGCAATAATCGGGCGAACAATGCGCCCCCAGTGGGATTTATCAGCAAACACTCGAAATTCATTAAGTCCCTGTGAGCGGAGCAATGAGCGCTTGGACTGCTTGTCTGAAATTCCAACCGTAAAGCTATATTTGCCAGCGACGAGATCGACAGAGCCCAAAGGCAGCGTGATTTCATGATCTCCGGAAGTGAAGTCGCATAGTTCTCCGTCTGAACCATTAACTGGCAGACATACGACCGGAGCCATCGCTTCATCCATGATGTAGAGTTGCAGGTTTGACACTGGGCTTGATGAATCCACCTCAAATTCAAGATACACCTCTGCGTTTTGTCCTTGGGAGATGACTTCACCTTGTTTGAGAGATATTTTTTTGATTCGTGCCTCACCGGATCCGGTTTCATTCCTCTCAGAGGTAATCATTTCGTAATATGCATCAATAGCCTTCGCAGGTTCAGGGGTATCAAGTAATGTCTTGCCATGCCCCATGAAAATGACCCGCGAGCAAAAGGATGAAAGAAACTGCATGTTATGAGTTACAAAAATGACCGCCGCGTTGGCCGTGAGCTTTCTCACCCGATTGAGACATTTCACCACAAATCCAATGTCACCCACAGCCAGCACTTCATCCAAAATCAACACATCTGGGCTCAAGGAACTGGCTACGGAAAACCCCAACCGAACAGCCATGCCCGAGGAATAACTCTGCACCGGCATGTCGATGAATTCCCTAATCTCCGCAAAGTCGATGATCTCGTCGATCTTCTCGTCGATTTCCTTTTTCGTAAGCCCAAGCACCGAGCCATTGATGTAAATATTCTCCCGTCCGGTCAAAATCGGATTGAACCCCGCACCGAGTGCAATCAGCGCCCCCACTCGACCCCGCATCGTAATAGTGCCCCGATCCGGCTTGATCAGCCCATTTAGCATCTTCAAGAGCGTCGTCTTACCCGCCCCATTATGGCCAATTAGACCAAGGCATTCCCCCCGTCGAAGCTCGAAGCTGACATCTTTAACTGCCCAGAATTCGCCGTCCCGAAGCCCCTTGCAATCCCGCCCATCAGCATTTTTTCCGCAGATTTCACCGATTTCCGCAGATGCAGAATTTGAACTTGTTTGATCTCCCGATCTGAGAATGTTATTCGCTGCGCGAATGAGCGATGGGTTTTCAGAACCCCGTGCAAGCCAGTTTGCGGAGGAATTTGAAAACTCAGCGTCAGCTTGGCCCACCAAGCGCACCTTCGCTTCTCCCTCTGTGCTCTCTGTGGCCTCTGTGGTCAAATTTTTGTAGCCCTTCGGCATCCTCTCTACCCGACCGAACGGATTCAGCTCCGACGCAATATCGCAGACCCCATACCAAAGTGACTTCTTCAGCGAGCGGCAGAACTTTTTCCCCACGCCGTCTACCCGGACTAAGACTTCGTCACTCATTTTTTTGACAGGATTAACATAATTTACAGGATTTTACCGTAAAACCACAAACTAGGATTTGCAGTTGGTTGGTGAGGGGTCATTCGTTGGTAGCTAGGCGTAGGCGTAAAACCGGGGTCGCGCGCTCTGATTTACCCAGAGCAAACAACGGGTATTTGCTCGCGGCTATTGCGCCTGTAAACCCGGAAATCCGAGCCATCAACGGTTAGAACCTTGTGCGTTGGATAAATCTCACTGAGCCTGATCACGCATAAGTCCGCCAAATCCGGGTGTTGATCATCGAATTGCTCAGCCAATCTTAACAACTCCGACCACTCCCGCTCTGGGTTCAGGGCGAACCGCACAAGTCCACTCTCGAGCATGAGAAGCGCTGTTCGACTCGATTGGAAATGAAAGGCGGTTTCCGATAGAACCGCTTCGCTCGTGAGCAATGGCGTTTGCAATTTAGCAAGTAAATTCACTGCCCAATCGTGATACTGATCGCGTCTGTTCGCGAGTGCCACGAGAAATCCCGTGTCTGGAATGACTTTCAATTGGGGCTATATCCTTTGCGTTTAGAAAGGTCCGGAGCGCCCTCGATACAACCAATAAGATAGGCGAAGCGTTTTTTCAAAATGTCTGGATTAGCTGTTTTTAACCCCACAGTTCGAAGAATAGTTTTTTTTGAACTGTGCTTTGTTTTGGCAGTCAATTTAGGACTTTTATTTTCGAGGATAGAGGGCATGGAATTTATCTAATTTAAATGAACGCGAAAGCAAGTTGAAGTTTCCTTTTTCGTGAGCCCCAGCACCGAGCCATTGATGGTGATATTTTGACTTGCGCCTTCCCTTCGGCGCTGCGCCCTTCGGACCAACCTCCGGTTGCTCTTCCTACAGGCTTCCCGGCCTTTCGGTTCCCGTCCGGTCAAAATCGGATTGAACCCCGCCCCCAGCGCAATCAGCGCCCCCACTCGACTCCGCATCGTAATAGTCCCCCGATCCGGCTTGATAAGCCCATTTAGCATCTTCAAGAGCGTCGTCTTACCCGCCCCATTATGGCCAATTAGACCAAGGCATTCCCCCCGTCGCAACTCAAAGCTGACATCTTTAACTGCCCAGAATTCGCCGTCCCGAAGCCCCTTGCAATCCCGCCCATCAGCATTTTTTCCGCAGATTTCACCGATTTCCGCAGATGCAGAATCTGAACCTGTTTGATCTCCCGATCTGAGAATGTTATTCGCTGCGCGAATGAGCGATGGGTTTTCAGAACCCCGTGCAAGCCAGCTTGCGGAGGAATTTGAAAACTCAGCGTCAGCTTGGCCCACCAAGCGCACCTTCGCTTCTCCCTCTGTGCTCTCTGTGGCCTCTGTGGTTAAATTTTTGTAGCCCTTCGGCATCCTCTCTACCCGACCGAACGGATTCAGCTCCGACGCAATATCGCAGACCCCATACCAAAGTGACTTCTTCAGCTCGTCTCTCATCTTTAGCCCGAATACAGCAGAATTAACCACAGAGCGCACAGAGAACACAGAGGATGATCTGTTTATGATGCGATGGGTTTGAAATGATTTGTGCGATATCAAACAAAAGGGGCGTTTTCTGTAAATCCTCTCCATCCTGCCCTCCTGACTTAAAATCCGTTTTCGGGTTTAGTTGCTTGCTTTGCTACATTACTCATTTTTTGAATACCCCCAGCTACCCACCCATCCGGGCAATGAGATGTGGCATAGCAAGGCGGTAGAGGACGAGGCCGAGGAACGTAGCAACGGCGGCGCAGCAGGTGACGATCCAAAAGGCGGGTAGCAGCGTTAGAGGTTGCGCGGTAAGGCATTCGCGGGCGGTAGTAATGAGGGGCGAGATGGGATTCCATGTGGCAAGCCATCCGGCAAGACCCTCGGTGCGCGCTGGATAGACAACGGGCGTGAGCAGCATCCAGAATTGCGCGATGATGGGGATGCCTCGACCGATGTCGCCGTAGAGGCCAGCCAAGGGTGTGAGCGCCAAGCCGATGGCGAAGCCGGTGAGCAAAAGAGCGCTCATTGCAAATGGAAAAAATAAAAGCGACGAATCTACAGGAACTTGCCAAAAGATCATAACGGCAACGACTAGGACCAGGCGGACAAAAAAATTGAAAATGACAATATAAAGACCGCCAAGCAGGACGGCTTCTCGAGGGAAGTTGATTTTTGCAAGCATTGACTTGGCAGAGTTGAAGGAACCAATAGGGCTCTGAATCGCATCGACGAAGACTTGCCACAACAGAGCACCCATCATGGCGAAGGCGGGATAGGCAATGCCGGTACCCCTGATCGAAACGATGCCTTGAGAGTTCAGAAAAATAAAAGTCATCGAGGCGACGAGCGGCGGCAGAAAGGCCCATATATAACCGAGGAAGGTCTGTCGGTATTGGGCGCTGAGATCGCGGATGAAGAGACGCCAGGCGAGTTCGCGGCCAGCCCAAATGTCGCGCGCGATGTTGCCGACGAGTTTAGCCGGGTGGCCCAGCAGTGGTTCGGGCGAATAAAGGCGGACGGGTAGGTCTTTTGTTGACATGGGTGTTGATTTTTTTGTTTGAAATTTAATTCCAAAGAATCGTCCGGCTTTGCCCTGCAACATCCTTCATTTTGCCTAGGCATTTTTTTATTCCGCGACTCCGACGACAAGCACTTCATCCACGATCAGAATCCTAGGTTTCAAGTGTGCCGACACTACAAAAACCAATCGCGCATACATCCAAGAGACCTAGATAAATACGAAATCATCGAAGGCATTCCATCAGTAGGAATTTGGGCCATCTTTCGAAAAATCACAGTGAATATGATTGTTGTAATGAATGGTTGAATGATGAACCAGAACGGACCGAGGATCGTTTTGCTTGTAGTTTGAAAGAAAATCCCTGCGGACAAGGAGAAATAGCAAAACCCGATAGGGCCAGATTTCGGCAAGATCGAGCCCGAACCAGCTTTTGGATGGCTTGATACCTATGTTGAAATCTGCTGCAGTTTGCTGCATAGATTGATTCCGGTGACTGAATCGTAGTGCTGAGATTTTTTAGAATTTGCCCGCGAGGGCTTTGATGAGAGGGAGGACCTTGCCGAAAAACTTATACCAGCCTGCGATCTGACCGAGGCGGGATTTTTCAAAGTGGGCGGAGGGTGAGGCTGGGTTGATGCTGGACTCGAGGACGCTCAGGCGGTTGGGGCCGTTTTCGAGGTGGGGGTCGATGCGATCGCGGAGGTAGCCACTGGCGAGCTTGCGCAGGCTTGTCTCGGCTGTGAAGTGCTCTTTGCGGATTCCGGGCAGGTAGACTTGGTTCACGGCACCGAGGGACCGGAGCCAGCGAAGGCCTTCACTCGCGGAGCCGCGACTGAGCTGCAGGCGGCTCTGCACATCGTCGAGTGAGAGAGGTTCTGGCGTGCTGAAGAGGAGGCCGTAAATTTCACCGATGGAGCGGGGCAGCGAGAGAGCTCCGAAGACATGAATAAAAAGTGCGACGGACTCGAGCTGAAAGGCACTGAGCGGTGGGGGTGGCGATACTTGGAGATCGTCTCCCCGTGAGGATTGAGAGCTTTTTTTCGTCAAGCTGCCGCCTTTGGTAAAAGGAGTGCCTTTTACACGTGGCATGGTAAGAAGATTGTTTTCCACGAGCCTCGTTGAGGGGGGAGTTACAACGGAGACGATAGGGGATTTTTGAAAATGTTCAATATCTTTTGAACATTTTGTTTTTGACCGTTGCCCATTCTGGTCCATGGCAGGAACAGCAGAAAAAATGTAGGGGAAATGGCTCCCCAAACTCCACAGCTGAAATCAATAGCACATTGATGTTTTTTGCAACTTGCACAAGAAACTTTGGTTTTTTACCAAACATCAAACGGCAAGGGAGATGAATACGCAGGGCATCGAAGGCTAAACCGCTAAATTACTTCATATACCACACTACACCAGAAATAATTATAAATTTAAAATAAGATTTTTATAAAAAGTAACATGCGATATTACACTGCAGTACTCTGGCGTTTCTTAAATGATTGACTTGTGCATACCCTTAGCGTTAAGCTCAGCTATCGTTTAACTCTTTAATAGGATATAGTATAACGAATTTTTTTAGAGTCTACAGGCTGCATCGATCGCTGCGAATTCGTCGGGCGCTAGGTGGTTTTTTTCGAGGTCGGCGACATTTTCCTGAATCTGCTTGAGGCTGCTGGCTCCGATGAGGACAGATGTAACGACTGGGCGAGCGAGTACCCATGTAAGGGCGAGTTGAGCAAGAGTCTGACCACGATTCGCGGCAATCTCTGCGAGAGCACGAACCCTTCGCATTTTTTCCTCGGTGACCTGGTCCGGCTTTAAAAATCCATGGGGTTTGCTGGCTCTAGATCCCTCTTCGATTCCGTTCAGGTAGCGGCTTGTGAGAACCCCCTGTGCGAGCGGGCAGAATGCGATACAACCGGCGCCCACATCGAGAAGGACATCCGAGAGCCCGTCCTCTACCCAGCGATTGAATAAATTATACTGAGGCTGGTGGATAAGTAGCGGAACGCCTGCGGATTCAAGTAGATCAGCGGCACGGCGAGTCATTTCTGCAGGAAAACTCGAAACGCCTGCGTAGAGGGCCTTGCCGGAGCGCACGGCTTGCACGAGAGCGCCTATGGTCTCCTCGAGTGGAGTTTCCGTGTCGGGGCGGTGGCTGTAAAAAATATCCACATAATCGAGCCCGAGGCGCTTGAGACTTTGGTCCAGGCTGGCGAGAAGCGATTTCCGGGAACCCCACTCGCCGTGCGGACCCGGCCACATGCGATAACCGGCCTTGGTCGAGATAACGAGCTCATCGCGGTGAGTGCGAAGGTCGTTTTTTAAGATCCGTCCGCATGTCTCCTCAGCACTCCCGGGCACCGGACCGTAGTTATTCGCGAGGTCGAAGTGCGTGATGCCGAGGTCGAACGAACCGAGGATCATTTCCCGAGAATTTTCAAACACATCGACACTGCCAAAATTATGCCACAGGCCGAGCGAGATTGCAGGCAGGAGGAGGCCCCTTCGCCCACAGCGTCTGTAAGGCATGTGGTCGTATCGGGTGGCAGATGGAATATGGGACATCATAAGGTTTTTTCAAAAAGACCCCACTCGCGATCTGGTTCGCCGCCGACGATTTGACAAACGTTGATGATTTCAGCATTCGTATCTTCGAGCCAGCCGAGCGTGGCGTGGGTGTGATGTTTTTTCGCTTCGGAAAATTGCTCGTGCACAAGCCACGCATGCAGACCCCTGTCGCGGAATTCCGGAACAACCCCAAGCACGGTCTGACGGCAAGTTTTGATCTTCCGAGTTTTCATCAGAAAGAAAATATGGAGCAGTCTGAGCCAGTGGGGGGTGTTTTTCGCAGCGGCGAGAATTTCGTTGAAGTTCGGCAAAGTGATGGCAACCCCTGCGTCGCGGCCTTGGGATTCACCGATGAGAAGAAGTCGCGGATCGGCGATAGCACGAATATCTTCTGCCGACTCGAGCAAATCCTCCATTCCAATCGGAACAAATCCCCAGTTCCTCTCGAGCGTCGCGTTATAAACTTCGCGAACGATTTTCAATTCCTCGTCGAGGCGCTTGAGTTGGAAGGGACGCGTGGTGAGATTGGCGCGTTTTTTCAAGCGCTCGACGATTCGCAAAAACCTCTCAGGAGGATTCAAAAGGTGAAGCGGGAGGTTTAAAACATAAAGAGTACGGACTTTTTTGAAGCCCATATCCTCAAGCATGCTAGAGTAATAGGAGGGATTCCACGGCAAGCCGATGACGGGCTGTTTGTCGAATCCATTCATTAGGATTCCACAGTCTTCGTTGATGCTGGGGTTGTAGGGACCACGCATGGTGTTTAGCCCCGCATCGCGCAGGACCTCGGCGGCTTTAGCAAAGAGTGCTTGAACGACTGCGGGTTCGTTTACACAGTCAAAAAAACCGAAGAAGCCGGTTTTGTCCTTATGGTACTGGTTGTGCGATCGGTTCACGATGGCCGCGATGCGGCCAATGGGACGACCACCGCGCTCGGCGACAAATGCTTTGATGAACCCGTGGCGGCGCTGGAAGTTCGAGCCCGGCGCGAGAAACTTCGCGACGCTACCGGGAAACGGCGGCACATAGGCCGGATCCGTTTTGTGAATACTCTCTGCCGTTCTCTCGAACCGCTTCCTCTGCGACTGAGTCTGGCAGACGGAAATCGAAAACGTTTTTGCGGCGTCCTGGATTGACATAGGCAGGGTCATCAAAAGTTCCCAACTCGCGGGCAAGTTTTTCAAAAATTTCCAACACACGGTCTAGGTCATCGTCCGTATGGGTGGCCATGAAACTGGTGCGAACGATGGCCTCTCCGTAACGCACAGCCGGATAGATAGCTGGCGTGGCAAAAACGCCTTCCTCGAAAAGACGCTGGGTGAAGATGAAGGCTTTGGCTTCACTGCCGATGAGAATTGGCACGATGGGCGTTTTGGTTTCGCCAATATTGAACCCGATACGCTTGAAACCCTCGTGCATTTTTTGGGTATTCCGCCAAAGTTGTTCGATGCGCCACTGCTCATCCTGCATGAGCTCGAGCGCTTTCTTCACTCCGCCAACGATGGCGGGAGCGAGTGCAGCCGTAAAAATCAAACACCGAGCGCGGTGTTTCAAATACTCAACCATTTGAGCATTTCCAGCAACGAATCCACCCATGGAGCCAAGGGATTTCGAGAAGGTACCCATGGTGATATCCACTTGGTCCTGAAGGCCAAAGTGATCCGCTGTTCCACGACCCTGACGACCAAGGACTCCCAGTGAGTGGGCCTCGTCCACATATACAAAGGCCCCATGACGCTTTGCCGCAGGAATGATTTCAGGCAGATTGGCAATATCGCCGGACATGCTGAAGACGCCGTCCAAAATGACCAAACGACCGGAATCGTCGGGCAGACGCTTGAGACGATTTTCCAAGGATGTGGCGGAATTGTGGCGGAAAGGGATAAGCTTTGCAGGAGCAAACTGGCAGCCATCGATAATGCTGGCATGGTTCTCGCGGTCGCAAAGCATCGAATCTCCTTCCTCTGTGAGCGAGATCAGAGCACCTTGGTTGGCAAAGAATCCCGTGGAAAAAAGGATGGCTGCCTCGCAGCCGAGAAAGTCCGCGATAGCCTCCTCAAGCTCCACATGTAGCTTGATCGTGCCATTCAAAAGGCGTGAACCGGTGCAACCAGCGCCATAGAGCCGTGTCGCATCGCAAGCCGCCTCCACAACGCGAGGATCTTGAGCAAGTCCCAAATAGTTGTTCGACCCGATCATGATTTTGCGCTGGCCATCGCATATCACGTAATTGCCATGCGGTTCTTCAATCGAACGGAAGTACGGATAGAATCCCTGGGCCCGTGCATCAGCACTGTCCCGGTATTCCCTGCATTTTTGAAAGAGATCTCTCGGTCCGTTAGACATCAAATTAGTTGGCAAGATTTGCACCTGCACATGAGAAGTAAATCATTTTCCAAACTCCCAACAGAGCAATTAGTGGACATATTTTTTACGAGCAAAAAAGATAGGAAGGTACAAAAAACTTGAGAGCCTCAATCGAGTGAGTAGTTGCGCCCCGACTCTGGAACTATCACCTCAGTGTCGCCAAGTTCACGAAACAGCGCCAGTTGGAACCAGTCCAGCGCTGGACGGTCGCCGTGGACGAGAAGAATTTTCGATGGCTGCAGGAGCGCGGCATAATTTTTCAAGTTCTCCCTGTTTGTGTGAGCACTGAAGTTGAACTCCTGCACATTACACTTGATTGAAATAGCGGGGTGGTCCTTGTCGAGCATGATTTCCTCGCCGGGCGAAGCCTTTCGGATGCGGGCCGAAGGCGAGTCGGGGTCGGAATAGCCAACGAAGAACAAATGCTGCGAGGCGTCGCCAAGAATTCGGCGGGCAAAAATATTCGAGAGTGTGTGCTCGGTCATCATGCCACTCGACAAGGCATAGATTGCGCGCTTGCGGGGCTGCACATTCTGAATTTCGCGGCCTGAGAGCACATAGGGGGCCATCTCCTGTAAAAGTTGCAACTCGGGATGATGGCGCACCGAGGTAGCTGCCATGGCATCATAGGTGGTCGTGACTTTCACGCTGAGACCTCCTATATAGATGGGGACGTTGCCGATTTTACCCCTCATCCGCATTTGCCAGAGCAATGCCAGCACCTCCTGAGTCTTGCCGAAGGCGAAAACCGGAATCGTTACAGTGCCACCATTGGCAATAGCCTCGCTAACGGCGCGCGAAAACCGCTCTTCCTCATTGGCGCGAGAAAAACCAAGCGGCGTAGGAGAATCGCCACGAGTCGTTTCCATTAGCAGGTAGTCAACACCCTGCTCCGGAAAGTCAGCGCCCGTCATGATCGTCTGGCTCTCAAAATTTACATCTCCAGTGTAAAAAAATGACTTTCCTGCATAGCGTATGAGAACGCCTACCGATCCAAGAATGTGCCCCGCGTGGTAGAACTCGAAAGTGACTTCATTGTCATCATCGGAGAAGTCGCCTGCAAGATTGCGACGCTGGCGAAGAGGGCATCGCACCCAAGCCTGCTCGCAGAGATCTACGCCGCGATGGGTGTAGAGTGGATATTCCATGAGCTTCAACTCCTCGCGCTGGCGCGTCATAACATTCACGGAATTGTGCAGCATGATGTCTGCTATGTTTGCCGTGGCCTCGGTCATGAAGACCGGGCACTGCGGTTGCCGCCGCGTTAGCACCGGCAGCGACCCGATATGATCCTGGTGCGCATGGGTGATGATAATAGCATCCACCGTCCCCTCTGGAACTGTAGCTAGATGCGGGGTGGAGCCGAGACCATCGACTTTCGGATCTGAGCCCACATCAAGAATGAGGTTTTTGCCTCCAACACGCAGCCAGTAACAATTTGAGCCGATCCCGAGATGGCGGGTGAGGTTGACGAAATCCATGTGAAGCGAAATTGGGTGAGGAATAACGGTTCCTCAATGTTAAAATACGCGCTTGTGAGCAAAAGCGAGACGGCGCTTACATCCGTCCCTCATCCGCATCGATGTAATGAAACATCGTCTGGATGTCGTCGCGGCTTTCGAATCCGCTATCTTTTTTGCGGCTGGCCAGGCGCTCACTAAGTTCATCACACCACCCGCGCTTGACCATGAAACTATTCCAAACCTCGATCTCTTCCGCAGTGGGGCATTTGCCATTTTGAAAGCACCACTCGAGCACTTCGTCATCCGAACCGCCCGCGAGCACACGGTTTTTCACATCGGAATAATCCACTGCAAGAAAAGTTGCGATGCGTTCATCGAAGCCTTGGCCAAGATTCGTGTGGAGGTCTGGATGCAAATCCCCAGCGGACATAAGACGGATTTTATCCACCATACGTCCGAAGTACACAATTCCACCGACCTTTTCCTTGGGCGAGCGCGGGTATCTCATAGGTGGTATGCTGGCAGCACCCCATCAGGCATGAAAGGCTGAAAACAAGCCCCCCCTATAAAAAGTTGAAGCCCGTCGCAACGATAGCTGCAACGGGCTTCTGTTCCCCCCAGAACGAATAAACAATAACACCCCAGCCCGTGACTGCAACAACTTTTTTTGATTTTTTTCGCCCCGCAAAGGCGGTGTTTTCGAGAGGAGAAAATCACCCCGCGCGGCGTGCCCAGCGGAGTTTGGCGGATGTGGCGCGGGGGTTGGCGCGGCACTCGTCGAACGAGGCTCGCGTTATCTGATCGGCGATCGAACTGTAAATCCCCTCCCGCAACCCGGCTTGAAATGCCTTTTTCACTCGACGATCTTCGCCGGAATGGAATGTCAGGATGGCCACACGCCCACCGGCATTCAGGCAGGATGGCAAGGCACGCAGGAGACCATCCAAGGCGCTGAACTCCTCATTCACAGCTATCCGAACGGCTTGAAAAACGCGCCGGATCGCCTTCTCAAGGAGATCAGCCGTGCGGTGCGACAGAGCGGTTCGAATGGCATGAACCAAGTCTGTCGTGGTCGTGAAGCTTTTCCCGGCAAGCGCCGCTGCGAGCATGGCGGCATCCGGTTCATCCGCATTTTCAATCAATGCCTCTTCCAGCGCCGGCGGCGATATTTTCAAGAGCCACTGGGCGGCGGACACCCCCCTCGAGGGATTCATCCTCATATCAAGAGGCCCGGAGGACTTCCAAGTAAATCCCCGTGCCGGATTGTCCAACTGCATCGAGGAAACACCCAAATCAGCAAGAATGACATCAGCCCCAAAAAAACCTGAAGCCAACAGTGCGGCATGGAGTCCGGCGAAATTGGACTTCCTTGCCGTGAAAGTCCCGCCATCAAAGCCCTCGGCACGCAAGGCAGCCTCGGTCTTGGGAAGCTCCAGCGGGTCGGCATCAAGGCCGATGACATGCCCACCCGGAGCGATGCGCGAGAGAAGGCGGCGTGTGTGCCCGCCGAAGCCCAGCGTGCAATCGACAGCGATACAGCCGGAACGCGGATCCAGAACCTCGAGGATTTCCTCGACCATAATTGGCACGTGGTGACCAGCCGGCGTCTTGCCCGAAGCAAGCACACGGACAAGCGTTTCGGGGTTTCCCGACAGTTCCTTGTATTTTTGATCAAAACGTCGCGGGTACTTGCCGGAGTAGCGCGGTCTGCGACGGTGCGGGGTCTCTTCGCTCAAAGCTCGTTGTATTTTTTATTCGAGCCCAGTGCCTTGGAAACGGCGTAACGCTCCTCGTTCCACGCCAACTTCGTCCGCATCGCAGCTCCCAAATCCACTTCACAATTGGCCGCCATCTCAAAAAGCAAAATCGCCACATCGGCCATCTCGGACTCGATTTCGGCACGGCGCGTCGAAACCCTGTCGAGGGACTGGACAGCATCCTGCCAGACAAAGTGCTGGAGCAACTCTCCAGCCTCGGCAGCGATGGCTACCGCCATTTCCTTGGGGTTGTGGAATTGGGCCCAGTCCCGCGCGTCACGAAAGGCGCAAATCTCCGCAGTGAGTTCCTTAATACTGTCGCTCATAGGTCGTATTTTATCGTTGGGAACAAGGAATACGGCAATGCCAGCTAAGATTGGTGAAAAAAATCGGGCCGGAGAGATTTGAACTCTCGACCTCTTGAACCCCATTCAAGCGCTCTACCAAGCTGAGCCACGGCCCGATCTGAAGACATCAATCTGATTCGCCGGTCGGCCCTTTTCAAGAAAGAATATCGCGCAAAAAATGTGACCGATCCGGGAAGCTTGATACAGCGGCGGGGCAGGAGTTATGCCATCCGCATGTCCGCACGAGCCCTCAAAGCCCATTTGCCTGAAATCGCGATTCTGGTCATAGCGATTTTCCTCCGCTGCTGGCTGATCGAAATCAAACCACCACACTTTGATGAAGGCATCAATGGTTGGTTTGCGGATCAGATGACAGCAAACGGCTACTATCGCTACGATCCCACAAACTATCACGGTCCGCTCCACTTTTACGCGGTGTTTCTATCGCAGACCCTCTTCGGCCGAGAGGTCTGGGCGCTGCGTCTTCCGGCGATGATTGCGAGCATTCTGGCCGTGTGGGCGATGCTGCGCTTTCGGGACTTTTTTGGCCTCAGCGTTTCGCGCCTAGCCGCTCTGGCTATGGCCGTCTCGCCCGCATTTGTTTTCTATGGGCGGTATTCAATTCATGAGTCGTGGCAGGTTCTTTTTTCGATCCTGCTCCTCCACGGCGTTCTGGGTCTCTGGCAAACGGGCACCCGTCGGCATCTGTTCACCGTGGCGACAGGAGTTGCTGGGATGATCCTCACAAAAGAAACCTATGTCCTGCACATCGGCTGCATGGCGATTGCAGCGCTGTGTCTTTGGATTTATCAAATGATTGTGCCATCACGCCCGGTGTGGCCTGTTGCGCGGCAGCAGTGGACGCGCGACGATGCGATCCTAGCCGGCGGGATCGCTGTGCTGGTCATTGTCTTTTTCTATTCGGGCACATTCCGGGACTTCCGGGCTCTGAGCGGGCTGTATGAAACCTTCCACGCATGGGTGTCGACCGGCATGAACTCGGGTGGGCATGAAAAGAGAGCCTATGATCTCGTGGGCCCGCTGAATTGGTATTGGGTCTATCTCATGGCCCGCTATGAATGGCCCGCATTGGCCGGACTGCTCGCCTGCCTGCGGTATGTTTTCCCCTCGGATGCGCGTTACCGCTACACAGCCATCATGGCAGGAGGAACGCTAGTGGCTTATTCGATCATCCCGTACAAAACCCCATGGTGCGTGGCTTCGATTATTTGGCCGTTTTATTTGACCCTCGGCGGAGTCGTTCGCGAGTGGGCGGGTCGCTTGGTGCGGGACCGCGTCTGGCTGGTTGCCGCGCCTTTATTTGCTGCATCGCTCATCATGACAGTCCAGCTGAATTTTTTCCGATTCACGGATGACAGCGAGCCATATGTCTATGTGCAAACCTACAAAGATATCGAGCGCCTCACCAAGCCGGTCCTGGCCTTGGCAAGAAGCGAGCCGGACGGCTTCCAACTCGAAGGGACCATCATGCTCGACAGCTACTATCCCCTACCCTGGATTTTAGGTGACTTCACGCGTGTGGGGTATTTTAAAAAGGATTCCCCTCCGACCCGATGGGATGCCGATTTTGTGATCATCGAAGCCGCCAACGCAGCGCAAGCAGAGAGCAATTTCAAGGAGTCTTACTACAAATTTCCCTTCCGCCTCCGCAGTGGCCAGGAGGAGTGCATGGCCTACCTGTCGGCACGGAAGTTCAAGGAACTTCTCGGTGGAGAACCAGACATAAAGCCATCAGTCGGACCCAAACCGTGAGCGGTGAAAAGATTGCAGCAGGGATCATCAGCGCCGCAGGAGCGAGTGTGGTCAGCGCTATCTGTCTCGCATTTACATTCAAGGGACTGAATTTCGAACTGGCTTTGACTGCGCTAACGATAGGCCTTGGAGGCGGAATCTTGGTCTTTTGGCACACCCGCCAGAACGAAGTCCGCCGCACAACAGCGTGGGATATTTTGCTGTTCGCCCTCTTCGCCATGGCTTCACTGCGAGCTTTTTTATGGCTGATTTATCCGGTAGGCGACGAGTGGCGTATTATCTCACCCTACAACCTCGGTGACATTTCGCTTCATATTCAATTCATCCGATACTTTGCGGGTGGCGTGGATTTCTGGCCTGCAAGCCCTATTCTCACCGGCGTTCCATTGAGCTACCCCTTGGGTACGGATTTGTGGAACAGCCTTCTTCTCCTCGTGGGCGTGCCTGTGGAGCGGGGGCTCATCTGGACAGGTCTCGCAGGCGCGGCTCTCACCGGTTGGGCTCTCTGGCGCTGGGGCGGCGCGTTTGCAATCGCAGCGTTTCTTTTCAATGGAGGCCTGGCCGGCTTTGCGATCCTGCAAACCGGTCAACTCCAGGACTTCCAGTCCGAACTCGCCTGGAAAAATTTTTTTCTTACGATGCTTGTGACGCAACGCGGGCTCCTTTACGCACTCCCGTGCGGGCTCCTGCTGCTGCGCGCATGGAGGGATGACTTTTTTCGCGAAGGCTCGGGACTCCCCCGCAGCGTCCAGTTTTTCCTGTACGCCACGATGCCGTTCTTCAGCGTCCATGCATTCCTCTTCCTGAGCTTTGCGCTGGCGGCGATTTTTATTTTTACACCCAAGTCGCGACTCGCTTTGTTTGTCTTTGTGGTCTTGGCGGTCGCTCCGGCGACGGCGGCGATCTGGCTGGTGACTGGTGGATTCTCCGTCTCATCCGGTCTGCGCTGGCTGCCAGGGTGGATGCAGGGTAATGGAGGGTGGAAATTCTGGGCCATGAATTTTGGGTTCACCCTTCCCCTGCTGGCATGGCTTTTTTTAAAGGCCGCCGTGCGTGGGGATTCGGAATCCCGCGCCTTCTGTGTTCTGTCCCTTGGAGTTTTTCTCCTCTGCTTCCTCGTTGCCTTCGCGCCGTGGGAATGGGACAATACGAAGTTGCTGCTCTGGGCCTGGCTGGTTGCCACGCCCTATCTATGGTCGCGCGTTCTTGAGCCCCTTGCGCCGATTCTTCGGACGACGCTCTGTATGTCACTTTTTTTCACAGGTGCCGTCTCCCTTATGGCAGGTCTTGATGGCAGGCACGGCTATGAATTGGCGAAAAAATCCGAACTCGCAACCGCGCGCATGGCATTGATGGATGTCCCCCCGGGAACGCGAATCGCAGTTGATCCCACATTCAACCATCCTGTCATCCTACTGGGTTATCCAGTCGTCTGCGGCTATGAGGGTCATCTCTGGAGCCATGGGTTACATTATGAGGAAGCCCTCGCGAAACTCCGCTCCGTGTTGCGCAAGGAAATCGGCTGGTTGGATACCGCAGACGGCCTGGGTGCGGAGTGGGTTTATTTTCGCGGACCGACTCCACTTCTCCAGAGGGTCAACGAGAGCGAATAAACCGCTTAGGACGGGATCGAATGCCAGAGCATGAAAATGATCGTGGCAAGGATGAGGCAAAGACCGAGAAACTTAATACGCGCGCTGTTGCATTCACGGGCAGGCAGTTTCTTTTGTTTGCGGACCGCTTGGCGGTTTCCTCGGGCTAGGCGGGCGCCACCGAGGGAAAGAGCCGGGGCGGCTAATTCGGCTTGCATTTTGATACGCTCGCGATGGCGCGCATTCTTTTCCGCGATCTGTTTGGGATAGGACTGAAGCTCCTTTTCCAACTGCTCCATTCGACGGAGCGTAACCTGTTGCTCTTTCGAGAGGCGTTGCTCCTCGGCTGTGAGTTTTGTCGAGACGCTGGGCTTTCTGAATCGCATGGCTTACTTCGCGGTGGTGGAGGACCAGATATAGACGAGAAGTGAAATGACAGCGATGACCTGAAGCGGCAGCGTGAAGGCGAATCCGCTTCGCAGCCAGTAGAAAAAGGAACGCTCTTCCTCCACCGGGTAATCGCCTTCCATCATGGAGGAGCTGATCTCCGATGAGGTATCAACCGAGAGTTTGGCTTGGGATTTGGTGTATTCCGCACGGGCGTCCTCGACGGAGCTGAGCGCTTTGCTCAACTCGCGCGGCAAGTCCTGCGGATTCCATGAGCGGGCATTGATGTCCTCAAGTTGGCGGAGGTGTTGACTGAAGGAGGCATAGATGGAGTGCATCTGCTCGACGCGTTTTTGGGATTCTTCGGTCTCGCGCTGAACGACGACCAGGGCTCGCGTGAGCTTGTCGAGCATGTCGGAGCGGCCTTGCTCCAAGCTATCCTGCCTTCTCTTGAGTTCCTCCAAGCGGGCTTTTTCGCGTTCGATTTCTTCCTGTTTTTGTTTGAGGCTTTCGAGTTCGGCCCTGACCTGCTGCACCTTGTCGCCAAGTTCACCATCCTCATCGCTGGTTAAATTTAGATACGGACTTTGAACTTTTGAAGAGTAATCGGCAGACATACTAATGCGATTATCGATAGCCTGCATTCGGTGGGAATTCCAGATTTTTTAAAATGACTTTTTTTGGCTATGCGGAAACAGAAGGCGCAGCCACCCATCCGATTCACGGAAGAATCCGGGAACAAAAAGCGAGGCAGTGTCTCCCCCATCACTGCCCCGCAGGGAATGCTTCAAGAACTCATTGTGCCAGACACCGGCCCTCACCTTGCCAGAGCCGCCAAGAACCTGCTCGGGAGACATCGTTCCCTTAGCGTATGCCGCATCTCCGACGCGGGCGGCCTCAAGAGTCTTTGGATTATACAAACAAATCCACCACGCCCGGTAGGCGTCTGGAGCAGAGGCAGGCGTGATACGGATGCGGAAGTCACCCGCACTTTTTTCACCGCCACTGAAAGGAATGGAATAGATGGCGGAAACCTCCTCCCTCGAAGACAAAAATCCCGCCATGAAACTACGAAGTGTGCGGCGGAGCTTATCACTCGAAGAAAGTTTCCCATAGACTCCAAACTCAATGGCGGCGGGCTCATCCGGTTCTCCATAAACATTCATCTCGATGTAATGGTTGATGCGAAACGAGAGGTAGGGAACATTTTTCAGGTAGCCGTTGTCGATGAATGTCGCCGGAATTTGTGCAAGGCTCTTAACTTCATCGTTGTTGCGGATGTCATTAACCATGACCCGCCACGATGGAAGGTCTCCCTTTTTGCCGACCTCGGTGAACTCCATACCAACATCGACCCCGTCGAAAATGCGGACGATCTGAGTTTTGGGGAATTCGGAGATTCGATAGCGCTGCTGCAAAAAAACCGCATCAGCCGTGTTCTTCACAATCATTCCCTTTTGGGTTGAGCCATCCTTGAGGAGAACGGAATCCGGCTCCGCGTAGCCTTCATTCTGCCCATGCGAAAAAACAGGTGCGAGAGAGAGAAGGAAAACCGCGCTCCATTTCAAAGTTGATGACAACATGGTCGCAAACTATAAGCCTGCGCAATGACACTCAACACGATTCGCGCCCTGGTTGCGCTTCTCCCGTGCTTGGCACTCGCGGGTTGTGTAATGCCCCCGAAGCCCTACAAAAAACCGGCTTCAACCTTGGAATCCACATCGGTAAAGACCGGCGCCTTCTGGTGGGGGACCTCGACGGCGAGCTTCCAAAACGAAGACCGCGGCGTCGCACCGGACTCGCCATATTATTTCAAGACGGACTGGGACATCTTCGCCGAGGAGGGCCACATTCCGCCGCGCGGCGAGGACGCCACCTTCTCTTGGACTCAATTCGACAAAGACCTCACCGCCTTGAAGCAACTCGGAGTGAATCACTATCGCTTCGGCATCGAGTGGGGCCGCGTGGAGCCTAAACCGGGCGTTTTCAACGAGAGCGCGATCCGCCAATACAGCGAAATGGCACGCAAACTCAAAGCCGTAGGCATCGAGCCGGTCGTCACCCTCTGGCATTTCACCTTCCCCGCTTGGCTCTACGACTCGAAGAAAAAATCCCAGTCCGGTTTTCTCCATGCCGAAGTCGAATCCCATTGGAAGGAATACGTGACCCGCATGGTGAAGGCGCTATCGCCCGATGTGAAGGTGTGGGTCCCACAGAACGAGCCAAATGGGGCGCTCTACATCGGCTATTTTGGTGGACACTGGCCCCCCGGACTCCTCGCCACTCCAGGCTCCCTCAAAAAAGCAACAAAGGTCTCCGTGGCGATGTTCCGCGAGGCCTCAAGCATCATCAAAAAACAAAACCCGAAGGCGATTATCATGGGCATTTACTCCCTTCCGAACTGGACGCGCGCATTTGGCCAAGATCCGACAAGGGCTGTTTACAATATGATGCAACACCAGAATTTCGACCATCTCGACTGCGTGGCAGATACGATGGACTTGATCGGTGTGAACTACTACTATTCACAGGTCGCTTCGGCCCGCCGATTCATCATTCGACCGAAGGGAGAAAAAAGCTCGGCTTACACGCAGAACGGCTGGCTCATCGATCCGGAAGGCCTCCACGCCGTACTCATGACCGTTTCCAAACGCTACGGCAAACCAATGGTCATCTCCGAAAATGGCATTGGCACCCAGAGCGAGCAGAAAAAAATTCGCTACTTTCGCGAGCATGTGAACCAGATGCGCCGCGCGATGGAGGACGGCGCGGACATACGCGGCTACTTCCCTTGGACTCTGACCGACAACTACGAGTGGGCCGAAGGCTATGCCGCGAATTTCGGCCTCACCAGTTTCAATAAAAAAGATATGAAACTCACTCTGGAGCCAGCCGGAAGGTGGTTCCGAAACTTCATCCAAGCCAATCCCGAACCCTAATTCTGCACATGCCCACGCTTCTCGAATGCCAACTTCCCGGAATTAAAAAACTACGCAGCGGTAAGGTCCGTGAGGTTTTTGACCTCGGCGAAAACCTTCTCGTTGTAGCCACAGACCGCATCTCCGCCTTCGACTGCATCCTGCCGACCGGCATTCCTCGCAAGGGAGAGGTACTAACCCAAATGACCCTCTTCTGGTATGGAGTTCTCGACTTCGTGCCCAACCATTTCATTACGGCCCGCTTCGAAGCCTACCCCGATATTTTGCAGCCCTTCGAAGAGCAGCTGCGCGGCCGCTCCATGATCGTTCGCAAAGCCAACCCGCTGCCGGTGGAATGCGTGGCACGCGGCTACATCTCCGGCTCGGCGTGGAAGGAATATTCCGCGACCGGCAAAGCCTGTGGCTTCGACCTTCCACCCGGCCTCCTGCAATCCTCCCGCCTGCCGGAACCCCTCTTCACACCCGCCACCAAAGCCGACACCGGCCACGATGAAAACATCACCTGGAGCCAGTGCCGCTCGGTTCTCGGCGACGAACTCGCCCTCCAAGTGCGGCACCACACGATCGAACTTTACGAATACGGCTGCGCCCACGCCGCAAAGGCTGGCCTCCTCATCGCCGACACAAAATTCGAATTTGGCATCGCCGATGGTGAACTGATCCTCATCGACGAATGCCTCACCCCCGACTCCTCCCGCTTCTGGCCTGCGGACGCTTGGAAACCCGGCACCAATCCGCCCAGCTACGATAAACAATTCGTGCGGGATTATCTGGAGACACTCGATTGGGACAAAACGCCCCCCGCCCCGTCGCTGCCCGAGGATGTCGTCCGCCGAACCTCCGAAAAATACATCGAAGCCTACGAAAAGCTCAGCGGCCTAAAATTGCCAGCGGCCTGACCCGAGGTTCCCATGGAAGTCCTCAAAACACTCGCCGTCGCTCTGAGCCTGGGAACGCTGGCGGGTGTGAATCTTTACCTCACCGTTCTAGTGACGGGACTCGCCTTGCATTTTGACTGGGTCACACTCCCCTCACCGCTCGCCGGGTTGGAAGTGTTGGGACATCCCACCGTCCTCTGCATCGCAGGGGCGCTCTATGCCATCGAGTTCTGCGCCGACAAGATTCCTTGGGTGGATACGGTGTGGGATGCCATACACACGCTCATCCGGCCCATCGGCGCCGCCGCACTCGCCGTCGCCGCGATGGGAGAAGCACACCCTGCCTTTGAGGTCGTGGCGGGATTGCTCGCCGGTGGCATGGCCTTTTCATCCCACACTGCTAAAGCGGGCACCCGTCTGGCGGCGAACACCTCTCCCGAGCCATTCACAAATATCGCCCTCAGCCTTGTTGAGGACGGGATCGTGCTCGGCGGCTTGGGCCTCTTGGCCTGGAGCCCTTTCGTGGCCCTGCTCCTAGCAGTGATTGTCTGCACCGCCATTCTCATTTTTCTGCCACGCCTTCTGCGGAATATTTTTCAAAGCCTGCGTAGACTTCTCAAAAAAGCGCGCTCCCATTTCGGGTGAAAACGGCAGTTTGCTAGAGACGCTGCGCCATGTAGTTTGAAATCCTATGAAAAAAGCCCTTCTCATTCTCCTTGCCGCCACCGCTTGGGTTCATGCTGAAGCCGAAATCGGCAAACCCGCTCCCGCATTCACACTCCCGACCTGTGAATCCAAGTCCGTTTCCCTCTCCGACTACAAAGGCAAGGTCGTCGTGCTCGAGTGGACGAACCACAGTTGCCCCTTCGTTGTGAAGCACTACGGCTCTGGCAATATGCAGAAACTCCAGGCAGATGCCGCTGCGAAGGGCGTCGTGTGGCTTTCGATCTGCTCGTCAGCACCCGGCAAGCAAGGCCATGCCGCACCCGCCGACGCTCTCAAGGCCTGCGCTGAAAAAAACTCCGCCGCCACCGCCTACCTTATCGATGAGTCGGGCACAACCGGCCGCGCTTATGGAGCCAAACGCACACCGGAGATGTATCTCATCAATGCCGACGGCATCCTCGTTTACCACGGGGCGATTGATGACAAAAAATCCGCCGACCCGGGTGATATCGCCACAGCGAAAAACCACATCGCTGCTGCTATCGAAGAAACCCTCGCAGGCAAACCAGTCAGCACTCCAGAAACTGAGGCCTATGGATGCTCAATCAAATACGGAAACTGAGCTTCGTCCACTGAACGGGCGGGTTATTATCGAT
>JBIJCR010000001.1:0-82081 GCA_044344595.1 Terrimicrobiaceae bacterium
GAGGTGGCGTCGCTGAATTTGTGGACGCAGGAATTTTTCTTGGCTCGGGCGGAAAAATTGTTCCCTATCCGGGGATAGACTGATGAAGTGATCGCAATGGAATTGAAAAAACCTTTTTTGTCTGTGTTGGTGCCGTGTTACCGCGATGAGCAGGGGCTCGACGAGTTGCATCGGCGCTTGACGGCGGCTTGTGAGGGGCTGGGCTGCTTGTATGAAATCGTGCTGGTCGAGGATGGCTCCCCGGATCGGACCTGGGAGGCGATTTGCCGCTTGGCGGACAAGGATTCACGTGTGGTGGGCCTTCAGCTTTCGCGCAACCATGGCCACCAGCTGGCGGTGACGGCGGGTTTGATGCATGTGCAGGGGGAGAGGGTGCTGATTATTGATTCGGATTTGCAGGACCCTCCGGAGTTGTTGCCTGAAATGATGCGATTGATGGATGAGGGCGCGGATAATGTCTATGGTCAGCGTCTCAGCCGCAAGGGAGTACCAATTTGGAAAAAATGGTGCTACAAAACCTATTATCGCCTGTTGAGCGCCTTGGCGGGTTGTGAGATTCCGCCGGATACGGGAGATTTCCGCCTCATTAGCCGCCGGGTGGTGGATCTCGTGAACGAAATGCCCGAGCATCACCGGTTTTTGAGGGGAATGATCAGTTGGCTGGGGTTCAAACAGGTGGCTGTGCAATACCACCGGGACGCACGCTTTGCAGGGGAGTCGGGATACACTCTGGCAAAACTCTTTAAGATTGCGGTGGATGGTATAACAAGCTTTTCAATCAAGCCCCTTCGCTTTGCATCGATTTTGGGTTTTGTATTCGCCGGGTTGTGTGCGGTCGGGATTATTTATTCGGTGGTAGGTCACTACCAAGGAAAAACCGCCGTAGCTGGTTGGACCAGCCTCATGGCTGTGATCCTGCTGGTAGCTAGCCTCCAGTTTTTCGTGCTGGGAATGATTGGCGAATACATCGGCAGGATGTTTGTGGAGCAGAAAAAGAGGCCGCTTTTTATTGTGGCAAAGAAAGTTGGGGGAGAAAAATGATTAATAATCGAGCTGTTAGGGATTTTTTCAAGATTTTCAAAGTTCATCTCATAGTTGAATGGATTTTTAAACATTTCCTCAAAGGAAGCGTTTCGGGAATTTATCTTACACTGTGGGAAGTTTAGAAGCTTGGCTGGTGGAAAAAGAGATTTTTCAAGAAGGAATCTATGATGGGGTCTTTGATTTGGCAAATATTCGGACCTTTGCAGACTTGGGTTGTAATCGAGGCTTTTTTGGCGTGTGGCTTTCGGCCAAGACGAGATCGGATTTGAAAGGAATACTTGTAGAGGCCAATCCGTTTTTGATTCCTGAAATTCAAGCATTGTTGAAGATGAATCATTTTTCAAAAATGCAGGTTCTGCAAGGCGCAGCCGGTGGAGGTATGGGGGGGGGCGAAGTCGAAATTTTGATTCCCCCCACAGATGTAGGGGCTGGGCTGAAAGCTACGACAGAAAAGTCGCTGGCCGGGGACAAATGCGAAGTGGCGCGTGTGCCTGCTCTGCGGGTCGGTGAAGTTTGGCGGCAGAGGTTTCCGAATGGCGAGCGATGTGGAATTCTGAAAATCGATATCGAGGGGGCTGAGAAGAGGTTTTTTGAGGATGAAGGGGATTTTCTCAGCTTGGTTGATCGAGTGGTGGTGGAAGTTCACGAGTCAATGGTTTCGATCCAGGAGATCAGAGAACTGATTTCGAAGAATGGCTTTGTGATTAAAAAAGAAAACAAAGAAGACAGCGAAACGGCATTGGTTTTTGCGGAGAGGAAATGATGGGTGAATCTTGGTTATATTGGTCTGATAATTTAGCTCTTTACCGGACCGCGTGTTTTGGCCTGCTGGCGATTTTGGGAGTTTTGGTAATCTGGCCTGTGGCAATGAACAAAACAGGTCGGCTGGGTGCCGCCTTTTTTGTTCTGGTATTGTGTGCGTTCGTAATTCTAGCGCGGTGGCCGGGTTTGTTTTATCCGCGTGGGTTTAATCCTGATGAGGATCAGTTGGTTGCAGCGGCGCGTGCGTTGGTGTTGGATCCAGTGTTTTTCCGGGCAGCAGAGGCGGGCTCCAGTGGGCCGCTAAATGTTTATCCGCTCTTGACTTCGCTGGCATTTGGAGGATGGCCAACATTGTTTAGTGCGAGGCTGGTCGGATTGGCGTTGATTTGTTTGGCTTTAGTAGCGCTGTATTTTGCAGGGAGAGCTGTTTTTTCGGAATCGGTGGCGCGGCTTGGGGCGATGCTGCCAGGGGTGTTTTTCGGCCTAACAAACTTTTGGGATTTCACGCACTACACGAGCGAGCATGTGCCGATGGCATTGTTAGCTGTGGGGTGGGCATTAAGCGCGTGGGCGGTTTTCCGTGAAGGTCTTCCATTCCAGCGGAGGGTTATCATCGCCTGTTTAGCGGCCTGCGTTTATTCTATGGTGCCTTTTGCGAAGTTGCAGGCTTCCATGGCGGCGGTTGGGGCGGCGGCGATTTTGGTTGTGGGTATTTTTGTTCAAGGTTGCTCCCTGCGGGATAGGTTGGCGGGGGTGGGGATTGTTTGTGCGGCTGGGTTGGTCATCCCTGTAGGGTTGGTGGGCTTTTTTGCAGCTAATGGGGCGCTGGAGTATTTCTGGATGAGTTATATCCAAAATGCGCTGGCGTATCAAGGGTCGGGATATCGGGGTGTCTCGGCTATGAAAATGCTGGGTATGATTTTGTTTGCGAAGCCGCCAATGCGCCCTGATGATTTTTTGTGGTTTTCGCTTGGCTGGGTTATTCTCGTGCTTATGGGTGCTCTTGCGCTTGCTGGCGCGAGGCGCAGGCCAGCTCCATGGCGTTCGTGGGCTTTTATTGCTTATGCGCTGGTTTTGATAGGTTTGGCGTTTCTTACGGTCACCTCACCGCAGAGGAATTACCCGCATTACCTTCTCTTTTTGCCGGTCGTTATGGGGTTGGCGGTAATGGCGCTCCTTGGTGTGCTTGGCGGGAAGCTTGGATCAACACGCCCTATAACCAGGGCGCTGGCAATGGGAGTGATTTTACTTATTGGGGTGGGGCCGATGGTTATAGCCCGTTTTCAGTCACCGAACTCTTGGGCTGGGCTGGCGGAAAAGTGGGCCGCCGAAAAGCCCGGAGCTATTGGGAGAAAGATTCTCGAGGCTTCGGGTGGCGAGGGGAGGCTGTGTGTGTGGGGTTATAATCCAACATATTACTCAGAGACAGGGATGGTCCAGGCCACGCGCTTGAGCACTTCCGGGGCCTTGTTTAATGAAAACCCGCTGAAGCCGTTTTTTTTGAGAACCTATATCGATGATTTGCAACGGAACCGGCCCCTTGTTTTTGTAGACGCTGTTGCTTCAGATCAATTTGTAATGATGACGAAGCGTGAGGAGCATGGTCATGAAAAAATTTCCGAAATTCGAGATTTCGTGGCGGCAAACTATACTCTTTTTGAGGAAATCGATGGCGTTCGGATCTACAAATGGAAGGAGGGGCAGCCTTGATCGATAAGCCGCGCGGTCCATTGATTTCCGTGTGCATCCCCGTTTACAATGGGGCGGCCCATTTGCGGGAGTGTCTTGAGTCTGTGGCCTCACAGAAGGATATCGCTCTGGAGGTTGTCGTGCGGGACGATGGGTCAAAGGATGGGTCGCTGGAGATTGTGGAGTCTGTGGCCCAGGAGTTTCCGGAAGTGGAATGGAACATTGCTCGGAATGCGGCGAACCTTGGCATGGTGGGAAATTGGAATGCGTGCTTGATGGCTGCAAAGGGGGAATTTGTGAAAATGATGGGTCAGGATGACCTATTGGAAACAAATTGTCTGAAGAAACAGGTGGAGGCTCTGCTGGGCAATCCCGCAGCGAATCTGTGTGTATCTGCAGCGAATCTTTACTCGGCCCGCAGTGCTCGGCTTTTTGCCAAGCGGCGCCATTGGAGCGAGGGATGCCATTCTGGAAATGAGATCATTATCGATTGTGCACGGCGTGCTTATAATCCTCTTGGGGAGCCGGTGACGGGTTTGGCGCGGCGTGAAAGCATGCTGGCGCGTGGAGGTTACGATGAAACCCTCAGGTATTGGGTGGATGTGGATATGTGGTTCCAATTGATCCAAAATGGCGCTTGCGTGATCCTGCGCGAGGCGCTTTGCGGATTTCGCATCCATCGTGGTGCGGCATCCTTCACGCTTCAGGGTGACTCCTATGCGGAGTTTCTGGAGATCGCAAAACGCTATGCACCGGGCTCACCCGCTTCCCGGCGCTCGCTTGCGCAACGCGTGCGGGCTGGGGTTGATTCAATGGCGCGCTTGGCCATCTACCGCATTTTTGGATAGATGCGCAGCCCGTGGTAATCACAACATTGACTCTCGTGTGTGATCGTGTATTGTGATAGCATGGCCACAAAGACAATCACATTGGAGATTGATGCATATGAGCGTTTGAAGAGTGCCAAGCGGTTCCCTCGGGAGTCGTTTTCTGAGGTGGTGCGGCGGTTGCCGCTGCGATCCGATGCAATGACGGCCCGTGAATTTCTGGAAATGTCCCGGAGGCGGGGCGGTCAGCTCACCGAGGCGGATTGCCAAGTGATCGATGAACTGAATGCATCGGACCTCCCGCCGTCGATTCCATGATTCTTGATTCCACATTTCTGGTTGATTTCGAGAGGGAAATGCGACGAAAAGAGCATGGTCCGGCTGGGATGTTTTTGCAATCGAACGGCGATGAGGTGCTTTGTATCACATTCACGATTGCGGGAGAGTTGGCGGCCGGGGAATCCTTGGGTGGTGATCGCGAAAAGTGGGGGGCTTTTTTGTCGCCGTTTCGTTTTCTTTCTTACACCCCGGAAGTGGGTTGGCGGTTTGGAATAATCTATCGTCGTCTACGCGCCGCAGGTGTGTTGATTGGTGCGAATGATCTTTGGATCGCGGCCACCGCCTTAGCTTACGGGCAGCCGTTGGTCACGCGAAACGCCTCGGATTTTCAGCGGATTGATGGGTTGGAAGTTCATGGATACTAACTATGGGGAGTCTTAAAAAATTGGAACAGGCAACGGAAGGGAATCAAAAAAAAGAGCCTCTGCAACTGCTCTCCATCGTCATACCCGCCCGGGACGAGGAGGGATGCATAGCCAGCACGGTCGAGCATCTGCATTTAGAGCTCAAGCTGCATGGCGTGCCTCATGAAATCGTGGTGGTGGATGATGGCAGCAAGGACCGAACTTGGGCGATTCTTCAGGAGGTGCGCGAGCGGGTTCCCTCGCTAGCTCCGGTGCAGAACAAAGACCTGAACGGCTTCGGGCGGGCGATCACCTGTGGCTTGGATGCCGCCAAGGGCGATGCGCTTGTCATCATGATGGCCGACGAGTCTGATGATTGCCGCGATGTGGTGCGTTACTGGCAGCAGCTCAACGAGGGCTATGATTGCGTCTTCGGAAGCCGCTTCATGAAGGGCGGTGGAGTGATTGATTACCCATCCGTGAAGCTCTTTGTAAACCGCCTGGCCAATGCGTTCGTGCGAATCCTCTTCAACCACGGTCTCAACGACACGACTAACGCCTTCAAAGCCTACCGCAAAACCGTGATCGATGGCATACGCCCCATTCTCTCGCCGCACTTCAACATCACGGTCGAGCTTCCCCTCAAAGCCATCGTGCGAGGTTTTTCCTTCACCGTCATCCCCATCACCTGGCGCAACCGCCGCACCGGTGAGGCGAAACTCAAGATCAAAGAAATGGGCAGCCGCTATCTCTTCATCTGTCTCTATGTCTGGCTGGAAAAATATTTCTCGCGTGGAGATTATCGCGTGCAGGAGTGAAAGGTAACACCATGTCGAAGGAAACCTACAGACCTGATATCGATGGATTGCGTGCCGTGGCGGTGCTGGCGGTTGTGATTTATCATGCCTTTCCGGCGGCTTTACCAGGCGGCTTTACCGGGGTTGACATCTTTTTTGTCATCTCTGGCTATCTGATCTCGGGGATTCTTTTTAAAAGTCTTGCCCAAGAGGAATTTAGTTTTTCTGAATTCTATGCAAGGCGCATACGGAGGCTCTTCCCGGCGCTCGTTGTTGCGCTTTTATTAACGCTTTCTGTTGGGTATTATTATCTTTTGAGCGATGAATTCGAGCAGCTTGGCAAGCATGTTGCTGCCAGTTGTGTTTTTATTCAAAATATCGTTCTTCTCAATGAATCGGGCTACTTTGACAAGGCGGCCGACTTGAAACCTCTTTTGCACCTATGGTCGCTTGCCGTCGAAGAGCAATTTTATATTTTTTTCCCTCCATTACTCATTTTGCTCTGGAGAAAAAAATGGCCCATTACTTGGATTTTAGCGGCCTTTCTCCTGATTTCCTTTTTCGCCAATCTGGTCATGTCTGTAAAGGACAGTGCGGCAGACTTTTTTCTGACACCTTATCGATGCTGGGAGTTAATGGCTGGGGCAATGCTCGCCTGGAGGCATTTTTCTAAGGGGCAGGAAATACGCTTTGGGAACTTCTATTCGATTTCAGGCAGCACACTTATCGCATCAGCAATGATTTGGTTGGATAAGGGCGATCCCTATCCTGGTTGGCGAGCTATTTTTCCAGTTGCTGGAACGATTTTACTCATCGCGGCAGGCTCGCGCAGCATCGTGAACAAATGGATTTTATCGAATCCTATTTCAATCTGGATTGGTTTGATCAGCTACCCTCTTTATCTTTTTCATTGGCCTTTGTTATCTTTTCTGCACATCCTAAAAGGAAGAAATCCTGAAACACTAAGTGTCTCAGCAGCAGTGGTTCTTAGCTTTGCGCTTGCGACATTGACTTACTACTTGGTCGAAAAAAAAGTTCGCTATGCCAAGTCGCGCTGGACGATCCCGCTTCTAATTGCAGCCTTTATACTCTCGGGAGTTCTGGGCATCTTAATATGGCAAAAAAAACTTACACCACGCTCTTCTGGTTTGGGCTTTGATGAACATGTTAAAGCATCTCAGGATATGAAGTATTTTGAAGGCGTAAAAGCAACGCGTTTTAGTAAATCGATTTGGATTCATGAATTCAAAAAATCCGGAAATCAAACGCTTTACATTGGAGATAGTCATATGCAGCAGTGTATTCCACGGATTAGAGAGTTGTGTAAAAATGGACAGACAGCTGACAGGGGATTTGTGTTTTTTACTCTGGGAGGACTCGCTCCAATTCCAGGCATATCGGGAAGTTTTGGAGTGCAACCCCAACCTTACGATATTTTTATTCCCAAGATGTTGGAATTGGCAAATCAATCAAATGTGGATCGAATCGTTATTGCCGCTAATTGGTGTTTTTATTTTAATTGGAGTGCAAAGAAACATGAAATCAATGGTTTTAATTTGAATACCAATGAAGGGTTAGATGCGGCCTTGTCGAGTTTTCAAGGCACGATTGAATCGTTCATCACGACTGGCAAGCAGGTTTATGTTATTTTAAATATTGCCACAGAGGACTCTTTTGACCCTAAGCTGATGATTGATCGTAAATTAAACGGGGAAATTTCTATAACACCTCGAATTTATACCGTTGAAGGATTCCGCGAAATCAAAGGTGAAATGCAGATTACTCAAGGTGAGCTCATGGATAGAATTAAAAGCTTATCGGAAAAAGCCGGAGCAAAAGTAATTAACCCAATGGATTCTCTTTCGAAGGATGGTGTGTGTTTTCGATTTTTTGAAGGAATGCCTGTCTATAGGGATGGGGATCATCTCCGCGCTAGCTTCGTGCGCGATCATGCCAATTATTTGGATGAGACAATTTTGCCATGATAGAGAATTGACGCGAATCAACCATCAAGATGGTAACTTTCCACTTCTGTTCCAAACTTTAACAAAACGGCCGCTTGCTGCGGCCGTTTTGCTTTTCTAAAACAAACCGCTTTGATAACTTTTGAGCCTGTGACGAAACAACTGATGAAAGACTCCTCCGCTGCGCCTCGGCTGGCCACGGTCTTGGTGGCGCGGCCTGAGGGGCAGTTGGGAAATCGCATTTTCCAAGCGGCGGCTTTTCAAGCGGCGGCGTGGGAGAGGGGGTTTTCTCTTTTGAATCCGGCGCTGGGGCCGTATGCGGAGTTTTTTCCTGCGTTGGCAGCGGATTTTTTTTGCCGACCAGGTCGGCGGCTTTCGTTTGGCAGGGGGGGGCGTCTTTTGTTTTGTCGGATGGTCGATGCGCTGACATCCCGGCACCTCCGCCCTACATGGGCTGGAGGGCGTTCTGCTTTACTGGACATCGCCCAGTCGCACGATGAGGCCGAGCGGGAATACGATCTCTGTGGTGAGGAATTTGCAGACATCCTTGCCGGGCATCGCCTCGTTGTGGCGAAGGGCTGGAAATTCCGGGCGCACGCGGCTCTCAAGTCGAGGAGGGAGGATGTAGTCCGCCTCTTCACGCCGCAGCAAGGTATACGGGCTGAGGTCGAGCGTTGCGTGGCGCGTGCCAGAGCGGGGAGCGACCTTCTCGTGGGCTTGCATGTGCGGCGTGGCGACTATGCGACCTGGCTGGGCGGGCGGTTTTATTACGGTCTGGAAGCCTATGCGGCTTGGCTTAAGGCGGCCGGTGTCCTCTGGCCGGAGAGGAAGGTAAGTTTTGTGATCTGTTCAAATGAAAATGTGGACGATCTTCTTGCTTTGCCGGGCATCCGGGCGATCCCCGGCCCCGGCGCGCCGATCACGGACCTCTATGCCCTCGCGGCTTGCGATTTTTTGATTGGACCCCCGAGCACATTCACTCTCTGGGCGTCCTACTACGGAGGCGCTCCGCTGCACATGCTCATGGAAAAAGACCAGCAACTCCAAATCGCGGGTTTCGCTCATCACGATCGGGTCTGAAAAAATCAATGTTTATCCTCCACCCAAAAAACCGATTCCTGAAATGAACGCGGCCGGTCATTCTTCAAAAAACTACTCTTGGCTCATTCCTTTCGGCGTGGCTCTGTATTGGATCGGCTTGTTTTCTTTAAGCCATTTCACTGGGAAGCCTGTCAGTGAATGGCTCGTTCATCTCGGCGTGCCAGCTTTGGAGCAAAGTTTCAGCGATGCCCAGTTGGTGGGCCTATGGTGTGATGAAAGCAAGGCTGGTCGTGATCCATATCGCCAACCTCCAACCGATGAGGAGGGTCGGATTCTCCGCATGAACTATCCGCCTCTTTATTTTGGATTTGGGTGGCTGGGCCTGGGCAAGGAGACTGTTTTTCTTTATGGAATTTTGCTTGGGGCGGCATTTACGCTCTCAGCAACCTGGCTCGCTGGATTTTGTTCAAAGGGATGTGCTTGCATTTGGATTGCGCTGCTCTGCTCGCCTGTTTCTGTTTTCGCTTGTGAAAGAGGAAATTTTGATATTCTGGTATTTTTCTTTCTTTCGCTTTCTGTGGCAGTTCGGTCCTATGCTTTTTTGGCAGGTGGATTGATTGTCTTGGCGGCAACTTTTAAACTTTTTCCCATCGCTGGTCTCGCCGCTGTTTTTGCAAGAAGCGGGCGTGGAGTCTTTGCAGCGCTGGCTGGATTGGCGTGCTTTGGGGCCTATTTGTTTTTTATTCAAGATTGGCTGCCTTTTATTTTTGGATCTCTTTCTAGCAATGTTTCGTGCGCTTTTGGCTCGGCGGTAGTCCCGAATCAACTTGGAAGACCCGAGTGGGCCATTCTTGTCAAAATCGCTTTGCTGATTGGTGGAAGCTGTGTCGGCATTTTAGGGTTAGTCCGCGCTGATGTTTCCGAGCCAGTGTGTCAGGAAAGAGCTTCCTTTGCGGCCTGGATAGGTGTGCCTATCTTTGGACTTCTTGTTTTGAGTGGCGTGCAGTTTGATTATAAACTGATCTTCCTGTTCTTCGCTGTTCCTGCAGCGCTCGAGTTGGCATCTGGCTTGAATGCCACGCTTCGCATAGGCGCCCGTATCTGGATAGGCCTGCTTTTTTGCTATTCCTATTGGATGTTTTTTTCAGGAGAGGCTTGTTTACGCAACTTTTTGTTGAAGCAAGCAGTGGCTTTGTTGATTTTTCTCCTGTCGTGTTTTCTCTTTGGCGCTATCGCAAAGCCTGCAGTTTTGCGATTAATTAAAGTGTTTGCTTTAAAAGCATAAAAATATGCGAATCGCGCTTTTTAGAACCTCCGTTCCGTTCCCTGCCTACTGTGCGATGGTGTTTCTTTTGCCGTGGCTGGTGAAACTGCTTTTCGGCCTGCCGTGGCTGATGCTGCAAAATTTCACCGATGGCATTTTCTATCTCGGCTATGCGATGCACTTTCGGGAGCTGCTGGACAGAGTGGGGCTGACATACTACGCGGTTCGCTTCAGCGGGATTGCGACGGATGCGCTGGCATTTTCGCTGTTCGGTGCGGAGGTCGGTTTCGTGGCTCTTCGCTATGCATTGGCGGGGGCGTGTTGCGTGGCGCTCTTTGTTCTCTTTTCGCGGCGCTACAGGATGGCGGCGGGGTGGTTCGCTGCACTCGCTTGGGCATTCAGTCCGGCGGCGATTCGGTTTTTGCAGACGGCGTATGTGGATGTCGCAGGGGCGTCGTTTTTGTGTCTCGGGCTTTGCCTGGTCTGTCTGCCGGGAGCAGGTGTGTGGGCTGCGTTTTTTGGAGGGTTTGCGCTGGCGATGGCATTCTGGTCGCACTTGCACGCGGCCGTGGCGCTTGTTTTTTTCGGACCGCTCTTGCTCATCGCTCTTCTGGATCGACCTCGAAACGAAGCGTGGGTTTTCGCTTTGGCGATGCTCGCTGGGGGCGGCGCGGTGACTCTGGCTGGCTGCGGATTTTTTTATTGGAACGATGGCCTATGGGATCTCACGAGCCCCACACGGGAGTTGTTGCAAACGCTCAAAGACGGCCACATTCCCGCTCCGAAGCTCGAGTGGATCGAAGTGGCACGTCAATGCCCGTTCTGGCTCTCAGTCCTTCCGTTGGGCCTCGGTTTGATCTTTCTGCCAACGAGAGACCGCTTCCTCTACGCGTCCTTCTTTGCCTTTGCCGGCTACATTGCCTTCCTGCTCTGGGGGGATTTGGTGAAGAACGGCTACTCGCTTTCGCTCTTTTACTACTTTTCCTTTGCCCTTCCGGCGTTTGTTTTTCTCGTTGCCGCGATCGTCGCCAACCTGGGCCGAGATGCGTGGCGCATGGATTGGGCGCTGGTTCTGCCGGTCTTTGCCGTGGCATGGAATCCCTCAGGCGGCATGGTTGCGATAGGCGCTGCCATTTTCCTAGCTTCCATTCCCGCACTTCTCGTGTGGCGTAGAACGACTCTCTCTATCTCGATCTGTGTCGCTCTCGCGTCTCTCCTTGTGGCTCTCGCGCCCTCAAGCAAACTGGCTCTCGGCAATTACTGGAAATCGGACGATCTCCCTCTCCTCACCATGGCCGGGCAGCTTTCTGAGGCCCTACCAAAATACCAGGCTGATCCGGGCAAGCTCGCTTTCTGGTATGACGACTCGAGGGGGGATGATCTGCGAATGCTCCAGTCCTTCTACCTCCATGAATTCACCAAACTCAGGGGGCCAGATGGGGGTATGCTCGAGTTCTCGCCAACTGCTCCACTCGACAAAAAATCCATCCTTCAAGCCGGGCTGAGGCATGTTGTAGTGCTGGGGTCTTCCTCCGAGTCGGTGGAGCCTGCAGTGCAAAAACTCCGCGAGATCGGTGTCCCTATTCGAGGGGTCAAGCCCATACCATTGAAGGCTTGGGGGCAAACCCTCCACGCCACGCTCGTCTCTTTCGAGCTGCCGGATTTTTGGGAAAAATTCTCGCTCAATTCCGACTGGAAGCTCCACCGCCGCGCCAAGCTCGGGGCCCGAGCCATCATTCAAACCAGTCCCAAAAAAGGAAACCTCGATGCGGCCTTGCCCATTCCCCAGCTCTCCGCTGGAGAAGCCGTCTGCATCAAGCTTCGCGTCCTCGAAGGCGCTGTCCGCATCGGTTTGGCTCCTAACGAATCCGCCGCACTCGCAGCCGACGCCCTCCTTGTTTCGCCCACCACATCTCCGCACGAAATCCTTCTTTTTCCTCCCAAGCCGGGCGAGCCATCCAGCCTCCAAATTCGCAACGCCGCGCCCAGAGGCGTTCGCTCAAAAATCCGGTTCCAAGAGATAAAAACTGTTCGTTTGGCCGCCCCTGCCGGTGAGTAAATTTTCCACCGGTCTAGAGCGCGGCTGGTAGTTAGCCTCCATCGCTTTTTCCCGCTGTGATCTCTGTGACCTCTGTGGTTAATCTTCGATAGCCCATTTGAAAACCCTTCTCATCATTCCGCATTACAACGACACCGAGCGCTTGGAGTCGTTTCTCGAGGCCTTGCAGCGCGGCCTGCCAGAGCGGTTTTCCATCCTCGTCTCGGATGACGGCTCGACTCCGCATGAGCGTGAGCGCTTGGCCGCATTAATCCACGCCGTGCAGCAGAAACAATTGGGCGGCGGGCCAGTTTTTTTGGATCCGCTCTTCACTCCTCGCAATACCGGCAAAGGCGGCGCCATCCTGCGCGGATGGGATCATTCGGCTGATGCCGACCTCCTCGCCTTTGCCGATGCCGACGGCGCCGTGAGTGCTTCAGAAATCCTGCGGGCGGAGAAATTTTTTCGCTCTCCCGAGGCCGCAGATACTGACGCGCTCTTCGCCAGTCGGGTGAAAATGCTCGGCCGCACCGTCGAGCGCTCGCTCAAGCGCCACCTCTCCGGCCGCGTCTTTGCCACCCTCGTCTCGATCGTCGGCCGCGTGCCCGCCTACGATACCCAGTGCGGACTGAAAATCCTCCGCCGATCCGCCTTCGAAAAAATTCGCCCCCACCAGCAAACCATCGGCTTCGCTTTCGATGTCGAGCTTTGCCTCCTGCTCCGCAAATTCGGCTGCCGCATCATCGAGTTTCCCGTCGATTGGTCCGACATCCCGGGCAGCAAGGTCAGCCTCCTCCGCGACTCCACCCGCATGGCTCGCGAAGTCTTCAAAATCCGCCACCGCGTAGATGGATTAAATCCGAATTCAGAAAAATTAACCACCGAGGACACAGAGCGCACAGAGGTTTAATGAATCTCGGCAGATCCTTGTGCTCGTGGCACAGGTTTCGGAAAACATTCCTTAAAATTTTCTCAGATTAACATTAAAACTAATTTGTTAGGATCATCTCCTAATTTTGGTAGATCAACCTCCTAAATTTCATGGCACTGCCCGCCGCCCCGCTTTTCACCATCATCACCCCCACGCTCAACGCCTCGGCGACGCTCGAAGACGCCGTCTGCAGCGCCATGGGGCAGGGGATCAAGTATGAGCATCTCATCATGGACGGCTGCTCATCCGACCGAACGCTCGAGATCGCCCACTCGTTTCCGCACCTCACCGTCCACAGCGGACGCGACTGCGGGCTCTACGATGCCATGAATCGCGGCACCTTCTTCGCCCGGGGCGAATGGCTCATCTTTCTCCAAGCCGACGACTGGCTCCCCGAAGGCGCTCTCGCCGCATTCCGAGCAGCTATAGAAAAAAATCCCGCTGCCGAAATTCTTACCGGTTCCGCCGAAGCCGTGCGCCAGATCGGCGAGAACCTCTGGGATCCCCAATGGCAGCGCACCTCGGATGCCGACAAAGCGCTCACGATTGAAAACATCGCTCTCGGCGAGCCCATGCTCAACGCCCGAGCCATCCGCAAGAGCCTCTTCAAAAAAGCCGGCCCCTTTGACCTCGCCTACTCCCTCGCCTCCGACCGCGACTTCCTCCTCAAGCTCACCGCCCTCCAGCCACAAGCGGCGACAGTCGAAGCCCCCACTTACCGCTATCGTTGGCACGAAGGCTCCCTCACCATGAACGCCGGCAACTCTCTCAGCCGCCGCCTCACGGCGGAAAACCTCGCTATTGCGGAAAAACACATCAACTCAGCAACAGACCTCTCCGCTCAGCGCCTCCTCAAGCTCTGGCATCACCGCCAATCCACTCAAGCCGCCCTGTGTGCCGTTGAAGCCTTCCAGCCCCTTGCCGTGATTCAATCTGCTATCAGCGCCACCCGCATCAACTCCTCCTGGCCCCCCGCCTTCGCTGCGGAATTCCTCCGTTGCCTCGCCAACTGGATTAGAAACGGCTTCAAAACTAAGTCCTCAACTTACTTTTAAGTGCGGCTGTTCCACTCATTCCGAGCTACGGGTGTCAGATCTCTAACCGTTCCGATAAAATATTCCCTTCATGTTTAAAATCAGCATCATCATCCCCGTTTTCAACCGCGCCCATTGCATTTTGCGGGCTTTGGCGAGCGTCAGGCAACAACGGGTGGGGGATTTTGAGCTGATCATTGGCGATGATGCATCGACTGATGACACTTGGGAGGTTGTGAGGCGGGAGTTTCCCTCGGCTCGACTGGCCCGGCTGCAGACTAACTCCGGCGCTGCTGCTGCGAGGAATGCGGCTCTGCGGATCGTAACGGGCGATTATTTAGTTTTTTTGGATTCGGATGACGAGTGGTTGTCGGGAAAGTTGGCGGCGCAGTTGGAGTATCTGGAAAAACATTCCGAGGTGGCAGCCTGTGCGACATCGCATTTTTATGAATTGCGGGATGGCCGGCGTCGCGAGGTGATTGTGGAAAATCCGCCGGATTGGAGCGTGCGGTTGCAGTCGGGGCAGCTATTTCATGGAGCCAGCACGCCGGTGGTAAGGCGGAGTGTGCTAGAGTCGGTAGGCCTGCAGGACGAGTCGCTGCGCGTGCTGGAGGATTGGGATTGGATGCTTCGCATTTCGCAGAGGCATCGGATTCATGTTCTGCCAGAGCCTTTGGCGGTGATCCATGAAAATGGCCCTTCGAACCCGGACCATACGCACGACTCGATGAAGCGGTTTCTGAAAAAGCACCTTGCGGAAATCCAGTCTCCAGATGTCCGCCGCCGCGTGGAATCGCAACATTGGGAAAACACAGCGCGATGTTTTTTTCGGCATTCGCGGAATCGAAAGGGGGTCGCATGCGCGCTCCAATCAATGGCCATTTCACCGCTGCGCAATCCGGCCTTGGCGGCGGCGTTGCCGCTGGCCTTTGCCGATGGGTTGCTCGGAACAAAGTTCCTCCGTTCGATGATTGCTGTGCGCGGGGGATTGTCCATCGTATGAAAATTCTCTTTCTCTCGAGCTATGCGCATTTGGTTTTAGAAAAAAGCGCGACGCGGGTTTCAGGCGGGGCGGAATTGCAAGTTGCGCTTTTGGCTCGGGAATTGGCGGGACGGGGGATCGAGGTGGTGATTGTTGGAGGAGATACTGGGCAGAGAGACGGGACTTATTTTGAGGGAGTCAAAATTCGCACCGGTGGGAAATTTCATAGTGGAAATCCGGTGGAGATGCTTGGGGCAGTGCCGAGGGTTTTCTCGGTGATCCGCGAGGAGAAGCCCGACTGGGTGTTTCTTTTAGGGTGGACGGCGTGGATGGCTATCGTGGTGGCGATGCGTGGCGTGTTGCGGTATCGCGCGGGGTTTATTTGCGGCTTGGATAGCGAACTGACGGGTGACTTTCGGCGGGAGAATCCGTTGCGCGGTGGGTTGTTCGAGTGGGGTGTGGCGCAGTGCGATCTCCGCTACGCCATGACCGAGCATCAGCGTGCGCTTTTTGCGAAGAGGGGCTGGAGTTGTGGGATGTATCGAAATCTCATCCTGCCCAGAGCGTTTGAGCCTGCGGGGGCGAAGAATGTGGATTTCCTTTGGGTTTCGCGATGCCAGCCAGTGAAGCGGCCACACATTTTTCTCGATTTGGTGGAGGCCTTGCCTGGCAGCTCTTTTGAAATGGTGTGTCCGCGTGAGGATGTGGGCCTTTGGGACAGTGTGGCCAAGCGGGCGGCGACTCTGCCTAATTTGCGCTTCATCGAAAAAGTCCCCTATCACGAAATCCAGAGCCACTACGATGCGGCGCGGGTTTTTGTGAACACCTCGGAGTGGGAGGGGTGGCCGAACAGCTTCATCCAGGCGGGGCTGGGGCGAACGGCTTTGCTTTCGCTGGCGGTGAATCCGGATGGGATTTTCGAGCGATTCGGGCTGGGGTGCTATGCCGCAGGGGATTTTGAGAAGCTCAAGGCCGATGCGCGGAGCATGATAGCCGATGCGGGAGAATTAGAGCGGATGCAGACTGGGTGCGCCCGCTTCGTCGCGGAGATGCATGACAATGCCAAGGAGACGGAGGCGTTTCTGGCGCGGCTTCGGTAGCTAGTCGGCGGATTGCTTTTTCAATTTCAGCGTTTGGTTCAGGAGTGGAAGATGGGCGATGTCCTTTGGGCGGCGAATGTATTTCTTGCTGGCGATAATTCTTTGCAGCGATAGGACGCAGATTTGCCAACCAAGCCTCTCCAACACTTCGGCCCGTTCATACTCGTCGATGAAGGTTTTTCAGCTGAGCGCCTTGCTCCATCGGCTGCTGCGACCGAAGGTCGACAGAACCCACTTTGCCGTGATGAAGCTTCCATAGCCATTAATTCAAACTGCAGTTGTCTTTTTTGTCCGGCACGTTATATCGTTTTCGGCTTCTCTCAGCTCTTCTTGCTCATCACAGTCACGGGGGCTACAGCACTGGGGGGTCTTGGTGTTTTTTTAGAGCCCATGGCCACCAAAAGCCGGAATCCCTCGCCAGGTGTTGCCGTGCTCATTGGTGCATGTGCTGTATGTAGTCTTATTTAGGCCTGCACGCTTTTGCCCGTTGAGTTGAACGCCACTACCATATCATGATTCACGAACGCCCTGGTCCCGGAATGACTGCCGGAGGCATAGCTTAAAAACATCTCGGCCAATTGCTTTGAATCGTTGTAAGGTTTCACTTTATTACGTTGACTCACAATTTTTTTTACATTTCGTAACATATTCAAAAAGTATGAAATTAAGGCGCCTTTGTAGAGACTGCACGGAAAACGGCCACCGCATTTGAAAGAATGGGGACTTTGATTTCGTAGAATGGGCCGGAATGTGGCGGAATTTTCCAGACCTTCACTGCTTTTGACGCCAAAGAATTGAACTGGCTTTCCGGCACCTTTTGAAATTGATCATACATGTAGAGGTTGTAAGATTCGTTCTGATTCGGAACACTAACCCGGACAGTTAATTCCAACGGAATCGCTTTAGGGGCATTGCTCGATTTATCCAGCATTGCAGGATTTTCAACATTCGTATTAGTTGTAAGCATCACCGGAATGGTGACCCCGTCCCGATCGGCTACGCCCTTAATTGCAATGCCATAGTTCGCTCCTCGGCCAAGCTTGACTGAGTATATTGGCGATTTTGGATTATTAGCACCGCTACGGGATTGTTGAAACGAATCGAGGCGATAGCTGAAGTGATAAGGCATGTAGTTAGTCCATGAATAAAGGCCATTATCGCTGAAATGAATAACATCAGATTCATAGGCTACAGATCGATTATCTAAAATTTATTTGAACCGAATGCAAAAACGGGAACAATATGATCATAAGTAGTATCCGGAAATGGAAAGTTATCTTTTCCAAAAGCGGATTGGTTATTAAAAACGCCTATGATAACGGGATAGCCTTCCGAGATATTTTTTTTCACCCAGCCCAAAAATGCGATTGTTTCAGTGGGGCGAGCATGCCATGCCTCATATTGTAAGCGCATGGATTTAGCAGCAAGTTCATCGTTATTAGTGACTCTGCCGCCTCCAGAAGCGCCCAGCAAAAGTTGGCTGATTTCAAGCGACTGGCGCACTCCCGGCGAAGCCAATCGCCGGGCTTCATATTGTGAGCAATATTGACCGAAAAATAGGCCGGCAGAGACGAAACTCGTCTCTCCGCAATAACCATAATTTGCATCCCATTGAAGCCTGGGCGGAATCTGGAGGGAAAATTCGCAGCGACTCGGAATATCCACGGCAAGTGGGGGCGATGCAGCGAATGCTGTGGCTAGAATCGTTGGAAGTAAAAGAGATAGGATTTGGGGGAAATTGAAAAGCATAGGCTTGTGAATCGAATTTGTCGACAGGGGCAGATAAATTATTAAGCGATATCCAAAGACAAAAAGTGGTGGGGAATTTTATAGGGCAGTGGCAGAAGCTATGCCACTTTCAATTTACTGTCTGATCCATTCTTAGCGTTTGTCAAGTTAGGGCATCGCCTTCGTCCGTCTGCGCGGCTTACGATTGGAAGATGCCTGTGGTTTGAGCAGGTGATCGTTTTTATTGAGCGTAAAAAAATTCCTTCGCGCAGGGCATTCTATTGCTCATAGTTTGTTGGCTTATGCGAACTCCACTTTTCGACCAACATCTTGCCACCGGCGGCCGCATGGTCGAATTCGCAGGCTGGGAAATGCCCGTTCAATATACAGGGATTCTTCAAGAGCACAAAGCCGTCCGCGAAGCCTGCGGCGTCTTCGACATTTCCCACATGGGAGAATTTTTTGTGAGCGGACCCGGGGCCACGGCTTGGCTCGATGGTTTGCTCACCAACAGTCTTACCGCACTTCCGGTTGGCCATGCCCAATACACAATCCTCCTCAATGAACGTGGTGGGGTGATTGACGATCTCATCGCCTACCGCCTCGGGGAGGAAAATTATCTCCTCATCGTGAATGCCGCTAAAATCCCGGAGGATGCCGCTTGGCTGCGCAAACATGCGGCGCCTGGTGTTCATTTCGAGGACCGCAGTGCTGAATTCGCCGCTCTTGCGATTCAAGGACCTCAAGCCGCGTCGGTCTTTGAAAAACTCTTCCAGCGCCCGATGCCTGCAGAGCGCAATCGGGTCGAGGAAATTCAGCCCGGCCGCTCATTCATTGCGACCACAGGCTACACCGGCGAGGTGGGATTTGAATGGGTCATGCCCGCCACAGAAGCCGCCATTGCTTGGCAAGCCGCTCTCGATGCGGGAGCGACCCCCTGCGGACTCGGTGCGCGCGACACACTACGCCTCGAGATGTGCTACCCGCTCAATGGCTCCGATCTCTCGCCAGACCGCACTCCGCTCGAGGCTGGCTTGGGATTTTTCGTCGATCTGAAGAAGCCTGCTTTTATCGGTCGTGATGCCCTTCTTGCCCAGAAAGCTTCCATCCTTCCCCACAAGCTCTGTGCCCTCCGCGTCCTCGACAAGGCTCCGCCCGTTCGACCGCACTACAAGGTTTATGCCAATGGCGAGCCGGTCACCGAGACCACCAGCGGCGCCCTTTCTCCCAGCCTCGGCTACGGCATTGCCATGGCCTATCTGCCACCTGCCTACTGCGATATTGGCCAGATGGTCGACATCGAAGTCCGCGATCGCCGGTTCCGCGCCCAAATCGTCAAAAAACCATTCTACAAAAAACCATGAACATTCCTGAAAACCTGCGCTACGCCACCTCCCACGAGTGGATTCTTGTCGAGGGCGACACCGGAACCGTCGGTATCACCGACCACGCCCAAGCCGAACTCACCGACATCGTTTTTTCCGAGCCTCCTGCGATTGGAAAATCCGTGAAAGCCGGAGATGTCGCCGCTGTCGTCGAATCCGTGAAAGCCGCCAGCGACATCTACGCGCCGGTCGGCGGCGAGGTCGTCGCGCGCAACGAGGCGATCGAAGCCGACCCCTCGCTGCTCAATACCGACCCCTTCGGTGCGGGCTGGATTTTTAAAATCCGCATCGCTGATACCACCGAACTCACCGCCCTCAAAGACGCAGCCGCCTACAGGGAGCAGATCGGAGCATGACCGCATTTGCCAAACGCCATATCGGACCCTCATCCACTGAAATCGAAAGCATGAGCGCTGCGATCGGCGTGCCGTCGCTGGATGCGTTGATCGACGAGACCGTGCCTTCGGCGATTCGCTTGCAGCGTGAGTTGAATCTCCCTAGCGCTCGTTCGGAGGAGGAGGCTTTGGCAGAGCTGAAGGCGATGATGGCCGAGAATCAAATCGCCACGAACCACCTTGGGATGGGCATTTACGGCACGCACACGCCTGCGGTTATTCGTCGAAACATCCTCGAAAATCCCGGTTGGTACACCGCCTACACGCCTTATCAAGCCGAGATCGCCCAAGGTCGCCTCGAGGCGCTTCTGAATTTCCAAACGATGGTTTGCGACCTGACCGGGATGCAGATTTCCAACGCCTCACTACTCGACGAATCCACTGCCGCCGCAGAAGCCATGGCGCTGTGCCAGGACATAAAAGGCGGTGACGCGGTCTTCGTGGCAGACCATGTCCATCCGCAAACTCTCGCCGTTTTGCAAACCCGTGCCGAGCCCCTGGGTATCAGGATTCTGACTGGTCCCGCTGAGCATGGCCCGCAAGAGCCTGTTTTTGCGGCCGTCTTTCAATATCCCGCCACTGACGGCTCGATCTGCGATCTCGAAAATATCGTAGCACGCATCCACGCATCGGGCGCGCTGGCGATCGTAGCTACAGATCTGCTTGCGCTCACGCTTCTCAAGCCGCCCGGCGAATGTGGGGCGGATGTCGTGATCGGATCGAGCCAGCGCTTCGGTGTGGCTCCTGGATTTGGAGGTCCGCATGCGGCCTTTTTGGCCACACGCGACGAGCACAAACGCCGTCTTCCCGGCCGTCTTGTGGGTGTTTCGAAAGACGCCGCCGGAAATCCCGCCCTGCGCCTCACGCTCCAAACCCGCGAGCAGCACATCCGCCGCGACAAGGCGACGAGCAACATCTGCACCGCCCAGGTTTTACTCGCTGTGATGGCCTCGATGTATGCCGTTTACCACGGCCCCGAGGGACTTCGTGCCATCGCCGGGCGCGTGCATCGCCATGCTGCGAACCTCGCCGAGTCGCTCAAAAAGGCCGGCCACACCGTGCATCACGCCGCGTTCTTCGATACGGTCAGTGTGACTCCGAAAAACGAATCCGCATCCGCCCTGATCGCCCGTGCCGCAGCAGGGGGAATCAATCTCCGCCTGCTCAATGAATCCACGGTCGCCATTTCGCTCGACGAAACCACGGCCAGCATCGAGCCGCTCCTGAAAATTTTCGAAGCCTCCTTTGCGGAATCCCCCGCCGAAACACCCCGCCGCACCTCTCCATTCCTGACGCATCCGGTTTTCAATACCTACCACACCGAAAGCGAGATGCTGCGTTACATCCGACGCTTGGATGCGAAGGATCTCTCGCTTACGACATCGATGATCCCTCTCGGATCGTGCACGATGAAACTCAACGCGACCTCCGAGATGTTGCCGGTGACATGGGATTCCGTCTCCGCCCTTCATCCCTGCGCCCCTGCCGATCAATCGCGCGGCTATCAAAAAATGGCCCGCCAGCTTGAGGAGTGGCTTGCCGAGATCACAGGCTTTGCTGCCGTTTCGCTCCAGCCGAATGCCGGTTCCCAAGGCGAATACGCTGGTCTCTTGGCCATTCGCGCCTATCACCAATCGCGAGGCGATGCCCACCGCACAGTGTGCCTCATCCCGACTTCCGCGCACGGCACCAATCCTGCCAGCGCGGTCATGGTCGGAATGCAGGTCGTCCCTGTCGCCTGCGACGCCAGCGGTAACATCGATCTTGCTGACCTCCGCGCGAAAGCCGATCTCCACCGCGAAAAACTCTCTGCGGTCATGGTGACCTATCCCTCGACTCATGGCGTGTTCGAGGAGGGCATCCGCGACATCTGCGAAATCATCCACTCCGCCGGAGGCCAGGTTTACATGGACGGCGCCAACATGAACGCGCAGGTCGGTTTGTGCCGTCCGGGTGATTTCGGAGCCGATGTCTGCCACCTGAATCTCCACAAAACCTTCTGTATTCCCCATGGTGGTGGTGGTCCCGGCGTAGGTCCCATCGGTGTCGCCAAGCATCTCGCCCCCTTCCTCCCCGGCGATCCGCTGAAAAAAAGTAACACCGTTGGCCCCGTGTCGCAGTCAAATCTCGGCAGCGCGAGTATTCTGGTTATTTCCTGGATGTATATCGCCATGATGGGCCCCCGCGCTCTCCGCAATGCCACAGCCGTATCAATCCTCAGCGCAAACTACATTGCTGCACGACTCGGTGGGCATTTCCCGATCCTCTACAAAGGCAAATCCGGCCGCGTCGCACACGAGTGCATCCTTGATCTGCGCGAATGGAAGCAACGCGCTGCAATCGAAGTCGAAGATGTCGCCAAGCGCCTCATGGATTTTGGATTCCATGCCCCAACGATGAGTTGGCCGGTTGCTGGGACTCTCATGGTCGAGCCCACCGAGAGCGAGTCCAAAGCGGAACTCGACCGCTTCTGCGACGCCATGCTCACGATTCACGCCGAACTGGTCGCCATCGAATCCGGCAAGCTCGACCGCGTAAATAACCCGCTTAAAAACGCCCCGCACACGGCCGCCTGTGTCACAAGTGATGAGTGGACGCGTCCGTATTCGCGCTCCCAAGCCGCATGGCCTGCGCCATGGCTTCGCCAGCACAAGTTCTGGCCCAGTGTCGCCCGCATCGACAATGTCCACGGCGACCGCCATGTGTTTTGCAGCTGTCCGCCGATCCTCGAAAGCTGAGTCGAATCAGACTCGCTGCGTGCCTTTGCAATCGGGAAATTTCGTGCAACATCAAAATTGCTGCCCGGCATTCTTGCCGCTTTTCGCGGTGCGAAGGGCCATGAGCGAGCCGCGCTGGCTTCCTTGCTGTTGGGGGCACATTGCAGTAACTGCCGCCGTGAGCGGTCTGGATTATCTGGCCCACAGTGTGGCAGCGGGCATCCAGAAAATTTTCTCACAACCACACCGTTGCATCGGAGATCATCGTCGCTGTTTGAAGGTTTTCAGTGTAGCGGTGCCTCCCACGTGTGCGCCATTTTTTCATGGGTTCGATTTTTCTAGTTGGTAAGGTGTCCACATGCCAGCCGGGTTCAACGAAATGATTGCAAACATATCGTTTCCAACCTCGGCGGCACTCATCGAGGCGCTGCCGGTCATTGTTTCGCTGATCATTATCGAGGGGTTGCTGAGCGTGGACAATGCCCTCGCGATTGCCGCGATGGCGAATCATCTGCCAGGCCGCCAAAAGTATCTCGCGCTCAAATTTGGCATCATCGGCGCGTATTTCTTTCGCGGGCTCTGCCTCGCCTTCGCAGCATGGATTATCGAAAACCCATGGCTCAAAATCTGCGGTGCGGCGTATTTGGTTTATCTCATGTGCGACCACTTTCATGGTTCGGGGGACAAGAAAAGTACGGAACCCTCAAAAATGGCACAGCGCGGGTTCTTCGGGACGATTGCAGCCATCGAGATCATGGATCTTAGCCTGAGCGTGGACAATGTGGTCGCTGCAGTCGCGATGAGCCCGAAACTCTGGGTTGTGTGCACTGGCGTTTTCATCGGGATTCTTGCACTCCGGTTTGTGGCAGGGGCCTGTATCCGGCTCATTGAAAAATTTCCTATCCTCGAGCACACGGCGTTCGTTCTCGTGGGGTATGTTGGATTTATTCTCGTTTACGAACTGCTGAGTGATCCGCATTCGGGCATTCAAATCCTGCCAGGACCGGTGCATGTCACAACGTGGCAGAAGTTCATAGGCATCATGTTGATTATCGGTGTCTCGATTGCCTACATGAGGAGTTCGCTTTTGCGGGACTGTCTGCAACCAGCAATTCGAACTGCCCGGATTCCGATGAACGCCTTGGCAACGCTGGTCGGTGTTCTTTTAAAGATTTTGTTTTTCCCCTTCCGCACTCTTGCGCGACTTTTCAAGGTTGCCTGAGCAGCAGAGGGATTTGCCATCGCTTCAGCATGGCGGATGTTTTTTGCAGACACCAAACATCCTGATGAGAGAATTTGCTCCGAAGATTTCCAAAAAACGACTGGAGGCCGTTGCCTCGACCGCCTTTGTCGTCCTCATGCTTCTCTTTGCAGTCAACAGTTGGTTTTCCCATATCACAAGCCGTAACCTTCTCGATTCCATAGTCTGGGTTGATGTGAAACACGGTCAGCTTGACCTGGTAAAAGATCTGCAACTTGAACTCCGGGCAGCGGAGTCCGCGCTTCGCAGCTATGTCATTACCGGCAACTCGGTGAAGCGTGATGAATACTTAAAAAAATCCTCTACAATCATGGATGAGCGTTTTGCGAATCTCCTCGGCACGGCTGCGGGTAATGAAAAAATGCTCAGGGAGCTCGATCGTATCGGTGGTTTGATTCGTCGTTGGTTGGATCTCCTTAACGAGTCCTACTTAGCCTATGAGCGCGGATCGGGCGGGCAGAATCCAATTCACCGCAAGGGCGATCTCGTTATGCAGCAGATCACGGCCGCGTTTCAGGATTTTGGTTCCGAACAGCATCAAATCCTGCATGGACGTATTCTGGAGAGAAAAACTGAATCCGAGCGTCTTATGTATGCGATGGTGGCTAGCGGCGTATTGGTTATAGCTATCGTCGTTCTGGCGCTGACCGTGATTCTGCGCGGCCTATACAGACATCGCGAGGCTGAGAAAAAAAACCACGCCAGTTTGGAGGAGAAGGAGAATCTTTTGAAAGAGATTCACCACCGGGTAAAAAACAATCTGCAAATTATATCCAGCCTGCTCTTGCTTCAGGCATCGAAATTGAAGGATGCCGAGGCGGCCCAGATTTTTTCCGAGTGCCGCGAAAGAATCCAATTCATGGCCCGTCTCCATGAACAGCTGTACTCTTCGGGTAACCTTCAGCGGATCGAATTCGGAAAAAACCTCGCCGAAATCGCGGAGACGCTTCTGCATTCCCACACGCCGGCGGGATGCCAGCTTACTCTAGAGAAAAAAATCGAGCCACTGGAGTTGGATGTGGATACTTCGCAGGCGCTCGGTTTGCTTGCCACCGAGTTGATTCTTAATTCGCTCAAACACGCTTTCACCGGCCGCAAGACCGGTAGCATCAGTGTGGAACTCCACGCCGGCACGACAAACACAGTGGTCGTCAGTGACAACGGTGTTGGCCTCCCCGTGAACTTCGACGCTCTGCAAAGCGGCCGCATGGGCATGAACCTCGCGCAGGCTCTTGCAAGGCAGATTCGCGGGGAAGCGGAATTTACAAACAATCCCGGAGGAGGAACCCGTGTGGTGGTGGGGTTTTCCCTTGAGCCCGCCTTGAAAACTACTGGGGCAGGGCGAAATTCTTAATATGGAACCTTCACGCATATTAATCGCCGAAGACGAAGCGATCACCGCTGCAGCCTTGAAAAGCGAACTCGTCTCGCTCGGCTACGATGTGGTTGGGATCACCGATACGGCCGAGGATGTCGTGCGTGCTGCAGGGGAATTGCACCCGGATGTCGTCTTCATGGATATAACTCTGAAGGGTGTGCTTGATGGCATCACCGCCGCAGTGGCGATTCGAGGGCGGACTGGTGCACCGGTTGTTTTTCTGACGGCCCATGCGGATGAAAAAACCATGAAGCGCTCGGTTTTTGCGGGGCCTTTTGAATACATCCTCAAGCCATTCACTCGAAAGGAGCTTCAAACCGCCGTGGAGGCTTCGCTAAAGAAGCGCCAAGTCGAACTTCAGGAACGAACGATGCACAGCGCTAAAAGGTAATCCCGGCCTCGCATTTGCAGGGACGATCATCGAGTATTCCTGAAATGGCAATCGATCCGGTCTGTGGCATGGAGGTGGACGAATCCACCGGCCTTCGCGGAGAGCGCGGGGGAGAGGTGTTCTACTTTTGTTGCGATCATTGCAGACAAAAGTTTTTGAAGCCTCCGGCTGAGGAAACGCCCCTCTCTCAAAATGCCATTTACACCTGTCCGATGCACACTGAAGTGCGGCAGGAGGTGCCAGGGGACTGTCCAAAGTGTGGCATGGCACTCGAGCCACTCGATGCGACAGGGGATGATTCCGGGAGCGGGGAACTGGACGATATGACGCGGCGCTTTGTGGTCTCCGTCCTTTTTGGCTTGCCTGTGTTTTTTTTGGCGATGGCACACATCGTTCCTGCAACGGCAGCCTTCGGCGATAGCGACATGTCGCGCTGGCTGCAGTTTCTGCTGTCTGTGCCAGTAGTGTGCTGGTGTGGTCTCCCGTTTTTTCTCCGTGGGTGGCGTTCGCTTGCAAGCGGGCATTTGAATATGTTCACCCTCATCTCGCTCGGAGTGGGGGCGGCATTTCTCATGAGCGCCGCTGCCATGCTGGCTCCCGATTTATTTCCCCATTCGTCGCGGCATGGTGGCAAGGCTCCTGTTTACTTCGAATCCGCAGCTGTGATCATTGCGCTTGTCCTCCTCGGCCAAGTACTCGAGCTGCGTGCGCGCAGCAGGACTGGAGGCGCGATTCGAGCCCTGCTGAATCTCACACCGCCTGTTGCGCGGAAGCTCACGGATGCCGGAGAGTGTGAAATTCCCCTCGCGCAGGTTCAGGCAGGCGACCTGTTGCGCGTGGTGCCGGGCGACAGCGTGCCGGTTGATGGAGTGCTCATTGAAGGGTACTCAAGCATCGATGAGTCGATGATCACTGGCGAGTCGTTACCGATTGAAAAAAACACTGGCGACAGGGTTTCTGCAGGCACTTTGAATGGCTCCGGGACATTCGTCATGCGCGCGGAGCGAGTCGGCGCCGGCACGTTGCTCGGCCGCATTGTGCAAATGGTCGCTGATGCCCAGCGCACACGGGCTCCGATTCAGGGTCTTGCCGACAAGGTAGCCGGAATTTTCGCTCCAGTCGTGCTGGCGGTTTCTATGCTCACATTCCTCGCGTGGATCTGGTTTGGTCCGGAGCCTAGACTCGCCCATGCCATCGTGAATGCCGTGGCCGTCCTGATCATTGCGTGCCCGTGCGCTCTCGGCCTCGCCACGCCGATGTCCATCATGGTCGCGGTGGGCCGTGGTGCACGCGAGGGCGTGCTGGTGAAGGATGCCGCCACACTCCAAGAATTGGAAAAAGTCACGACGCTTGTAGTGGATAAAACCGGCACTCTCACCGAGGGACGCCCTCAGCTTGTGAACATAATCCCAGTGGATGGCATGGATGTAAAAGAAGTGCTCCAGCTTGCCTCATCTCTTGAGCAACGCAGCGAGCATCCGCTTGCGGATGCAGTTGTGCGAGGAGCGAAGGATATTTCTCTTCTGCCGACCACCAACTTCCACGCTGAAGCCGGAGGCGGCGTGCTCGGGGATGTTGCGGGTCGCAGAATTGTGGTTGGAAAGGCCGAGTTTTTGAGGATCCAAAAGATTACCGGCCTCGAGCCTCTCGAAACTCTGGCGACAAAGTTCCAAGATGACGGTAAATCTGTTCTCTTTATTGGTGGCAACGGAGTGGCCTATGGGTTGATTGCTGTTTTCGATCCCATCAAAGCGACAAGTGCCGCTGCGTTGGCGGATCTCCATGCGATGGGCTTGAAAATAACGATGCTCACTGGTGACAACGAACGCACGGCTGCCGCTGTCGCCCGGCAACTCGGGCTGGATTCTTTCGAGTCGGGTATCGAGCCTCTCACCAAGGCGGCTTTCATCAAAAAACTTCGTGCCGACGGGGAATGCGTGGCGATGGCGGGCGATGGTATCAATGACGCTCCGGCGCTCAGCGAGGCACATGTCGGGATTGCTATGGGAAATGGAACCGATGTCGCTATTCAAAGTGCCGGCATTACACTTGTTAAAGGCGACCTGCGTTGCATCACTCAGGCCATCCGCCTGAGTCGGGAGACGATGCGGAACATTCGTCAGAATCTCTTCTTTGCCTTTCTCTACAACGCGCTTGGAATCCCCATTGCTGCCGGTGCGCTTTATCCGTTCTTTGGTCTTTTGCTTAGTCCCATTCTGGCCGGTGCTGCCATGAGCATGAGTTCCGTCTGCGTCATTGCGAATGCTCTGAGACTCGAACGCGCCAAGGGGGATGCTTGATGGCCAAGAAAAATCTCAAAAATTTCAACGAAAGTGTTGACTCCCCGGAAAGTTTCCCTACTTTCACACGTCCATCTTATGTCTAGAAAGTGCAGCATCACTGGGGCCAAGCCCGTTCGCGGATCCAAAATCCATCGTCGCGGTCTCGCGAAGAAAAAAGGCGGTATCGGCATGCATGTCACTGCGGTGACTCCTCGGTACTTCGAGCCGAATCTCAAAACCAAACGCGTCTGGGTTCCCGAACTCAAAAAATTTGTGACTGTCAAAGCCACTGCGCGTGCCTTCAAAACGATGTCGAAAAACGGGGCCTATAAAACACTTTCTGCTGCAGGATTGGTCAAATAGTCTGGGACTTTTGCGATTTTTCATCTTCTCTCCGTGAGGTCCATCCTTGCGGAGAGATTTCTTTTTTTGGAAACATGCTTCTGAGGTTCCCATGATGACAGGTGACAAACAACCCTTGTCCATGTCATCTTCTAATATGCCTTTGCTGGAGGTTCAGAATCTACGGACATGGTTTCCCGTGCTGGGAGGCGTGATGCGCCGGAAAGTCGGAGACATCCGAGCGGTGGATGATGTTTCTTTCACCATCGAGTCAGGCTGCACGGTCGGGCTCGTCGGCGAGAGCGGTAGCGGAAAAACCACGGTCGGCCGCACGATTCTTAAACTCATCTCGTCGACATCGGGCCGTGTTGTCTACGAAGGGCGCGATATTTTGCCCATGTCGGAACGTGACTTTCGTCCGCTGCGCCGTGAGATGCAGATGATTTTTCAGGATCCCTTCGGCTCGTTGAACCCACGCTTCACGATTGGCGAGATCGTCGGAGAGGCGCTGGAAATCCATTTCCCGAAAATGAACCGTTCCGACCGCGCCTCACGCGTGGCCGATCTTTTGCGCTTGGTTGGCCTTAAGGCCGATATGATGCGGCGGTATCCGCACGAGTTCAGCGGCGGACAACGCCAGCGCATTGGCATCGCCAGGGCGCTCGCGGTGGAACCGCGCTTCATTGTTTGTGACGAACCGGTGAGCGCACTGGATGTGAGTGTGCAAGCCCAGATCGTGAATCTGCTGCAGGACCTGCAGGAGCAGTTCGGCATCGCCTACTTATTCATCGCACACGACCTCGCCGTCGTAGAACATATCAGCAACCATGTGCTCGTTATGCACCATGGAAAAATTGTGGAGTCGGCCAGCGCCGATGCGATCTACAACGATCCTCAAAACGAATACACGAAGACCCTTCTCTCGGCTGTCCCGTCCATGGCCTGATGCATCCTCTGCTCCGACATTTCCTGCGAATGAACTGGCCGCTCTTCGGCCTGATGATGGGTCTCTTGGCTTACGGGATTTATGCTATCCATAGCGCGACATGGATGCGGGATCAGGATTTTGCCAAGTCCCAGCTCATCTGGATAGTGATTTGCATGCCGATGTTTTTTATCGTCTCACTTATTGATTACCGATGGGTAAGATTCGGCGCCATTCCACTTTACGTGGCAAGCATTATAGGTCTTGTGGCCACAATGTTCATAGGGGAAAAACGATACGGGGCGCGCAGTTGGCTCGATCTCGGCCCCATGAGTTTCCAGCCTTCGCAGCTCGCGATCATCGCAGGCATCCTGACCCTCAGCGTCTTTCTCTCAAATACGAGGGTTATGCCGGCATTCTTGCGCATCCTCTGCTGCGGAGCCATCGTTGGCGCACCTTGGTTGATGATCTTAATCCAACCGGACCTTGGATCCTGCATCGTTTGGGTGCCAGTTCTACTGGCTATGATGTTTGTCGGGCACATCCCCAAACGCTGGCTGATTCTCATGCTTGTCATCGGGCTGGCGCTAATTCCCCTGGTAGTCCATTTTGGCCTCAAACCCTACCAATACTCGCGCATCACAACTTTTCTCGATCCCGAAGCAGACCCGCTCGGGGATGGATGGAACATCACCCAATCCCTTGTCGCGATCGGCTCCGGCGGATGGGCCGGAAAGGGCTACAAGTCGCCAAATTCTCTCAACGCCCTCGGTTTTTTGCCGCACACGATTGTTCATAACGATTTCATCTTTTCCGTTATGGGCGAGCAGCATGGATTCCTAGGTGCTGTCCTGCTTGTTTCCGCGCTGGCACTGCTTTTTCTGATCATGCTGGGTATAGCCATCAATGCGGAGGATGACCTCGGGCGCCTGCTTGCAGTTGGAATAACGATGCTGCTTTTCACTCACACTTTCATGAATCTCGGCATGACCATATCCATTACGCCTATTACTGGCCTCCCCCTGCCGCTGATCAGCTACGGCGGTTCTTTCGTAATGATCACACTTCTGAGTTTTGCCATCCTTCAAAGCATCTGGATCTACCGCCGCTCTCCGCGATGAGCGGGCGGGGGATTTGATTGGCGCTGGAATCGAAAACATTTAATTCTCACAACTAAAAATGAAAAAAATATTAGTCACAGGCGGAGCCGGTTACATCGGCAGTATCTGCGTTGAGGAACTCATTAACCGGGGATTCAAGGTGTCCGTTTTTGACAACCTCACCGAGGGCCATGCCAAAGCGGTGGATTCCCGAGCGGACTTTTATCAAGGCGACCTCGCTGACCGTTCGGTTCTACAGCATGCCTTTGGCGAGGTGAAACCCGACGCCGTGATGCACTTTGCCGCCAATGCTCTCGTTGGCGAGTCGATGGAAAATCCATCGAAATATTTTCGCAACAATGTGTCCTCTGGCATCAACCTCCTCGACATGGCGGTGGAGTTCGGGGTTAAAAAATTCGTCTTCTCCTCCACTTGCGCCACATTTGGAATTCCCGAGCAGATGCCGATTGACGAGTCGCTGCCCCAGCGTCCGATCAATCCCTACGGTGAGTCCAAGCTCATGTTCGAGACGATTCTTCGTTGGTATCGCGAAATTCATAAGCTCTCTTTCGTCTCCCTGCGCTATTTCAACGCGGCCGGTGCCTCCGAAAAGTTCGGCGAAGACCATCGCATCGAGACGCACCTCATTCCCAACATTCTTAAAGTAGCCCTCGGCCAGCGCGAGTCGGTGGATATTTTTGGAACCGATTACCCAACGCCGGACGGCACCTGCATTCGCGACTACATTCATATTCTGGATCTCGCCGAGGCCCACATCTTGGCCGTGCAGTCTGAGAAAAGTGATTTTTACAATCTGGGCACTGGCGGAGGAACATCGGTGCGCGAGGTGATTGAAACCTGCAAAAAAATCACCGGTTGCGACATCAAGGCTGTCGAAAAACCCCGCCGCGCTGGCGATCCGCCGCGCCTCATCGCCGCCTCGGACAAAATTCGAGCGGAACTTGGCTGGATCCCGCGCTTCCAAAATATCGTGCCCATCGTGGAAAGTGCTTGGGCTTGGCATGTGAAACACCCGAATGGCTACGGCGACTAACTCCGCCCTTGATATCAACGAAGTGGATCTTTAGTGTCGCCCCTCCAATGAGAAAGTTCCTTCTCAGTCTGTGTCTGCTTGCTGCGCTCACCCCCCTTCGTGCCCAGTTCGGCAGCTTCGGCGACTCGCCTGTGGAGATCACGGCGGATGGCAATACGCGCTTCGACCAAGGCGTGGCCATCGCGGAGGACAATGTCCAGATCCACTACGGGAAATACAGCATCTTCTGCGACTATGCGGAATACAACCCTGACACGCGCGACGTCTTACTGGTCGGGAATATCCGTGTTTACACCCCTGATCAGCTGCTCACCGGCCAGCGCGCCTTGTTCAACCTTGAGAGCAAGCAAATGCGGGCCCTTGAGTTCTCCGGTTCACAATACCCGATGTTTTTTCGGGCTTTCAATTTCCGAGCCGTTTCACCCAAAGAATTCCGGATTCGTGATGCCACGATGACCACACACGACTCGTCGCAGCCGGATTTTCGCGTCCGGCCCCGTTCGATGCGATTTTACCCTGACAGCCGCGTCATTCTCACAAATTCCACACTGTATGTTGGTCAGACTCCAATTTTTTGGTTTCCTTACCTTTACGCAAATCTCGACAGCAGTGGCTTCGAGTTCCTTCCCGGTTACGACTCACGCTGGGGCGCTTTTTTGCTCTTGGGCTATGGGTTTCCCATCACGCCGGGAATTGACGGCAAGGTCCGCTTCGAGGAGCGAACCGAGTTTGGGCCCTCCGCTGGACTCGACCTCGACATGAACTACGGGCCTTCGAATCGCAATTTCGGCAAGCTTCGCAGTGACTATGTTTTTGAGACGAAGGATGTGACTTCCGTGGAGGCTCCTGGTGAGCCGCCGGAAACAAAAACCTCGAACCGTTACCGCGTCGCCTTTCAGCAACGGCTCTTCCTCGCTGATGATTTCTACGGAACGGCTGACATCAATGTGCTCAGCGATGTCGATTTTCTGGAGGACTTCTACCGTCGGGAATTCGCGACAGACCCTCAGCCGGACAATTCCCTCTCGCTGACGAAATGGGATGAAGTTTATACGCTCACGCTCCTCGGCCGCTGGCAGGTGAATGATTTCCAGGATGTGACCGAACGCAAGCCCGAGTTTGTTTTTGATTTCAAACAGCAGCCCTTCTTTGGCCTTCCAGTCCAGTACGATGGTGAGACAGGTGTGGCCTCGCTGCGGCGGGCGTTTTCCAATAATCCGTCTTTTGGAGAAACTGAATTCCCCGACTACTCGGCCACGCGCTTCGATACTTTCCACCAGTGGTCGCTCCCCTCAAAGTTGCTCGGGTGGCTGAATGTCACGCCTAAAGTGGGTATTCGAGGCACTTACTACAGTCAAAGCGGGTCATTCGTTGCACCTTCTACCGGCAATACGGCTATTGATCCTATCACGGGCGAAGTCACCACTCTGGATCAGACTGACAATAGCAACCCTCTCAACAATCCTTCTCCAACGTTGGAAACCAAGGGAGGCGTCTTCCGCCCCATAGCCAATTACGGTCTCACCGTTTCCACAAAGGTTTCTCGCGCCTTTGAGCAAGTGCAAAGCCGCTGGCTTGGCCTCGATGGTTTACGGCACGTCGTTGAGCCTTATGTGAACTACTCGGGTGTTTACAACATGGGCGAGAGCCCCGAAAATATTTACCAGTTCGACCGCGTCGTTCAGTCCACTCAGCTCCTGCCCATCGACTTTCCGCAATTCACCGCTATCGACTCGCTCGATACTTGGAATATTACGCGTCTTGGCGTCGGTCAGCGCCTGCAGACACGGCGCAACAACGCCACCTACCAGTGGTTTTCGCTGAATTCGTTCGTTGATGTGAATTTTGACAATCCTTACTCGGATGCGCCCATCTCGAACTTCTTCAACGTTATTCAATTCAATCCCGTTCCTTGGAGCTCCCTTTCTTTGGCCTCGCAGATTCCGATGGTTACCGAAGGTTTTACCGAAGTGAATACCAACCTGAGCTTCATGCCAGCACGTGATTTCCGCTTCTCGGTTGGCCACCGCTATATCGATGGGAATCCGAACTTTACCGACAATAGTCAAGTCGATTTTTACGCCTACTGGCGCATCAATGACAACTGGAGCATAAGCCTTTATGAGCAATATGAGTTCGTGTCTCAGGTCATGCAATACCAGCGTTACTTCATCAATCGCGACCTCACCAGCTGGGTAGCATCCATCGGCGCCGAGGTTCGCGACAACGAGGGTGGGGATCAGGAATATGGTTTGCTTTTCATGATGACGCTCAAGGACGCCCCTCAGATCAGCCTGCCATTTAACTTCAGCCCTGGCCCGACGGACCAGCCGGCTGGCGCGGTTGATTAATTTTTACAAAAAAACAAACAACAACACATGAAACTCTGCATTATTGGTTCGGGATACGTCGGATTGGTCTCAGGTGCCTGCTTCGCTGAAGTCGGCCACACTGTCACTTGCGTGGACAACAATGAAAAAAAAGTCCAACAGTTGCTCGCTGGGAAGGTTCCAATCTATGAGCCTGGCCTCGAGGAGTTGATTCATCGCAATGTGGCTGCAAAGCGTCTCCATTTCACCACGAGCACCGAGGAGGGCGTGGATAACTCCGATGTGGTGTTCATCGCCGTTCCCACACCGCCGCAAGCCGATGGCAGCGTCGATCTGTCCTATATCGAGAAAGTGGCCCGCGAGATTGCCGCAGTCCTCAAGCAGGGCCAATACCGTGTCATTGTGGACAAGAGCACCGTCCCGGTCAAAACGGGCGAGAAGGTTGCCGACACGATCCGCCGTTACAACAAAACTGGCGCCGAGTTCGATGTGGTGAGCAATCCCGAGTTCCTGCGCGAAGGCTGCGCCGTGCCCGATCTCATGAAGCCTGACCGCATTGTGATCGGCGGCAACAGCGAGCGGGCCGTCGCTCTCATGCAGAAAATCTACGAGCCATTCATGGCCCCCGTGCTTGTGACGGATATCAACTCCGCCGAGTTGATCAAACATGCCGCGAACTCTTTCCTCGCGCTCAAAATCTCCTACATCAATGCCGTTGCCCGCATTTGCGAAGCCAGCGGAGCGGATGTCGAGAAGGTTGCCGACGGCATCGGTATGGACCGCCGCATTGGTCGCAATTTCCTGAATGCCGGCATCGGTTACGGTGGTTCCTGCTTCCCGAAGGATATCGCCGCTTTCATCGCCATCAGCGAAGATCTGGGCGTCCCGTTCACGCTCCTCAAAGAGGTCGAAAAAATCAACTTCAGTCAGCGCGAGCGCTTCCTCGACAAGATTCGCGAGGCCCTCTGGGTTCTGAAGGATAAAAAAGTCGCTGTCTGGGGACTCACCTTCAAGCCCGACACCGACGATGTGCGCTCCTCTGTTGCGATCGATCTCGTGCGCGACCTTGTGTCGGAGGGAGCCGAAGTCACGGTCTACGATCCCAAAGGCACCGAAAAAGCCCTTGAGTTCAAACTCATCGACGGCGCCCGCGTGGCAAATTCGCCGCTCGAAGCCGCCACGGGAGCCGAGGCACTCATTATCGCCACCGAGTGGAAGGAATTCACCACGGTCGATCTCGCTGAGCTCCACAAGGTCATGCACACGCCGCTCATCTTCGACGGACGCAATATCCTCGCTCCTGAGACCGTTCGCGCCGCCGGCTTTCGCTACACCAGCATCGGCCGCAGTTAGAAAGACCCGTCCAGAAATCTTTCCAGCTTGGATCGCAATTCCTCGCGGGCACGAAAGAGCAGGCTTTTCACGGAGGGAACCGTCGTTTGCAAAACGGCGGCTATCTCCTCGTAGGCCATGTCTTCGTAGCGGCGGAGAATCAGGGCTAAGCGTTGTTGCTCGGGCAATGAGGCGATCGCCATTTCGATGGCGTCCTGCAATTCCTTCTCCTGAAGCTTGCGTCCAGGTTCCACGGAACCGCCATCGTGAATTTCACGCGGTGTTCCATCTTCGTGCTCCATCGGGAGAAGCCGCCCTCGACTGCGCCGCCGCGTTTCGTTGAACACCAGATTGCGGGCGATCGTCAGCAACCATGTAGTAAATTTCGCGGTGGCCTTGTAACGCGGAGCAGCCTGCCAGACGCGGATGAAAACCTGCTGTGCCAAATCCTCGGCTGCACTGGCATCCCCAAGCATCTTGGCAATCATACCGATAACCAGCGATTGGTGCCTCTCGATTAGTTGCTCAAAAGCACGTTCATTCCCCGCTGCTGTGCGCTGCATGAGTTCGGCATCGTCGGGGTGCATCACACAAGGTGCCTGCGTTCTGTGAGCAGTCGCACGCGGAAGGTCTGGAAGGATTCGCCGAACTCGCTGTGGATCCATTCTTCAATCCCCTTGGCGGAATCTTGGAGAATGGCAAAAATCGTCGATCCCGAGCCGGACATCATAGCGGCGGAAACGCCCGGATGCTTTCGCAGGGCCGACTTCAGCACGGGCAGAAGGAGATATTTGGAGAACACGGGGGCCTCGAGGTCGTTCATCAAAGGGATTGAACCATGAAACTGTTGAAAAGTTGCTGAGGGTTTTTCCGAGTTGGTCCAAGCTTGATACGCCCACGGGGTGGGAATAGGAAACGGCGGCTTAACCAGCAGGATGTACGCCGGAGGCAATCCCTCGAAAGGTTCGATGATCTCGCCTCGGCCACGGCAGATGGCTGGTTGGCTGCGAATGAAAAATGGGATGTCCGAACCCAGCGTCGCCGCAACGCGCTCGAGTTCTTCCACTGGCATTTTTGTCGCGAGGAGGCGGTCTATCGCCACAAGCACCGCCGCCGCATCGCTGCTGCCACCGCCAAGCCCGGCTCCATGGGGGATGTTTTTTTGGATATGGATATCAACGCCGAACTTCAGCCCGCTGTGCTTGGTAAAAGCCTCCGCTGCGCGGTGGGCGAGGTTTGAGGTGTCGGATGGCACGCTCGGATCGCTGCACGTGAGGCGAATGCTTTGGTCTGTTCGCAGGCTGATCTCCAGCTGATCAGCCAGAGTGATCGGCGCCATGAGAGTTTCGATCTCGTGGAATCCATCATTGCGTCGCCCCAGCACACGGAGCGTGAGGTTGACTTTGGCTGGGGCGTCAATTGTCATGGGCTTCGAACTATCTGCGAATGACCGCATCCGCCAAAGAAAAAATCATTGTTGCCGTGGACGCGCCGGACGCATCCTCAGCTCTCCGTCTTGTCGAACCCCTCGCCGGCGAGGGCTGCCTTTTCAAAATCGGCCTCCAGCTTTTCACAGCCGAAGGGCCCTCGATTGTCTCACGCCTTCAATCCACCGGCGCGCGGATTTTTCTCGATCTTAAATTTCACGACATTCCGAATACCGTCCGCGAGGCCGTTCATTCCGCCGTTCGCCTGGGTGTGGATATGACGACCATTCACCTCTGCGGCGGTCCACAGATGGTTTCCGAGTCGGTTGTGGCGGCTAAAGAATCGAAAACGCTCGTCCTCGGCGTGAGTGTGCTCACCAGTATGGATGACGACGCACTGCGCGCTGTCGGCGTGCCGCATAGCGCAGAGGAGCAGGTCCTCCACCTCGCGGATATGGGTCATCAATGCGGCCTCCGCGGCATCGTGGCAAGCCCACGCGAAATCCGCCCGCTACGTGAAAAATTCGGCAGCAGTCTCGTTATTGTCACTCCTGGCGTGCGCCCGGTGGGAAGCGATGTCGGAGACCAAAAGCGCATCATGACACCGGGTGATGCCGTGCGCGCTGGAGCGGACTATCTGGTCATCGGACGCCCGATCACCGGTGCTCCATCGCCTCTGGAGTCGCTCCGCTCTATTGCCGCCGAAATGCAGGCAGCACTCTGAGTGCTCAGCGTTGCTTGGAATGGCTAAAATGAACGCGGTGTAAAATCCGATGCACGACCGGCGTGGCGAGAAGGCCGACAGTCACCACCACCACAAGCGTTCCGAAGAGAGAGTAAAGAGAAGAAAAAATCTTCAGTGCATTGGAGGAATTGCGCTCGGTGTAGAGGGGGCCCGCTCCGCTCAGCAACATGCAACTCTCAAGAAAGGCATCCACCCCGTTGAGCTTGCCAATTAACATGTAGCCGGCCATTCCCACGCAGAGCGCAAAAAATACCAACACCAAGCCAAGCAGAAATTGCTGAAAAACCCTGCCAACAAAAACCCGCCCGGAGGCGAGGGGTTCCGTATGGTGTTCCCAGAACATCATACTCCTCTGTGGCCCCGTTTCGGTCTCCCGTCAAATGACTGCTCAATCGAGCATCCGGAAGGTGTCGGATTTTTCGAGGCTGCGGATGAATGCCGCCGCAAGCTTTGCTGCATTTTTGGCATCCTCGAGCGAGATTATTTCCACAGGTGAGTGCATGTAGCGGAGTGGCACCGAAATGAGCCCGCAGGCCACGCCATCGCGGCTCGTGTAGATGACATCGGCATCTGTGCTCGTGCTGCGCGATACGGCTTCGTGCTGGAGCGGGATTTTATGCTTCTCGGCGACTTCGATGAGGCGCTGCATGACAAGTGGATGGTTTGCCGCCCCATGGGAGATCGTTGGGCCTTTGCCGAGTTCCACAAGACCGTGTTCCTTCACATTGATGCCCGGAGTGTCAGTCGCATGGGTGACATCGAAAACGATCGCGACAGATGGCCTGATGCGGTGCGCCGCCATCTGGGCGCCCCGGCAACCGATTTCCTCCTGCACGGCATTGACGGCATAGGTCGAAGCGTGAGGCCGTTTTTTGTCGGCATGGAGGTCAGCTAGGATATTCGCCAGAATGAACCCGCCGATCCGGTTGTCCAAAGCCCGCCCGACGATGAGTCCATCGGAAAACTCCATCGCATCATCGACAAAAACAGCCGGCGTTCCGACACGGATGCCGAGCTTTTCGACATCCTTTGCCGAAGATGCCCCGACATCGATGAAGAGTTCCCTCCACTCGGCGGGTTTGTTCTTCGAAGTATCCCGCAAGTGAATCGCTGTATTGCCGATCACGCCCTGCACGACTCCCTTCGATCCAAAAAGCCTGATCCTCCGCGCCGAAGCCAGCGTGCGATCCGAGCCTCCGATCGGGCCGACAGCAAGAAATCCTTTGTCATCGATATGCCTGACAATAAATCCGATCTCATCCGCGTGAGCCTCCAGCATGACCCTCGGAGCCTTGGCATCCGACCCCTCCAGTACAGCCCAGGCATTTCCGTGTGGATCCGAGTCAACCCGGTCAGCATGCGGAGTCACATTTTTGATCCAAAGCCGCTGACCGTCTTTCTCCCATCCCGAAGGACTGGGCGTGGCAAGAATTTCGAGGAGGTTTTTCGTTTTCATAAAAATGGAACTCTTAACTAACAGAACAACTCCCGCATCGCCAAACATTCCGCCTGCGCGGAGGAAATCACGGCGCCGACGGAGCAGCGCCCTCCAATTGAGCTATGGAGTGACGACCTCCGTGTCGTCCGACTTCCGCAGGCCTATGCTTTTTTTAGCAAATACCGCACTTCTGCGTATTCGCCTACAAGCAAAATTATTTCATAAATTAATTATCATAAGAAATTTGCATACAATATCCTATTAAAACTTGCAAAATGGGAATTTATTACCAAAATGCAAGAAATGATTGATCGATTCTATCACAGATTGGTGGTTGAGAAGTTGGAGAAATATCCAGCGGTTTCACTGTTAGGCCCGAGGCAATGCGGAAAGACAACGCTCGCAAAAAAATTGGGCGGCAGATATTTCGATATGGAGAGTCAGGGTTCTGCCTTGCGCTTGGATTTGGAGTGGGATCGCCTCACGCGGGGAGATGAGTTGGTTGTCATCGACGAGGCTCAATGCGCGCCGGAGATTTATCCCCGCCTGCGCAGCGCAATCGATACCGCCCGCAAGCGCAATGGGCGCTTTCTCCTGCTCGGTTCGGTCTCGCCCGCTCTCATGCAAAATGTTTCGGAATCCCTCGCCGGACGCATGGGGCTTGTTTCGATGGGGCCTCTGACATTTACCGAGTTATCTGGACCTCTCGGAACGGATTGTTGGGAGAGTCTTTGGTTGCGCGGCGGGTTTCCGGATAGCGGGATTCTCGATGGCACGCGCTTTCCCGACTGGCAAAAAGATTACTTGGAGTTGTTGGCAACGCGGGATTTGCCGGAGTGGGGCTTCCCGGCGAAGCCCCAGCGCACCCGTCGCCTGCTGAGTATGCTGGCGGCCGTGAATGCCCAACCCCTGAATGCCTCGGAACTCGGCTCTGCACTGGGAATCGATCACAAGACCGTCGTGGGATATTGCGATTTTTTGGAGGAGACTTTTTTGATCCGCCGTGTGCGTCCTTGGTCTGGCAAAATCACCAAGCGCCTTGTCAAAACACCACGCCTCTACTGGCGCGACAGCGGTTTGCTCCATGCCCTACTGAATGTGCAAAACATCGAGCATCTCTATCATCAGCCCTGGGTCGGTTACAGTTGGGAGGGTTTCGTGGTCGAACAAATCCTCGCCTCGCTAGGTCTCTTCGGTTTGAGCGCCGAGCCCTATTTTTTCCGCACATCCGATGGCATCGAATCCGACCTTCTCCTCGATTGGTCCGGGCAACGCTGGGCCGTCGAGATCAAACTCACCTCCGATCCGAGCAAAGCCATGATCAAGGGACTTCAAAAAGCCGCCGAGCTCATCGGAGCCTCCAAACAGATTCTCATTTGCAAAACGGCGGAGGAAATCCGCTCGGACAGCCTGCTCATCACAAACTTGCCATCCTTCCTCAACGAACTCGCACAAGCCAAAATTAACCCGAATACAGCAGAATTAACCGCAGAGCGCACAGAGAACACAGAGGATGATCTGTTTATGATGCGATGCATTTGAAATGATTTGTGCGATATCAAACAAAAGCCAAAGCCCTTCCTGTAAATTCTCTCCATCCTGCTCTCCCGTCTAAAAATCCGTTTTCGGGATTAAAGCCCCCCTGTAGATGCGATCTGTGAGCGCCTGAGCACAAAACGCCTCGGCAGTCACAGACAGCCACTACGACGGACCGGTTTGTGAAATTGCCATGACAACTTGCAAATATCATGTAATATGCAACCAATGGTTGCTAATGTTTCACGAGCATTGAGTCTTCCGCTGCACGGGACGGAAATGTTTTTTCTTTGGGGTCCGCGTCAGGCGGGCAAGAGCACTTTGCTCAAACAAACCTATCCGGGTGTGAAACGGGTGGATTTGCTCAAAGCGGATGCCTACCGGCGATTTTCTACGAACCCAGAATATTTGCGGCAGGAACTCGCAGCGGGTGGAGAGAAATTTGTGGTTATCGATGAAATCCAAAAAGTGCCTGCTCTTCTCGACGAGGTCCACTGGTTGCACGATAACGAGGGGGTTTGTTTTGCTCTCTGCGGCTCCAGTGCGCGCAAGCTCAAGCGTGGACATGGGAATCTGCTCGGTGGGCGAGGACTGCGATATGAGTTGTTCGGGTTTTGCTCGCAGGAACTGGGAGCGGATTTCGACTTGGACCGAATGCTGAACAACGGGACTCTGCCGAGGATTTATCTCTCGTCCTCGCCAAGCCGACTGCTGGACGCCTATGTTTCGCAGTATCTCAAGGAGGAAATCATGGCTGAGGGCTTGGTGAGGCATCTGCCGCCTTTTTCCCATTTTTTGGAAGCCGCCGCCTTTTCCGATGCATCGACGGTCAATTTTTCTACGATTGCGAGGGATGTGGGAGTTTCAAGGGAAACGATTCGCGCCTATTTTGAAATCCTTGTGGACACGCTGGTGGGCAGAATGCTTTCGCCTTTTCGAAAACGCCCGAAGCGACGGGTCTCTCTGGCCGAAAAATTTTATTTCAGCGATGTGGGAGTGGCCAATTTCTTGGCGAAGAGGGGCAATGTGCAGCGTGGCTCGGAGGCCTATGGAAAGGCCTTTGAAAATTGGGTCTTTCACGAACTGAATTGCTACAATGCCTACGCCGGCCTTTTCGCTGTATTTTCTTATTGGCGTCTCAGCTCGGGAGCCGAAGTGGATTTTGTTGTGAATGACATGCAGTGCGCGATCGAATGCAAATCCTCTCAACGCATCCGCGACGATCATTTGAAAGGCCTTCGTGAATTGGCAAAAGACCACCCCGAGGTGAAAATGAGAATTCTTGTTGGACTCGAGCCGGGAAAGAGGCTGACGCCGGATGGTATATGGATTCTGCATGCCGAGGAATTCACAAAAATGCTTTGGAAGGGTGAAATTTTCTCATGAAAGACAAGTCTGCTGACGCTACTGTAGAGGCACTCTGTAATCGCCAGAGCCATCACGATCCACCATAAGCTCTGCCTTGGAACAGTTTTTGACAACACTCAGAAACACCATTCCTTGTCGTTTATGCAGGCCCAGAACAGGTTTTTTACCGGACGCGCCTCTTTCGCGTTTGCCACGAACTCGCCTAGGCTAGGACCGAAATAACTTTCATCCACTTCGATGTCCCCGACAAATGGCTCGGATTCCGCAATGGCCGTATCAACCATCCTATCACGAAGCAGAGTGAAAATCCGTTAAACGGTATTGCGGTTGATCGCACTCAAATTGGCCGTCGATGTGGCAGGGATATCCTCGCAAAAACACTTCAAAACCCTTCGGAATTTGACCTCCGAAATGTGTGACATTTTTACATGCTTGTTTTTCAATGAAGATTAACAATTTATCCATAATCTTTACTTTCAAACTAGGCAAGACCCTCGCAAATTCAGGCAATGAACATAGGCATTCCGCTCATCTCAAAAAATGCCACCAGTGGGCAGTTTGAAATCTCCATAAAGCTTCAAAAATCCACCAATCTTCAAACCTTCGAGCACTTCTCTCTAAACGCCACTGATACAACTATCGAACCCGATGGTAGCCTAAAAATCCGCTTCATTGCACCAGACAGCGCTGCGTTTTTCCGTTTGCAGGCGAGGTGAACCGAAGTGTGGAAGGCATCAACACGGAGTGGCCTCCCGCCGGCCGCCGCCAGCGCGCGGAAAATCACGGCGCTGACGGAGCAGCGCCCCCGGTTTTAGTCGATTGAAGCTCCTGTTTCTGTGATGGAAATTCAACTCCGGCATCTGTAGATTGCTTGCAATGAACCGTCGGGGGAGTCTCTCCAAGCAGGAACCAGTGGCTAATCGCGATGCGTGGGGGCGTTGGCTTTGGCCGGCGTTGATTGCCTCCATTTTGCTGCATCTGGTTTTTTGGAATTGGTCACGGCATTTTCCGGTGGAGCGGATGAGTGAGGAGTTTTACGAGAAAATCGTCCCGCGCACATTTCAGGTGGAGAGGGTGGAAATTGATCCGCGCCTCTTGGAGCCTGAGCGAGAGGAGGCGGCCAAGACCCGTGTGTCGCCTGTTAGTGTTCAGTTGCCCGAAGAGAATTTTTCTTCGGAGAAGATTGTTTCATCGGCTCCAGATGCAAAAAATCCTCCACGGTTGGACACGGCGATCTTGAATGAAAAGCCGGTGCTGGGCGATCCCGTGAATCAGAGCGCGCCGATTTCAAGCTTGCTGCCAACGGCGGCGGACGCCCCGCTGGAGGACATGCTCAAGGAAATGCCGACACTGAAAAGCGATCCCCTGGCGTCACTTCCCCAGCCGCTGTTTGTAGCCCAGGCGGGAAAAAGCGTCCCTGCACAGCCCTCGGATGGACGCGGATTTACAAATCTCGATGAGCTTCTCGCCCAGACCGGGCCGCTGACACCCGAGACAGCGCCCATCCTGCTTCCGGGGGATTTGCTTTTTGAATACGATGCCTATCGCCTCCAGCCGGGAGCGATTTCGAGCATGCAAAAGCTTGGCCAGCTTCTTCTCCGCAACCCCCGCTCGCGTTTCCTCATCGAAGGCCACAGTGATTCGTTCGGGCCGGATGACTACAACCTCCGCCTTAGTGAACTCCGTGCGCAGACCGTGAAGGAATGGCTGATCTCCTCGATGGGCATTCCTGCCGATTCCATCGAAACGCAAGGCTTCGGCGAGTCTCGGCTTGTGGCTCCGGCGACAGGAAGTATCGAGGAACAACAAATTAACCGCCGCGTGGAAATCGTTATCCGCCCGCCTGCGATATGAGTCACTCGCCCGAACCGCACACACTCGAAAAATCCGCTCGGGAACTCTCCAAGAGTGCCCGCGCCGGAAACAACGATCCGGTCGCCCTCTTTAAAAATTTCCGCATGGAAGAGGAGGCTCGCCTGCGCTCATGGAACGATGCCGGGGGCGGAGGACGCGAGATTGCGCGTCAGCGCTCGGACATGACTGACATTCTTTTTCGTGAGCTTTTCGAATATGTCGTGCGTCGTGTTGCGAGCAAGCCCCTCTCTGGCCGTCTCTCTGTAGCTGCCTTTGGTGGCTATGGGCGCCGCGAACTCACTCCGATGAGTGATGTGGATATTCTTTTTTTGCAGGAAAAAATTACAGCGGACAAAGAGGTGGAGGAGATCATTCGCCAGACGTTGGTGGCTCTTTGGGATATCGGTTTCAAGGTCGGACACGCGACGCGATCGATCAGCGAGGCGCTTGAAAAGTGTAATGAGGATCCCATTACTAAAACCTCGATGCTGGAGTGCCGGTTCCTTGCCGGCGAGCGCGAGATTTTCAACCGCTTCAAGGAGCGCTTCCAGGACGAGTGCGTGCGTGGTCACGCCGACCAATACATCGCCTGGCGGTTGGCGAACCAAGCCGAACTGAGGGTCAAATACGGTCGCACAGTCTTTATGCAGGAGCCGAACATCAAAAGTGGCACGGGCAGCCTGCGTGATTACCAGAGTTTGCTTTGGATCTCCCAATTCAAGCTGGGGATTAACTCTACTGCGAAGCTTGTTGAGGCCAAAGTTCTTCGCGAAGGCGACCGGCGTCGACTTGAGAAAAGTTACGACTTTATGCTGCGTACCCGCGCCGCCATGCAATACTTGAATGGCCGCTCGGCCGATGTCCTCACGCTTCAGCTCCAGGGACGGGTGGCAAATGAGTTCAGCTATCCCCAAAAAAACATTCTCCGCAAGGTCGAGGCCTTCATGCGCGACTACTATGGCCATGCGCGGACGATCTATCTGGTTACTGAGGCAGCCCTTCGGAAAATGGAGGCCGCTCCGGATGCCCGCCCCCAAGGCATTTTCGGCATTTTCGGCGTTCGACAGAAACCCGAGAAACTCGACCGTTTCATCATTCGAAATGGCCAACTCGAGCCCGAGTCGCGGGACATTTTCAACGACGACCCGTATCGGCTCATGCGCGCCTTCCACCACTCCCAAGTCCGCCAACTCGAGTTCCACCCCGAGCTCGTGGATCTCATCCGTCGACGTCTGCATCTGATCGACCGCACGTTCCAATACGCTATCGCCGCGAGGGAGACATTCTTCGCTATTTTGTCCCGGAAAGGCGAAGTCGGGCGTACCCTGCGCCTCATGCATGATCTGGGAGTCTTGGGACGCTACATTCCCGAGTTCGGCGCGCTGGATTGCCTTGTTCAGCACGAGTTCTTCCACCGTTACACGGCGGATGAGCACACGCTCGTCTGCATCGAGAAGCTCGACGGCGTTCTCTTCGCCGCCGAAAAAAAACTCGCCGGTTATCGACAGATTTTTCAGAAGCTCGAAGACCCCTCGATTCTCTATCTTTCGATCTTGCTTCACGACGTCGGGAAAGCGGCCAATACGCGCCACCACGAAGAGACCGGAGCTGTGCTCGCCCACAAGGTCGCGCGCAGACTTCAGCTCACTCCCGACAGGCGTCGCATGCTCCTCACGTTGGTGGATTCGCACTATGTCCTCTCAAAGATGGCCCAAAGTCGGAATCTTGAGGACTCCGCAACGATCGAGGAGTTTGGACGTATCATCCGGAACCAAAAAAATCTCGATGCCCTCATGCTGCTCACGCTGGCCGACGGCATGGGTACGAGCGACCAGAATTGGTCCGACTGGAAAGAGGGACTCGTCTGGACTCTCTACCGCCGCGCGGGTCAATGGCTTGAAGGCGGTGTCGATGCCATGGAGCAAAGTCGCCGCGACCGCCAAGCGCAGAGAGGAATGGTCCTTGAAATGCTTGGCGATGAATTCCGTGATGAGGCGGATGCACACTTTCAGTTCATGCCGATGCGGTATTTTCAAATGTATGAGCCGCTCGAAATAGCGGAGCATATGCGGATTTTCCGCCAATTCTTTGAAAACCGGAATGCCAACGACGACACGGCGCTCGTTCCCGTCTTCAAATGGATTCCGCGACCTGAGAAAGGCTACACCGAGGTTTGGGTATGCGGATGGGACCGACCGCGCCTCTTGGAGCGGATTGCCGGGGCGTTCCTGTCGGTGCGCTTGAACATTCTGAGTGCCGATATTTTCACCCGCACGGACAGCCTTGCAATCGACATCTTCCGTGTGGCTGGAACGAATCTCATGCCGATCACCAGCCCGCGCGACATTGTCGCCATAGAGAGGCGTCTAGCTGAAGCGATGCACCACGAGGACTATGATTTCCGCCCGCTTCTCAGCAAGGAGACTCGTCTACTCACCTACCGCCTTTCGCAAGAGTTCGACCTGCCAACGAGCATCAAAATCGACAATGAGTCGCACCCGGTTTACACACTCATCGACATTCAAACCCCCGACCGCCTCGGGCTTCTTTACGACCTCTTGCGTGCCATGGGCGACTGTGGGCTTCGTATTGAGATATCCCGTATCACGACAGAGATGGATGTCGCGATGGATTCCTTCTACGTTTATGGGCGTCATGGGGAAAAAATCACCGCGATGCCGGCCATCAAGCATCTTCAAGAGAGCCTGCACAGGGCTGCCGTGAAGAATCCCGAATGACTCCCCGGTTTGCGGTTCTTTTCTGGCGGCAGATTGTCCGTCCATGGGCTTCGCATCCCTTTCTGCCGCTTCTCAATATTCTTGGTATTGCCATCGGCGTTGCTGTTTTTTTGTCGATTCAGATGGCAAATCGCGGTGCCTTGGCCAGTTTCCAAAATGCGGTCGGCCTCGTCGCCGGCCGGGCCAATCTAGAAATCCGGGGCGATCTGCCTGAGGAGATTTTTCCACTGGTTGCCAAGACTCCCGGCATCAGCTCGGCCACCCCGCTTGTCGAAGGCATAGCCACCATGCCGGACACGCCTGGCGACTACTTGCGCATTCTTGGTGTGGACCCATTCACCGGCGCCAGCCTTAGGGTTTTCGAACTTAGCGACCCGGTAGGTTCTCCGCTCGATCTGGAAATGTGGCTGAGGGAGCCCGATGTCATTGCCTTGCCACCCCAGCGCGACCTTCCGGAGCCAATTCGCGTTCTTGCCGCAGGCCGCTCGGTGAAGCTGCGGCACGGCTTCGATCTCAAGACGGAGGATGCCGCAGTGGCATCCGATCCCCACATTGCTGCGATGGATATTGGTTGGGCGCAGCAGTTGCTTGATCTGGGAGGGCGTCTCACCTCCATCCAGATTCGTGTGGAGGATCCGCTGGCGATGGAGGCCGTCATCGCCAGTCTTCGCGAAATTGCTCCTCCGGATGCGCTTATCGGCCCTCCAACCCGGCGGGGTGCGGAGACCGAGCTCATGTTGGCCGCCTTCCAACTCAACCTGACCGCCCTGAGCCTCGTTTCCATGGTCGTGGGAGTTTATCTCATCTATAACAGCCTCTCGGCGGCCGTCGTCCGCAGGCGTCATGAAATCGGCATCCTTCGCGCAAACGGGGCCACCAAATTGGAAGTGATGGCGCTTTTTCTCGGAGAGGGCCTCTGCTGCGGATTTCTGGGAACGCTGCTCGGCCTCGCTATGGCAGGCCCTTTGGCCGCGATCCTCGCCGCGCCTGTGAGCCAGACGGTATCCTCTCTCTATGCGCTGGTTACGATTGAGCGGCCTGTTCTCACTCTTGGTCAAGTGCTGCTGGCTTTTGCCGCCGGCCTGGGAGCCTCGCTCATCGCCGCCTGGCGTCCGGCATCCGAAGCGGCGGCCTGCGAGCCTGCTTTTGTCATTCGCTCAGGCTCTCAGGGAGATGCGTTCTCGAATCAATCCCGCCACTGGGGAACCTGGGGCTTAGTCTGTCTGTTCTTCTCGGCAGGGCTCTCTTGGGGCTCGCTCCATGGCGGTGGTAAATTTCTTGGCTTCGCCTCGGTGGCTTTTCTAATAGCTGGTTTTTCGCTGCTCGTTCCGGCATCCGTGAATTCCTTCGTACGCCTCGTTCATGGACCCGGGTGGATGGTTCGCCTTGCTGCCAAGCACCTCGGGCGCTCCCTGCATCGCAATGCCGTTACCATAGCTGCTCTGGCCGTGGCCGTGGCCATGACGGTGAGCGTTTCCGTGATGATCCATTCGTTCCGTGCCAGTGTGACCTCTTGGCTTTGCAGTACGCTCGTCGCCGATCTTTTTATCGCCCCCGCCGCGAATGAGATCGCCGGTCTCCAGAGTTTCCTGCCATCCGCCGCAGTCGATTGGGTCCAGCGCGATCCCCGTGTGAAGAAACTCGCTACTTTTCGTGAAATGCCTGTGCCTTGGGGTGAAAAGAGCGCGAATCTCGCGATCATCGAGGGCAGCGCGCGCGGCGAATTGGATTTCGTTGCCGGCCTGCCCGATGCACGCGCACTTTTTCACCAACCGGGCATGGTCGCCGTCTCGGAGAGCTTTTCGAACCGCCATGGGACAAAGCCCGGCGATGTTTTGCAGTTTTCCTCACCGAAGGGTCCTGCTGAATTCCGCGTTGTGGGAGTCATCAAGGATTTCACACGCGACAGTGGGCTGGTGATGATCGATCGACCGAACTTCCGCCGATTCTGGAGCGATGAGCGACTGCACTCGCTCTCCATCAGCCTGCGTGATCCAGGTAACGTAGCCGCATTCGCCGACAATTTTCGATCAGCGTTCGGGCGCGACGGTGAGTTCTCGATTTATACCAATTACGACCTGCGCCGCCGTGTTATGGAAATTTTTGACCAGACCTTCGCAGTCACTTCCGTTCTGCGGGCTATTGCTGTGGTCGTGGCCATTGCTGGCGTCCTGCTCTCGCTCACCACACTCGTTCTCGAGCGCGAGCGCGAAATCGGCATCCTCCGCTCCCAGGGCGCTTCCTGCGGCCAAGTGCGGGGTCTGATCCTTTCCGAGGCTGCCATGATCGGTCTGCTCGCTTCCATCATGGGTCTCCTGTGCGGCGCTTCCATGGCCATGGTGCTCACTTGGGTCATCAACAAAGCGTTCTTTGGTTGGAGCATCGAACTTCGCTATCCGCTCGGCGTCCTTCTCTCGACGCCGCTTTGGATTATCCCGGCCGCTGTCTTCGCCGCATGGCTGCCCGCTCGCCGAGCCTCGCTCATCTCGCCTGCCAGAGCGCTTCGGTTCGAGTAATGCAATCCCGCTCCGGTTTTCGCTCCCCTCGAGTCGAGCTTTCTTGGTAATTGTCCACTGAATGAAAAACATCTTTGTCTTTTTGACTGCTTTCTTTGGCTTCTCAGTCTTTGTCTCTGCGGCTGATCCTGCCAACGCGGCTGCCGTTGTCGATTGGTCAACTGGCTGGATTCAAAGTCCCAGCGCTTGGGCGACTCTCGCTCTCCTGGTCGGGCTCGAGTTGGTGCTTGGCATCGACAACATTCTGGTCATCACCCTAGCCGTGGGGCGCATCGATCCATCGCTCAGGGACAAGGCTCGGATGATCGGGCTGTTTCTGGCGCTGGCTATGCGTCTCGTGGCCCTTTGTGGAGCGAGTCTGCTCATCAGCATGAGCAATCCTGTAACCTCTCTTTTCGGTTTTGATCTCTCGGTAAAAGATTTGATCCTGCTCAGCGGCGGACTTTTTCTCACATGGAAGGCGGTGAAGGAAATCCACCACTGCGTTGAATATCCCACACCGCAAGGTGGCACGGGTCTCGGTGGGGCTGTCACGGCGACCTTCGCCTCCGCGATCCTCCAGATTGTGCTTCTAGATGCGGTTTTCTCGATTGATTCGGTGATTACGGCGGTCGGGCTCACATCCAGCATGCAGGTGATTATCTTGGCTGTTTTGGTTTCCTTTGGTGGTGTGCTGGCTTTTGCCAAGCCGATCGGCGACTTCGTTGTCCGCCATGCCGCCTTGAAAATTCTTGCGTTGTCATTTCTAGTCTGCATCGGAATGACGCTGATTCTCGAGGGCCTGCACAAGCATGTGGAAAAGGAATTCCTTTACCTGCCCATGGGATTCGCTCTCTTGGTGGAAATGTTGCAAATGCGCGCAAGCCGGAATGCGACCCGCCAGCAATAAGGCCCGGCGATTTCGGTTGCCTTGGCCAATGCCCCCGAGCATAACGACGCGATGAGTGAGTTTATTGATTTTTTCCTACACGCCGAAAAGCACCTTGAATGGTTCATCAAAAACTACGATCTCTGGATTTACGCCCTGCTTTTCGCCATCATTTTCTGTGAGACAGGCCTCATCGTGACGCCATTTTTACCCGGCGATTCCTTGCTTTTCGCCGTGGGAGCCCTTGCTGGCAAAGGTCTCATCGATTGGAAAATCATCACTCCCCTGCTGCTGGTGGCGGCCATCGTTGGCGATGGTGTGAACTACGCGATCGGAAAATGGCTGGGACCAAAGGTCTTTCACTACGAGTCGAGCCGCTTTCTTAACAAGGCGCATCTGATGAAAGCCCACGCCTTTTATGAAAAATACGGTGGACGCGCCATCATTCTGGCTCGCTTCGTTCCCATCGTTCGCACCTTTGCCCCCTTCGTTGCTGGCGTCGGCTCGATGACCTATTCGAAATTTGCCCTATACAATGTGACGGGCGCGTTCCTGTGGATCGGGATTTTCCTTGGCGGCGGCTACTACTTCGGCGGCCTAGAAATCGTGCAGAAAAACATGAAGCTCGTGATCCTCGGAATCATCGTTGTTTCAGTCCTGCCAATCGCGTGGGAATTCTTCAAAGCCTGGCTCGACAAACGCCGCGAGAACGCTGCGTAGTTGGGAAGTTTTAAAGAGATTTCACAGAATACAGCAGGGGCTTTACTTTTCCTCTACTGATTGCACTCCTGCGGCTCGATGCGCGGAAATAGTGGGACTGGTTCGCCGAGTTGGTGGCCCTCCGGGAGCACGCCCCATGTCGCGGCTGAGAAAGAGGCGTCGCCCTGCCAGTTGAGCTGGGCGCGTATGGCATCCGCTTCGCGGGGGATGATCGGTGACATAAGGATCGAGATGATGCGCAGGGATTCGGAGAGTGTGTAGAGGACTTCGTCGAGTTTTTCCGCTTGGGCGGGGTCCTTGGATAGTTTCCACGGGGCGGTTTCCTCTACATAAGCATTGCAGCGGGTCACGATCTCCATTGCGGCTTCGATGCTTGCTTGGACCTGGTAGGATTTCATGGCCGCATTGTAGGCTGTGGTTTTTTCCTGAACGAAGGCGGCGAGCGGGGACTCCATGCGGCGCAGGAGGCCGCTGCGGTAGCGCTTGGCCATGCTGAGTGTGCGGTTCAGCAGGTTGCCGAGGCTGTTGGCGAGTTCCGCGTTGTAGCGCTGCTCGAGTCGCTCGATGCTGAAGTCGGCATCGCGTCCGGTGGAGATGTCGCTCAGGAGGTAATACCGCACGGCGGCTTGCCCGTAGCGGGCCACGAGGACTTCGGGATCGATGATATTTCCCAGGCTCTTGCTCATCTTGGCGCCGGAAATATTCCACCAACCGTGGACGAGAAGCGTGGGCATCTCGGAATCGGTGAAGCCGAGGGCGCGGAGCATGATCATCCAGTAGATGCCGTGGGGCGGGATGAGGATGTCCTTGCCGATGACATGTAGGGCGGGCCAGCGTGATTTGAAAAGGCTGAGATCGGCTCCCGGCTTGGCGTCGTAGCCGGCGAAGCTGATGTAGTTCGAGAGCGCGTCGAACCAGACATAGGTCACAAAGGCGGGATCAAAAGGAAGCTCGATGCCCCAGGTGAGGCGGGATTTTGGACGGGAAATGCAGAGGTCGCCGGTGAGTTTTTCCACGGCGTTTCGAAGCTCGGAGACGCGGAAATCGGGAACGACAAGTGGGTTTCCAGCCTGTGTGCGGGAGTCGATGAGGTTGAGTAGCCAGTCGCGGTGCTCGGCGAGTTTAAAGTAGTAATTTTCCTCCTCGATCAGGACGACCTCGCCCCACTCGGGGCCGAACTCGCCGTCGGGTCCGCGTTCTTTTTCGGTGAGGAATTGCTCCTGGCGCACGCTGTAGTAGCCGCTCTGCGTGGCCTTGTAGAATTGGCCTTCGTCCCAGAGTCGCTGGAGCATGCCTTGCACGCAGGATTTGTGAAGGTTCTCCACGGTGGCGGCCCAGGCGTCATGGCTGAGGTCGAGTTTTTTCCAGAGTTCCACGAAGAGAGTGGTGATTTCGGCAACAAACTCGGCCGGTTCCACGCCGCGCTTTTGAGCGGATTGTTGCACCTTCTGTCCGTGCTGGTCTACGCCAGTGAGGAAGAATACATCGCGTCCGGCGAGGCGCTGGTGGCGGGCGATGGCGTCTGCGAGGACCTTCTCATAGGCGTGGCCAATGTGCGGCGCGCCATTAGTGTAGTCGATCGCGGTGGTGATGAAGAATGTGTTCGGCATGGTGGGTCAGGAATCGGTTTTGATTTTTCCGCCCCAGGAGAGGATGCGCGCCTTGCCGCCAGCGGCTTCGGCCTCCTTAATCTGGTTGTTGCGGACATGGAAGAGCGAGAGGCTGGACCAGGCGAGCATGTCCTGCGGACGGAGCTTCACGGCTTGAAGCCCAGCTTCGACGGCCTCGGCGTTTCGGCCGTTTTTCATCAGCGACATGCCTAGCGCGTGCCAGCCCTCGAAAAAATCGGGATCCATCTCGACACAACGGCGGTATTTCTCGATCGCTGCTTCCAGATCGCCCACGGCGATGTCGCCAGTGGCATCGTCGAAAATATCTTCGATCTTTTGATCCATCAGCCTTGGCGGCCCGCCGGCATGGTGATACGCGCGGCTTCGCGACTCACACGCAGCCACTCCATGAAAAGAAGGTCACGCTTATTGCGCAGCACGCTCTCACGAATCTGTGACTCCCGGGCGCCAAAGGCCATTTGATCGATCGGGCCACGGGTCTGGAGTTGAGCGACGAAAGCACCCCAAGGGGCTCTTTCAAGATTCGAAATCCCGCCTTCTTTGAGCAAGAGGGTGGCGCCCGCGATGGCCTGATTTTCGGGGGATGTCGATTCGGCGGCGGCTACGACATTTTTGATTTCCTCGACTTTGAGTTTCTGCGCCGCTGCCGCTTCTGCGAATGGCTTGCCTTCGGCCACGGCGGCGCGAAGTGCGTTTGCTGCGGATGTCGAGTCGGCGGTGAACATTTGCTCGGCCTTCTGCGCACGGAGTTGGGCTTCGATACGCGGACGGGCCTCGTCGAGGGTGAGTGGACGGGCTGGGTTCAAGGCTGTGACTTCGATAATATAGAAGGCGTCCCCCGACTGGATCACATCGCTCGTGGCGCCGACTTTGGGAAGAAGGAATGAGGCGCGGGCAATGTCGGACATGGTGTCGGCATCGAGCGTGGACGATGGCTGGGCTGGACTCCCCGTGCGGTCAAACGCGGTCAGTTTGACGATCTTTGCGCCGGCCTTTTTGGCAAGTTGTTCGAGGGATGATCCGGCTTGCGCGACGGAATCTGTAATCTCGCTGGCGGTGTTTGCGAGCTTCTGCATGGCGTCGACCTTTTCCTTGCCTTCGAGCTTGGAGTCGGCTGGAAGCTCAAAAATCAGGCAACGTGCCTCGCGTGTCTCATCTGTCACGAGCGTGGCCTGGTTCTGCTGGTGGATTGCGGCGACTTCCTCCGGCGTGATCTGGATTTTTTCAGCGTCCTGCTTGCGCTCGAACTTTACAAAGCCTGCGGTGACGGGTTGGAAAGCCCGCGCTATCGACTGTATCTCGCCTTCGCCTATGGAGGCGGGTGCTTCAACGATTTTGCGTAGAGCTTCGAGTCGGAGGGAGTCGCGAATCACATCTTCGAGCTGACGCTCAGTGAATCCACGCGGCGCTAGCTGCTGGCTAACGAACTGGCTGTATTTCAGTGGATCGAATTGCCCCTCGACTTGAAAAATCGGATTCTCCTTGATGCGGTTGGCGACTTGGTCGTCCGTCGGTTCGATGCCGAGTGCGCGCGACTCGTGCTGGAGAACGAGAAGATTCCAGACAAATTCTGTTACAGCCCGATCTTGATCTTGAGAAGTTCCGCCGAGTTTCTGCAAAAGCTCGAACTGCCCGAGCGCGAGGGTGAGTTGGTAGTTTTTAACCTGGCGGTCGATCGCAAGCGGACTCAGGGACTTTCCGTAGATTGTCGGGTTCTTAATCGTAGCCAACTCGTCGAGTTGAGTCGTATTGTAGAGGAAAATAAACGCTACGATCGTCAAAACGGCTACCACCAGCATCAGGACGCGTTGATTTTTTCTGAGAACTTGAATCATAAAATTTGATGAAAATATTGATTAACGAATCGGAAGTTATTAGAGGTTACGTGTAATGAATGCAAGTATCCCCCGTTTTTGGTTCGTAGCCGTCGCTCTTCTTGTTATGCCTCTTTCTCTGTTGAGGGCGCAGGATGTCATCGTTCAAAAAGATGGGCAGCGGCGCGAGGGTGAGATCACAGGATTCAAGACCGATGCTAAGGGCGACGCCATTCGTATTAAGATCGGCCCAGTCGAGACTACTGTTCAAATGGCGACTGTCCAATCCGTGGAAAAAGAGGCGCCTGCCGACTTCGAAGCGGCAAGCGATCTGTGGCGCGCTGGAAACGCCACCGGTGCGCTGGCCAAGCTCGAGCCGCTCACCCAGAAGTTCAGCGGCCTCCCCACGCCGTGGGCCGAGCGGGCGACTTCCCTGCTTCCCGAGTTGTATATCTTTCAAGGGCGTGCCTCTGATGCTGAGATGGCATTTAAAAATTTTCAAAAACTTTACCCGACCGCAGGGTCCTCCTCCGAGCTGTTGCTCGTCCGGCTTGCTATCGCCAAGAAGGATTTCATGACTGCTCGTGAAAAGCTCACGCCAATCGTTGAAGCTGCCAAGCAGACGAAGCTGCCAACTGGAACCGATGCCGTGACCATGAGCCAAGGACTCTGCCTCATGGGTGAAATCCAGGAAGCCACCGGTGAAAAATCCGAGGCCCTTGGCAATTATCTTCTTGTCACAACCATCTTCAAAAACGATCCATCTTCTGTGACTCGAGCCGCAACCCGTGCCGAGGCCCTCGAAAAAGAAAACATCATCGTTCCCTGATTTTCCAAACTCCGCTTAAAACCATGCACAAAACAAACTCAGTCATCGACCGCATCCTCCCGCTTCTGCTCCTATTGGCATCCGCTTCGCTGACTCACGCCGCTGACAAGCCGCCAGATCAAATGAGCATCCTCGAGACCATTCTTCACGGTGGGCCGCTGATCGTGATGATCTGGATATGTATTTTGGGCACCTCAATGGTCTTGGTGACATTTACGATCCAGCTCTTCATGGTCTTGCGTGCTGAAAACCTCGCGCCCAAAGCCCTTATGGAATCGCTGAATTCCACCATACAAGCCGGGAATTACCAAGAGGCCTGGGAAACCTGCAAAGCAAACAAGGCTTATGTTGCCAAAGTTCTTCAAGGCGCCCTTGAGCGTCTGGGCCGTGGTCAGGATGCCGTTCAAGGAGCCCTTATTGAGTACGGACTGCGTCAAGCACAGCCCATCAAAACAAAAATCAGTTACATCTCGGTCATTGGCGTCATAGCTCCCATGATCGGGCTGCTCGGAACGGTTATCGGAATGATGGGCGCCTTTGCCGTTCTTGGTTCCTCAGGCGTGGCCGATCCGCGAGGACTAGCCCTCCGAATTGGTGAGGTTCTCATGGCAACGGCTAGCGGTCTCTTCATCGCCATCCCAGCCTTCATTTTTTATTATTATTTCCGCAACTTAACCACGATCGTGGTTGGTCTCACCGATGACAAGCTCCAGCAGCTTATGCTTGATGTGCCTTATGATGAGTTGCACGGAATTATCATAGGTGATGGAGTGGATAGTTCCTACACCCCTTCAGTCGCGCATTCCTCAGCCTCTCAAAAAATCGCAGCAGCCGCCGAAGCGAATTGCCCGGTTTGCAACGGCGCGATCTCTGTCGGACAAACTCCTTGCCCTCATTGCGGATCGCCTATTGATTGGGCAACATAATCTTATAAAAATGTCCGATGCAGCCAATCAACGCGGAAAGAAAAAAGCCGTCCGCAAGCCAGAACACGAGCCTGAGCCCGAGTTCCAGATTGCGCCCATGATTGATATTCTTCTGGTCTTGCTGGTTTTTTTTATGTCCATCAGCACGACTGAAGTGTTGCAGTCGAACAAGGAAATTAATCTCCCCATCGCCAAGGATGCCAAAGAGGCCAAAGACAATCCTGGTCAGGTTATTATCAACGTGACTTATACCTCCATCAATGGCATGACTGCCATCGAGGTGGATCAAAAAGATTACGCCATGCCAGCCGAAATCGTGCCCCTCCTCCAAAGCAAAGTCAGCGCCAATCCGCTCGTTCGCGTTCTCATTCGAGCTGACCGTGAGGTCCGCTACGACTATGTCCGGAAAATTCTTGAAGCCGTTGGACAATCCGGTGTGGGTAATGTGACCTTCTCCGTAGTTGATAAAGACGTTAACACTCCAGCCGCTTCCTAACAAATCTCCTTATGCATACCGACACAAAAATCAGTATAAATCTTTCAATCGGAGGTACTTTTTAATCAATGGGCGGTGGTGGTGTATCTGAAGATGGAGATCCGGGCTTTCAAATAGCCCCGATGGTCGATGTGGTGTTTGTGCTCCTTTTGTTCTTTATGGCTTCAGCGGGATCTCAAGTCATTGAAAAAGAACTGAATATCAGTCTTCCTAGTGGCCGCTCTGCCAGTGCTGCCGGATCCGTTCCATCGACGCCAATCATCATCGACATCCTGCCCGACGGAAAAGTCCAGATGAACAACCGCAGCTATGATTCTCCGCAGAGCCGTGAATTGCCCGAACTGCGGACCTGGTTGAAAGAGACCATTGCGAAGTTTGGTGACAAGGACCCCGTTATTCTTAGGCCCGATCCCATGACCAAACATGAACGTGTCATGGATGTCCTCAACGCGGCCTCCGCGTCCGGCGTCACCAAACTCTCTTTCAGCTGATTCTCGTCCGTGCGCCGCGCAAGGCATTCTTCGAATTCTCGCCGAATAGTTCTTGTCGTATTATTTTCTTGTGCGCTGCTCGCTTGCGCTGCGGTGTTGTTTTTCATCCAGATCGGACACTTCGTGCGCAGTGCGGAATTTTCCCGTTTCATAGCCTCCCGTGCCGGAGAGGCATTGAAAGCGGAGGCCACGCTCCACCCCCTGCGCTGGAATGGCGATTCCGCGCTCAGTGAGAGTTTGACGCTCATTGGCAGCGAGTCGGCCGCTTTGGACCGCTTGGATGCCAAGGCTCTGCGTGCCCAGTGGAACTGGCGCGCCCTGCTCTCGGGGGCTTGGAAAATCGAAAAAATTGAGATTCAGGCTCTCTCGGCCGCATTCAGTCCGAAAATCGGAGGCGCACCGGATAATGTACCGCGCGATAACGCTAAAAAACCATCCGCTACATCATTCCTCTCCTCGTGGCTGCCTTCACGCTTCGAGCTCGGGAGCTTTGATGTGCGGAAAGCCGATCTGCGTTTCGGGGAAATTCAAAGCGCCGGCCAGGCTTTCACAGTACAACCTGTTGACGGGGGATACAACATCGAGGCAAGGGGAGGTTCTCTGTCCATTCCCGGGTGGCCGTCCTTGGCGCATGCGCAGAGTCGCATTCGCGAGCGTGAAGGCATCTACTACCTCGATGATGCCCGTTTTTTTCTGCCTGGTGCCGGATCGGTTGTGGCATCGGGAAATTCCGGCGCGAAAGCGCGTTTGACCCTCGTCTGGGACAGCGTGCCGGTCGCCGTGCTTCCTGTTCCCAACTTGGCAAAATACCTCGACGGCACCAGTCAGGGGCAGGCTACACTCGACGCCCAAGGCGCATGGCGTGGCAACATCAGCTTCACAGGTGCTTGCCTCCACAATCTGCCACTACTAAAAAACGCAGCCGCTTTTCTTCGCGATTCCTCTTGGAGAAATCTCCCGCTAGAGAACCTCAGCGCCGACTTCGAATGGTCTGCAGGAAACCTCAAGCTCACAAATATGGTGATAAAATCCGCAGACCTTGCCCGCATTGAGGGCAGCGTGCGCGTAGCTCACGACAGCACTCTCTCCGGGCAACTCGAATTGGGCCTTAATCTCAACACTTTGAAATTGCTCCCCGGCGCAAGGGAGACAGTCTTTACCACCTCGCGCAATGGCTGGTATTGGTGCCCCGTCCAACTCGGAGGCACAGTGTCCAATCCCAGGGAGGACCTCTCTCCCCGTCTTGCCGCATGCGTCGCCGGTGCCGTTCTGCTGAACGGAAGCGGCAAGGCGCTTGACGCCGTTCCCTCCACCGCTATCGACACCGCCAAGGACCTCATCAATATTTTCACACCACTTCTCCCGTGAGGTCATCCTTTAGATCCGCCCAAAATTTTGGACGAACCAGCCGGTCAGCTTTCCCCAAAGAGGCGAAATCCTCCTTTGTCGATCTCCACTTTCGCCCTGTGCTTACTGTGTCATCCGTGCTTATTTTGGGTGTTAGTTGAAAGCGTTTTTCTTCACGGCCTCATGAAAAATCCACCTGTTATTTTGACGATTGCCGGATCGGATAATTCCTGTGGAGCTGGTGCGCAGGCTGATCTCAAGACGATCACGGCGCTTGGAGGTTATGCGCAAACCGCTATTACCTGTGTCGTGGCCGAGGTTCCCGGCAGGGTGGAGGCGATGCAGCCTGTGCGTCCGGATCTTGTTGCGGCGCAAATTCGATTGAGTTTCGAAGCGTTTCCCGTTGCTGCTGTGAAGACCGGTATGTTGTTTTCCACGCCGATCATACGCGCAGTGGCGTCAACTTTGGCTGCCTGCAAAAAACTTCCGCCCATTGTGGTCGATCCCGTCATGGTCGCATCCAGTGGCGATCCCTTGTTGAAGGCCTCGGCGGTGAAAGCCTACCGGGAGTTGATTTTTCCATTGGCGACTTTGGTGACTCCGAATCTCGATGAATTGCGAATTCTCTCGGGCATGCCATGCCGCAATCTTGATGAAATGAAGGCGGCGGGGGAGATGCTGGTCGCCCGACATGGTTGCGCGTTTTTGCTCAAGGGCGGGCATCTTCGCCAGAAGATGGCGACGGATATCCTGGCGACGCGGGATGGGTTTGAGGCATTCCTTGCGCCTTTCCGCCGGAAAATCGATGCCCATGGCACGGGTTGCACCTTCTCGGCAGCGATTGCGACTTTTCTTTCAGCCGGTCTGTCTCTCTCGGAATCAGTCGGTCATGCAAAAAAATACATCACGCGGGCGATTGAAGAGCATTTGCGCTGGAAGCAAACGACCGCGCTGGAGCACCGTACGCAGAGGGTTTACCTGCCCGGCATGGACTGAAGCACAATGCCTTTGAGGTATTCGGTTTCCGGCAGTCCCAGCACGACGGGGTGGTCGAGCGGTTGGCCGATGCGGCGCATGAGCCTCATGTTGCGCTTCGCATCATGAAGTCCTGCTGCGATTGCTTCCTCAAACTCATGGGACGCAACATGGTGCGAGCAGGAGAAGGAGACGAGTATTCCGTTTTTTGAAAGCAGTGTGGCTGCCCGTGCGTGGAGGTCGCGGTAGCCGCGCAGGGCCTCGGCTATTTTGCCTCGCGCTTTGGTGAAGGAGGGCGGGTCGAGAATGATGAGATCGTATTCGGGTTTGTCGGGACGGCGCAGGAAATCAAAAACATCCATCTGTCTGGTCTCGACAGGGAGTGCATTCAGAGCCGCATTGACGCGAAGACGCTCCGAGCTTTCGGTGCCGGATTCCACAGCCGTCACATGGGAAGCCCCCGCATTGGCGCAGGCTAGGGCGAAGCCGCCTTGATTGGAAAAGCAGTCCAGAACGGTCAGCCCGCGAGACAGAGCCGATACGATGCCATAGGATTCGAGTTGGTCGAGGTAAAGGCCGGTTTTATGGCCGCCGAGGGGATCGACAAGGAATCGCACACCTGAGGTCTCGACTTCCACCTCACCCGGATTTTCACCGGTCAAAATGCCTGTGACCGAAGGTAAGCCTTCGACGGTGCGCACAGGGGCATCGTTCCGCTCGATGACACATGCAGCGTTGGTTTTCTCCATGAGGATAGCGGCGATGGTATCCTTGTGTCGATCCATCCCACAGGTGAGTGTTTGGAGCACCACCACATTTCGATACATGTCGGCAATGACGCCGGGGAGTCCATCGCTTTCGCTCCAGATCAGACGCCCCAAATCGCTGCGGCAGCCCATGCGCCTGCGGTATTCGAGGGCCTGCTCGATGCGGCGGCGGAAAAAATCCGCATCCAGGTCCTGCCTCCGCCGTGAGAACCGCCTCACGACGATTTGCGAACGCGAATTGTAAATGCCAACACCGAGAAGGTGGTCGCGGCCGTCTTTTATTGAAATCACATCCCCGTCCGCCGGTGCCCCGAAGGATTTTTGAATCTCGCTGGCATAGACCCAATCATGACCATGCAAAATTCGCGAACGCGGACGAACAATCACGCCGCTCATAAATTGCCCTCCCCCTCGTTCAAAAATTCCCACTTGGAAAAGGTCGCCGCCTGTCCGGTATAATTGCCATGGGCATCTATGATATTCCAAACCGTTGCTTGAGTGATTCTAAACCTGCGGCCCTTGCTCGAGATGCGAATGCCCGAGTAGTCGGTTATAAATCCCTGCTCTCTGACACGCTGCAGAAAATTCGCCCGCTCAGCACGGTGCATTGGTTCCGCTGTGAGCCGCGATGGCGTGCGTGTCAGTGTCTCCCAATCCATTTCCCAGAGATCCAGCGCCGTGTTGTTGCCGTAGTTCAAAATCTGATCTCCTTCCGCGCCGCCGGAGACCACTGCGAAAGGCGCTTCGAAAAGCCTCCGCGCCTCACGCCGTGCCTCGCCGCAGGGTTCGATCAAGTGTCGTCCGGTCCACTGATGGTAGGTGCGCAGCAACTCCGCGCCGTGGGTTTCAATAAAATCCATCGCGTAAGAATATCCGCTCTGACTCGGATGACGACGGATTTTCGCGCTGGCGGATGATTGCGGGATTTTTTATGGCAAAATGTTCTTGGTGCGTGTTTCCCGAATAATTATGAAAAACATTATGAATCAAGAAAAAACAAAAGTGGTTGTCGTCGGCGCAGGCCCCTGCGGGTTGATGGCGGCCCTCTTGCTTGGAAAATTCGGCATTCCCACGTTGCTTGTCGAAAAACATCCCGGTATTTCGCGCCATCCAAAAGCCATGGGCGTTACGCGCCGAAGCGCCGAAATCTACCGCCAACTTGGCCTACTCGACCAAATGTTCGAAGGCAGACTCGCGCATCCGGTCGATGCTGTTTCCACTTGGTCGCGGGGCGTGCTCGCCGGCGAACTTCTCGGCAGTACGCCGATAGTCAAGGACGACTTGCTTTACAGCCCCTGCGCCGCTTTTCACTGCGCCCAACCGCACAACGAGGCCGTCCTGCTCCGCGCTGTGCAGGGATTCGAATCCGTTGACATCCGTTTTCAAACTCACGCCTCTAAAATCGCGCAGGATGGGCTGGGAGTTTCAGTGACCCTGCAAAATCCAGACGGTTCCTCCGAAACTGTCAGCGCGAGCTACCTCATCGCTGCCGATGGCGATAGCAGCCCGATTCGAGAAAGCCTCGGCATCAAACGCCAAGGCCCCGGCGAACTCGGTCGATTCGTGAGCGTTTATTTCCGAGCCGACTATGGCAAACATCTCGAGGGCCGACGCGCACTCGTTGCAAACACCATCGGTGCCGATTTTTTCGAGGTCTTTGTCACAGTGAATGGCGACGACCTCTGGCTCATGCACCACTTCCTTGATGAGGGTGAGACTCCTGCGGATTGGCCCCAGGAGCGTCTACATTCGATGGTCGTCAAGGCCTCCGGACTCCCCGATGTGCCTGTAGAAATTCTCAGCCTCAGCCCTTGGGTAATGTCCCCCAGTCTTGCTTCCGAGTGGCGTCGTGATCGGATTTTTTTCGTTGGCGATGCCGCTGCGCGCGTCTCGCCATCCGGCGGACTCGGCCTCAACAACGGGATCCAAGGCGTCCACAACCTCATCTGGAAACTTGCCGCCGTTTTGGAAGGCCGCTTCGGTGACGACCTGCTCGAAACCTATCAAACCGAACGCCTCGCCGCCTCAAAGTTCACTTTCGAAAACAGTGGCAACAACGCGGAGGAGATTTTTGCGATCGTCGGTTCGGCTCTCTCTGGCGACTGGGACAAGGCTCGCGAGCTTATCGCCCACTCCCGCCGATCCGGCTCCGGACTCGGCCAGGATTTTGGTTTCGTTTATGAAAGTTCAGCTGTGACACCCGACGGTTCCAGCGCGGAAAATCCGGCTGACAATGTCAATGATTATACGCCGCAAGGTCGCCCAGGTCACAGGGCCCCCCATGTCTGGATAGAAAATGACGGTAGAAGCTTTTCCATCCTCGATTTTTTTGGCCGGGAATTTGTGTTGTTGTGCGGGCCTGAGGCCGATCCGATGAACTTCCCCTATTCCTCACACCAAGCACGGGTTTTGAAGGAAGGCGTGAATTTCAAAGATTCCACGGGCAGATGGCGAGATCTTTACGGCATCACTAAAAAGGGATTTGTCCTGGTCCGCCCCGACGGCTATATTTCCGCCCGTTCAGGATAAAGCAGTGCTGAACAGCTGAGACTGATCGCAAAGCAAGTCCCGACGCCTTTTTAGCGCCACCTCTATCGGCTACAAGTTTATCAAAAAGATAAGCTTGGCGGATTTCTATTCTATGGGGTTTCAAACTGCGTAACCAGCAATCCTTAGGAAAGTCAACGACAATCTTGTCTTTCATATATGTCTCTCCTGCCTCGCGTGCGCGGATGCTGCACCTAGTTTTGAAGCTGTTGAAAATTTCAAAATCGTACCTCCGTTTATTTGCCCGCTCACGACAGATTTTCCGATGCCAAGCTTGTTTCGGCCCGGGCGATGAGTTCAGATGCACAGTATGAAAAAACAACTCCGCGATGTTCCCGGCGGTCCGCCGGCCCTTGGTCCCTACTCTCTCGGTGTTGTGGCCGAGGGGAAATTTGTCTTCGTCTCGGGCATGACGCCATGGGATCCCGCAACAGGAAAAATCGAGCGCGGATCGATCGCGCGTCAGACTGAACTCGTTCTTGAAAATATTAAAAAAGTCCTCGCTGCCGCCGGAGCCGGATTTGAAAATGTGGTCAGCACGCGCGTTTATCTCTCCAACCTGTCGAAGGAAAATTTCCAGGAGATGAATGCGGTCTATGCCCGCTACTTCGGGGAGTCCGCGCCGGCCCGCGCCACGATTGGGGCACAACTTCCCGGCGACTTCGATGTCGAGATCGAATGCGTGGCAAATCTTTTTGAGTTGACGCCTTGATTTTGGTCCGTAGCATCTTGCCTCCACTTTTGAGATTATGAAACGCACTTATCAGCCTTCCAAGCGCACGCGCAAGCAGCAGTTCGGTTTCCGCGCCCGTATGAAGACCAAAGCCGGTCGGGCCATTTTGAACCGCCGCCGCCGCCATGGCCGCAAACGCCTGCTTCCTAAAGGTGTCGAGGTTCACTTCGCAAGACACACCGAAGCCTGATCGAGTCGGCCAGCGTTTTCCTAAAACCGCCCGGCTCCGTCAGACTAAGGATTTTACACGGGTTCGCGAGCACGGGAAATCATCCCAAGCTCGTCTCATTCGCATCGGTCTCCTTCGCACCGGGAGAGTAGACTCCGCGAGAGTTGGCATCATCACTTCACGCCGCGTTGGTGGTGCAGTTATTCGTAACAAGGTGCGCCGACGTCTGCGGGAAATTCTCAAATCATGCATCGCCCAAATCCCGGCTGGATCTCTCGTGGTGATCGTTGCAAAGTCGGCTGCTGCCGAGGCTCCTTTCGAACAATTAAAAGCGGAATGGTTGCTTCTTGCCCGCCGCCTTTCTATTTTGCCGCCTCTCGAATGAAACACCTGCTTATTGCTCTGATCCGCTGCTACCAGCTTGTGGTCTCTCCGTTTTTGCAGGTGATCTGCGGTCCAGGCTGTGGTTGCCGGTTCGAGCCCTCCTGTTCCCGGTATTTCATTTCTGCCCTCCAGAATCACGGCACCCTTCGTGGCACGCTTCTCGGCCTTCGTCGAATCGGGCGTTGCCATCCTTGGGGCGGTTGTGGTTATGACCCCGTGCCGCCAGCATTCAAACCTCTCTCACCTCTAAATTAATGGACCGTAAATCCTGGATCGCCATCATTCTCTCAGTCACCGGACTCTTCGTCTGGCAGTGGTATATCAGCAAATACTACCCCCCGCAGACACCCCCACCATCCTCCGCCGCGCCGCCGGCCACGCCAGCCGCCGTAGTGGCTGCGACGCCTGCAGCGACTCCATTCACAGCGGCCGAGCAGCCTCCCTCCATGTCGGCGCGCGCCGAAAGCCTTGCCACAAACAGCACGGAATTTGTCTTCAATAACGATGCCGGCGGCATTGAGCAGGTCATCCTGCGCATGCACCTCGGAGAAAATCATGACAATGTCGCGTTGAATCGCAGCCGCTCCATGCCCATCGGAGCTTTCGGTTTCAATCCCGGTGAGGTGCTTGGCGGTTTTGAAATGATCGCCGATCGCGCCAAGGGAGAGGTCTTTTTCAAGCGCACACAGCCGGATGGACTCGAGATCACAAAGCGCTTCACGCTTCCGCCGGGCGACGGTACAAAATCTCCCTACACGGTGAATCTCGAGGTCACCTTCACCAACCCCGGTACCACGGCCATTCAGGTTCCGGATTTCTTCATCTCAGCCGGCGGGGCCGCTCCTATCCACATCCACGACCTCCCCATGTATACACGTTTCGATTGGGGGCATGAGGCCAAAATGTCCAACATTGATGTGAATTGGTTCTCCGCCAGTTCCGTCCCGCTTCTCGGTATTCCGATTCACGGCGAGCGCCCGCTCTACCTCGAGAGCAAGCCCGACATCCGCTGGGTGGCGGTTGCCAGCCAGTATTTCTGCACCATCGTGACTCCACAGGGTGGCTTCACCACAAAGTCCGTTTGGGCCAAACGCTTCGACGCCCCGAAACTCAACGGCACCCCCGTCTTTGGAGTGCAAGGCGGACTCATCCAAGGTGGTCTCTCGCTCGCTCCCGGTGCACGCGAGACACGTGTTTTCCAGATTTATTCAGGCCCCAAAGAAATTCCCCGCCTACGCGAACTCGGCCCGACACAGGATCAAGTCATGAGCTTCGGCATGTTTGGCATGGTAAGCGAAGTCCTGCTGTGGGCTATGAATCACCTCTACTCCCTCCTCGGCAACTACGCCGCTGCCATCATTGTCCTGACCCTTCTCATCAAAACCATCCTCTGGCCCGTTCAAAACAAGGCGACTAACGAGATGCGCAAGATGGCTCTCCTTTCTCCGAAGATGACTGAGATTCGGGACAAATACAAAGACAACCCGCAGAAGCTCAACGAGGAAACCATGAAGCTTTACAAGGAGTACGGCGTCAATCCGTTCAGCGGTTGCCTGCCCATGCTCATCCAGATTCCGATTTTCTTCGGCTTCTACTCGATGCTCGGCACCGCCATCGAGCTTCGCAACAGCTCGTTCTTCTGGGTCGCCGACCTCTCTCAACCCGACACGATCGCCCATGTGCTCGGATTCCCTATCAACGTCCTCCCAATCGTCATGGCAGGCACCATGGTGTGGCAGATGATTATTACACCGAAAACCGGCGATGCCATGCAGCAGCGCATTTTCTACTTCATGCCGATCATTTTCCTGGTCTTCTGCTACAACTACGCCAGCGGTCTCGCGCTCTATTGGACAACGCAGAATCTTTTCTCTATCGTGCAACTTTACCTCACGCGGAACAAACCTCTGCCCACTCTTGAAAAAAAAAGCGTGATCGCTAAGCGGGCCGCGACCGAGGCCAAGAAAAAAAGTAAAAACCGCCATAGCCCATGAATGCGACACCCGTTGAGATTCTTGATACCCTCCTTGGCTACCTCGGATTTGTCGCCGAAGTCAAAGAAGAGCAAAACGACGGAAACACCACGCTACAGATACTCACCAACGAAATCGACCGTCTCATAGGCCGCCGCGAAGAAGTGATGGATGACCTCCAGTATCTCGTCAATCGCATCCTCGCCTCGCAAAATCCCCCCGGCGCCCGGATTATTGTCGATGTTCAACACTACCGCAGCATGCGCGATGATGCGCTTGTTGCCAAGGTGCGCCAACTCGCCAGCGCCGTGCGCGCCAGCGGGCGCCCGATGCAAACCGCACCGCTCAATTCCTACGACCGCCGCATCGTGCACAACGCCTTCAAGGACGATCCGGAACTCACCACCTGGAGCCCTCCCGATGACGCCCGCGTGAAACGCATCACAATCCGCAAACGCCCGGTCCGCCGCTCCGATTCGCCCGCCTGAGAGAGCCCGCCCAGTCATGTCCGAACCACGCCTCAGCGAGCTTAAAAGCCGCGCCCAGCTCCTCAAGCCCGTCCTCAGACTCGGCAAAGCTGGAGCCACGCCCGAGTTCCTCGCTGCCCTCGAGGAGCAACTTAACCTGCACCAAATTCTAAAAATCCGCTTCGAAGGATTCAAAGAGGAACGCAAAATCCTCTCAAAGGAACTCGCTGCCAAAACGAACTCGCTCCTTGTTCAACAGGTGGGTCACACCGCCGTCTATTACCGCCGCACCAGTGCGTAGACGCAAAGTAGCCCCGCCCGCGCCCTCGAATTGTCATTGAGGAAAATGTTTCCACGCACCCTGCAAAACAGCTGACTATGAGATCCCACTTAGCGGTCTTCACAAAGGCGGGGCCATCTGTTTGACTGCACCCATGCCACGCGAAGCAACCATCCACCGCACGACTTCGGAAACCTCGATTCAACTATCCATCAGGCTCGATGGCTCGGGCTCATCCCGCATCTCAACCGGGATTGCTTTTTTTGACCACATGCTCACCCTCTTTTCAAAACATGGGCTTATGGATTTGGATGTCAGCGCGAAGGGCGATATCGAAGTGGACTTCCACCACACGGTCGAAGACACGGGCATCGCGCTGGGGCAGGCGATCACGCAGGCCCTCGGCGACAAGGCGGGCATTCGCCGTTATGGTTTTTTCTATGTTCCGATGGATGAGGCCCTCGTCCGCTCGGTCGTTGATCTGAGCGGTAGGCCATTCCTGGCCTACAATGCGCCGGAGCGTGTCTCGCCGATCGGCGGCAATTTCGAGTTCCAGCTCGTCGAGGAATTTCTGCGTGCGCTTTCCGTGCACGCCGGCATGAACCTGCATGTGGACATCCTCGCCGGTCGCGATGCCCACCACATGGCCGAGGGAGTTTTCAAATCTCTCGCACGCGCTCTGGATCAGGCGACGGCGGTGGACTCCCGCGTTCAAGGCATTCCGAGCACGAAGGGTGTCCTGTGAGCGGGAAAAAGCTCGGTGTCATCGATTACGGCAGCGGCAACCTTCGAAGCGTCTGCAAGGCTCTTGAAGCCGCTGGATCTACGCCCACCCTGGTGACCGACCCCTCGGGCCTGCCCGGATTGGATGCCATAGTCGTCCCCGGCGTGGGAGCCTTTGCACATTGCGCGGAGAACCTTCGCGCCACCGGTCTTTGGAATCCTGTTCGCGAATGGGCGCTCTCCGGTCGTCCCTATCTCGGCATCTGCCTCGGCTACCAGTTGCTCTTTGAATCCAGCGAGGAATCCCCCGGCGTGGAGGGGCTTGGTGTGCTGCAAGGACGCGTTGTGCGATTTACCGATGCAGGCCTCAAGGTTCCGCACATGGGCTGGAACACGCTCTCGAAAACTTCCGGTCCTCTCTACAAAAGCCTCTCCGGCGAGGTCTCGATGTATTTTGTGCACTCGTATTATCCTGCTCCCGCCGATTCTTCGGTGGTCAGCGCATGGAGCGACTACGGCCTCTCCTTCGCCGCCGGCATCTCCTCGGGGGCACTGCATGCCGTTCAATTCCATCCTGAAAAAAGCCAGTCCGCCGGTCTCGCTCTTCTTCGCAACTTTCTTTCGACACTATGATTCTTTTGCCAGCCATCGACCTCATGGGCGGCGAGGTCGTGCGCCTCAAGCGCGGACTCGCCACCGAGAAAACCGTTTATTCCTCCGACCCCGTGGCCTTCGCCAAAAAGTGGGAAGACTCCGGCGCCGACTGGCTCCACATAGTCGATTTAGACGCCGCCTTCACCGGCGAACCCCAGAACCTAGATGCCGTAGCAAAGATCTGCGCCGCCGTGAAAGTGCCCTGCGAACTCGGCGGCGGGATGCGTAGTTTGGAAAAAATCCAAGCCGCCTTCGATGCCGGCGTAAGTCGTGTCATCCTCGGCACCAAGGCCTGCCAATCCACCGAAACCATTGCGGAAATGTGTTCCCGGTTCAGTGGTGAGCGCATCGCCGTCGGCATCGACGCTCACGGAGGCAAGGTCGCTGTGAAAGGATGGACTGAAACCACTGCCACCTCAGCCGCCGATCTCGCGCTTGCTGCGCAGGATGCGGGGGTTGGAACGATCATTTACACCGATATCGCCACCGACGGCATGCTCGAGGGACCGAATTTCAAGGAGTTGGAAAAAATGCTTTCGCTTCTGAATTGCAATCTCATCGCCAGCGGTGGGGTCTCCTGTGCCGACGATCTGCACCGCCTGAATACCATGTCGGGTCTTTACGGGGCCATCATCGGCAAGGCCCTTTACGATGGCCACATCACCGGCAACCTGCGCGCTATCCTGCAGAGCTGCCCTAAAGAAGGAGGCTTGGAGAACGAATCTCCGACATGAGGCAAATTCCTCCATGGAAGACGCAGAGGACTTTCAGACAGGAGGGCAGGATGGAGAGAATTGACAGGAAAGGCTTTGGCTTTTGTTTGATATCGCACGAATCATTTCAAACCCATCGCATCATAAACAGATCATCCTCTGTGTTCTCTGTGCGCTCTGTGGTTAATTCTGCTGTATTCGGCCTGAATTGGATATTACTCGGAGAGAACGTGTCTTTGCCGTTTTTCACCCGCCGGTGTGTCTTTCGCTGAATCGGGCAGTGGCACGGGACGGTCGGAGAGCGAGGGCACAGGCGGCTTGGCGGCTTCCGCTGTCGGATTGATTTCTTGTGCCCCGATAACTTGGATAGTTCCATCTTGGCTTTCGCTGAGGATCGGACGCTTCATGATTTGGCTATAGGTTTTGCGTCCTAGGACCTCGCCGTTGAGTCCGATGTGAGAGTAGAGGAACGCCTTTGGAGCAACATTCTGCAAGACATGAATCTGGTTCTTCTTATCGAGGAGAATTTCTGGCGTGCCGTAAGAGACAAGGCGTCCGAGGCGGTGTGTGCAGAAAATCGTTCCGCTCTTGGCATTTTCGATGCGGACATAGAGTTGAGTGCTATTGGGTAATCGGTGTGTGAGGACAGTGATATTCCGCGTCTCTCCGGCCCCTGGCATTCCTTCGGGTACTCCGACGGTTTTTTGGAAAATAGGACGTCCATCCGTGATCTCGATATTCAGGGGGGGGGAGTTGAAGTAGCGCTTGAGAGTGTGGGCGTAGATGGCAGCCCGAATGCGATAGCCCCCGAATTCCCCAATCGGAAAGAGCGGCGTGAGGTTCACAGTACGGCTTAATTTTTGACCAGACTCCAAAACGAGCGGCTCGTTCGTGTAGCTTAAGCTCCGAGGAGCGATTGGACGTCCATCCAGTGTCTCGATCTGGAATCCAAACCAGTGGTTGCCGTCGGCATCACTGAGCGGTAGCGGGTTTCCGCTGAGATTTGTCAGGCTCACGGTGATTAAAATCGGCTCATAGCTTATGTAGAGTGAGCGCTTGAGATTGATATCCACCTGCAACTGCGCAGAGCCGATCTGTGTGAAGCTAATGAGAGACAGCGCAATCAAGATTGGCTTTAGCAAAGATAAACGGGTTTCTCGTTTTGAGCTAATCATTTCTGTGTTCTATGAGGTCTATCATTACCTACTTCGCGTCCTCAGCGGTTCGGAAGCCTAAGGCATCGTCGCTTTGAAATTCCGTGAGCTTTGTTCCTCGACGAAGGATGGTTTTGTCTTCGAATGTCTTCCAGTTGAGGCCCCGATAGACCGGAACCTTATCACCTCCGCGCTCGGCATCCTCCGCCCAGGTGTCCGTCCACTCGGAAACATTGCCGGCCATTCCGCTGACTCCGAAACTGCTGATGTCCGTTTTAGGCTTGTTCACCGGACTCCAGCGCTTGAATCCATCATTCTGAGCCCCGAATTTGGGGTCTGGATTTGGGCTGAAGTCGCTTCCGGTGTTGGCGAGTTTGTTGTTGAAATCATTGCCCCAAGGATGGTTGAGGCCTTTGTCGCCACGGGCAGCGCGTTCCCATTCCTGCTCGGTGGGGAGGCGCTGGCCCTTCCACTTGGCATATGCATAGGCATCATACCAATCCACTCCGAAAACCGGCGAGTCGAGGGAAAGCGGAACCTCTTGGTAGCGGCCCCATTTTTTTGCCCTGTTGTAGTAACCGGGGTTCGGCGGATCGAACTCTGTCATATCTGCCCAGCCTGCTGGGATGTGAGGCTTGTCCCTCGGCTGGTCTGGGTGTGCGACCTTGGCTGCTTTGTCGGGATGATCTTTGAGGTCCTTTAAAAACGCGGCATATTCTGAAATTGTAACCTCGTATTTTGAGATTCTAAAGGCCGGCACTTTCACTCTTTGGCCTTGAATGGTGATGTCGCCCTCAGGAATTTCGATCATTTTCCCGAGGTCTTTGACATGGATATTGTTTTTCGTAAATGCCTTAATGATAAAATAAAAAGAAGATAATGTGAGTGTGAGTGTAATGGCGCTGTGGATAATAACATTTTTGCGTCTTCTTTTCTTCGATACTTCAAGCGCTCGTAACCGGGCTATGGTCTGGGACTGGATTTTTTCGCTATCGACCGGAGTGGCCTCGGGCATGCGACTATCGGCCAGCTTTGCGATGGAGGCCCATGTGGTTGTTGCGGGGTCCGAGTTTTGAATTTCGGTCAGCGTCGATTGAGCAACGGCGGAGGATTTGTCGGCTGCCAAGAGGGATAGCAATAGGGTCGCAAGATTTCGAATTTCCTCCTGCTGGTCAATTGCTGCTGGTGCTTCCTTGCGGGCCAGATTCGTTAAACATGGCGCTGAGCTGGGATTGAGGATGATGTGGCGGGGGAGGAGCGTGACGCGGGCAATGCCTTCCTTTTCGAAGAAATCGAAAACCTCTCCCACGGACTTTATGATTTGAAGGGCAGTGGAGGTGTCGATTTTTCGTCCGTTTTCGATCACGTCCTCAAGGGTTGGAGCTGCAAAGGTTTCGTTTGAGTAAAATGGAATGCCTTTGTATTCGCCGCTTTCATAAACCGTTCCGACCAGTGTGTGGGTGACACTTGCCTTGGCGCGAGCGTCGTCCATGAACTTCGAGACCAAGGCTGGATCAGTTGCGGCCTCTGGATTGAGGATGCGGAGGAGCACCGGGCGGCCGATATTTGTCTGCGTGGCACGGTAGAAGGTTTCATTCTCGAATTCGCGTATGCGGGCCTCGATCGAGAAGTGGCCGATCGTTTTTCCAACCATTTCATCGGGGGGGAGGTCGGGTTTGAGCTTGAGCTTTGGCGCTTGGAACGTCCCGGCAGGCTTTGGCTGGGCATTTGCAGTATGTGTAGCGCTTTTTGCCCTGGGTTTCGCGGCTGGCTTCGGAGCAGCGGGCGCAGCGCCAGCTTTTGGCTTGGCGGCAACAGCTGCTGGTTTCGGAGCGCTTACGGCCTGCGGCTTGGCAGCAGCAGCCGCTGGCTTAGGTGCGCCGACCCCGGCCGGTTTAGGAGTCGCCGCAGTTGGCTTTGGCTGGGCAGCAGGAGCAGCAGGCTCCACAGCTGTCGGAGACTCCCCATCGATTCTCAATTCCGTAAGGGCTTGATTTAGGGCTTCTGGGGTTATCGGTTGCGGAAGGAAGGGCGATCCTCCAAGGCGTTCTGCGTAGGGGGTTATGTCATGCTGAGATGTGAAGATGGTTTTAAGGTTTGGTAGGTAGGGGAGTAAGGCATCCCGTAGGGAGAAGCCATCAAGTGGGGCTAGATAGACCTCCGAGATCAGGAGGTCGCAGCCGCCGTTGGCGTTGATCCACTGGATAACAGCATCGGAATCGGCTGCTAGGCCCGAAGCGGGTTTGCCAAGGGCATCGAGGACGAGGGAGAGTGTGGAGGCAGCATCGGAATCGCTGAGTGCTATGAGGGTTTTCATTATGGCTGGCCCGAGAGATACAGTGGAAGCGGATGATCTACGGCGAGCGCCCCTGGGTCAGCACGCGTGTCTTGCAGGTCGTTTTTATAATAAATGCCCACTACATACCCCGCATATGTGAATTCGGATTTGGTGGGCGCTGTGTAGACGGCGTTCAGCAGCTCAGGTTCGTTGTTGCTCCAATCGACCGGTGGGCTGATCCACTCTGTGAAAACCTCCGAGTTGGTGAGCTGGATTTGTCCAGTCTGATCGCGTTCATAAAAGAAAACATGAACTGCCATTTGGCGAGGGTCGATGGATTGGTTAGCCCGGGACTTGATGGAGATGCGCAAGTTTTTTTTTCCCTTGTCAGCATCGCTCAAGCGGGTTTCGATAATTCCTAAGCTCGCGCCGGGCTGAAGCCCAAATTCGTCGCGCATATCTACTCCGGCTTCGCTGGCGACCACCGTGGGAATGGGCGTGCTTTCGGTAAGCCCGAGCATTCCGATTTTGCGTTGTGTCTGGGCACGGAGGTCAGTGGAAAGCTCTGGAAGTTTAAGGACCTTTTTGTAGGATTCTGCCGCCGCCGGCATATCGCCCTTTTTCTCATAAAGACGCCCAATGCGCAGCATCACTCCGGGGTCTCCGGGCAGCAGCTTGTCTGCCTCCTGGATTTTTGCCATGCCTGCATCGTAGTCACCGATGCGGAATGCCTTGTCGGATTCCTCCACCAGTCGGCGGATATTTTCTAGGAGTGCTTCATCAAGTTGTTCGGCTGCCGTAGTCGGGGGGGGGGTGCTCTGGGCTAATGGCTGGGCAGGGGGCAGGTTATTTTCAACAACCCGGGGACTGAGGGCAACCGCTATATTTTTCACGATGTCTCTCTGAAGAAGCTGAGCGTAATGCAAAGCGACGAGGCCGATCTGAGCCACCAGAAAGAAGAACAGTAAACCAGCGGCAACTAAGAAAGTTGGTCTGGCGGGAGCTCGGGGAATGGGTGATGGGGTGGGTGACTGGAGCATGAAGGAATCACAAAGCAAATACCTGCTCCACTGGAAAAATCAAAGTGCTATTCATCAGTCGTTATACATCAGGGGCGTTAAGGGCATTATTTTTTGCGCAGCAAGCAGAGTGTTTCGCGCCCCTGTCGCTCGGCGTAGGTCGGAATAGCAGAATTCGTCTCTAACATTTCAAAGTTCTTGCCGAAAAGAATCGTCATTTCGTTCAGATTGCAGCGGAAAGGCGGTGAGTGGGAATTCGGGTTGTCGGGATTTGTAAAAAACACTGCCAGCAGCAATCCTCCGTCGCGCAGCGCTGCGGCAGCCGCTCTCACATAATCGGTGCGCCGCTCCAGCGGGATGGCGCAAAGGCATGTGTGCTCGAAAAGGATATCAAATGAGCTTCGCGTCACGCTGGTACAGGTTAAAAAATCCCCCTCCTGATAAAATTCGTTTCCTGCTTTTGGGTAGCCTCGCGCTAGATTCAGCGCGGAGGGAGCTACATCCACCCCAAGCACAGACGATGCTCCCTGTGCGGCGATGGCTCGCACATCGTGTCCTGCTCCGCAACCTGGCACGAGCACGCGGCCTGTCATGGGAATTTTCTTCAATCTGGCAATCAGAGCAGGGTGTGCATTGCCCTTGTCCCAGGGCGTGTCCCCCGCGATATAGCGTGCGTCCCAGTCAATGCCGACGCCAGCGTGTGCCGAGTGAGATGCCATATTGGAATTTTCTCGAGTGTTCACGGATCAGGAAAGGCAGGTCTTTGGTGAACTCCAGCGTGAAGGCCGGACGCAGGAGATCGGCGAGGATTTCGTGGGATGGTGCTGCGTCCTCCGTGCCGCCGAGCCAGTTTTCTTCGGGAGTGAACTCAGGTAGCCAGGAAAAAGGGGTTGCGAGCAACATTTGGCCGCCAGGCGCCACAAGGTCCGCCAAGCGTTCGATGAAGCACCTTGGCTCTGGCAGGCGGCAGATGAGGTTCGCCGCCAAAACCACATCAAAAACACCCAGATCGCTTCGCAGGTCCATGGCATCTCCCGTTTCAAAATTTACGCGCGAGACATCGACATCCCTCGGCACGCTTGCGGTAAATTTCTGAACCCGCTTGCCTTCCAAGGCGACGGTGGCCTCAAGGGAACCGTGGTTTTTCAATTCCTGCGCTGCTTGGATGAATGCGCCGGAGAAATCAATGCCCGTCACGTGGCGGTTCGAGCGGGCCAGTTCGAAGGACGAGGCTCCCACCGCGCAGCCCACATCGAGTGCGTTACCAATCGGCGCGGAGATGTCAAGCAACTCGGAGATCACCCGCCGGGGGAAGTCCCATGCCTCACGCGGGACGGGTAAAGTGCCCGCCGCCTCGGCAAATGTGGCGTAGTGGAAAAACAGATACTCATCAACCAGCCTCCGGGACTCGTAGGGATTTGACATCCCTGATTTCTACCACTTTCCGCCCGCCTTCGGAAACAGCAATCCCGGTTTGGACAAACCACCCCCCACTCTGATAGACCTCCCGCATGCTTACTCGCGTGTTCTCTGCCGCGCTGCAGGGAGTCGAAGCCATCCAAGTGGAGGTAGAGGTCAATACCGGTTCGGGCAATCCGGTGGTGATCGTCGTTGGACTTCCCGATGCCGCCGTGCGCGAGAGCAAGGACCGCGTAACCACAGCCATTTCAAACAGCGGCTTCCGCTGGCCGCGCGAGCGGACGACTATCAACCTCGCTCCGGCTGACATCAAAAAAGAAGGTCCGAGCTTTGACCTGCCCATTGCTGTTGGCATGGTCGCTGCAGCCGAACGCGCGGAACTTCCCCGGCTCGAGCGCTGTTTCGTTATTGGCGAACTTGCTCTCACAGGTGAAATCCGTCCGATCAAAGGCGCCCTGCCTATCGCCGTGGCCGCACGCGATCAGGGAATGAAAGCCGTAATTCTCCCCGCAGCGAATGCCGCCGAGGCCGCCATCGTCGAGGGTATCGAGGTCTATGGCGTGAGAAACCTCCGCGAGGCCTACGAATTTCTCTCCCGAAAAAAGGAACTCACTCCGGTGCGTGGAAGTGCCGCAGAGCGCCTCACCGCCGGTTCGTCAGATGATATCGATTTTTCCGAGGTGAAGGGCCAGCACCAGGTCAAGCGTGCCATCGAGGTCGCCATGGCTGGTGGACACAATCTCCTGCTCATCGGCCCGCCCGGCTCGGGCAAGAGCATGCTGGCGAAGCGCATTCCGACTATCATCCCACCCATGACCCTCGATGAGGCGATTGAAACCACAAAGATTCACAGCATTTGTGGCCTCCTCGACGAGTCGAACGCCTTCGTTTCGAAGCGCCCCTTCCGCTCGCCGCACCATACCATCAGCGATATCGGACTCCTCGGCGGATCGGCCAATCCCACGCCGGGCGAGGTCAGCATCGCCCACAACGGCGTCCTCTTCCTTGATGAACTGCCGGAATTCAAACGCTCCACGCTTGAGGTCATGCGCCAACCGATCGAGGACGGCAAGGTGACCATTTCCCGCGCCGCCGGAACCATGACATTCCCCGCCGAATTCATTCTCATCGCCGCGATGAACCCCTGCCCGTGCGGATTCCATGGCGACCCGCAGCGTGAGTGCCGCTGTTCCAGCGTCCAGATCGAACGTTACCGCAACCGCATCTCTGGTCCGCTACTGGATCGCATCGATATTCATGTCGAAGCGCCTGCAGTGGCGTTCAGGGAACTCTCCAGTGGAGGATCGGCCGAGCCCTCCGCAGACATTCTCAATCGCGTTCTTCAAGCGCGTGGTGTTCAAAAAAACCGGTTCAACGGTGAGAGAAAAACCGCCTCCAATGCCCGGATGTCGCACAGCCAGATCAAAAAATTCTGCCACCTCGACGACACTTCCCTCGAAATGTTCCGCCATGCTATGGAGGATCTCCATCTTAGCGCCCGTGCCTACGACCGCATCCTGAAAGTCTCCCGCACCATTGCTGACCTCGCGTCCAGTGACCGCATCACGCCGGAGCACATCGGCGAAGCCATCCAATACCGCACTCTCGACCGCAGGCTTTGGGTTTGATTTTCCTGCAGCAAGAAGGCCTTCGCCCGTCGGAGAAATGGCGAGCGAGGCCGACTGGTTTTATCAGTAGGTGAAGCTCAGGCCGACATTGGCCCAGACTTCGTTGCCTTGGTCGATGTCCTGCAGCGCGGTCATGGCGATACTGTAGTTGATGCCGGCAAATACGGAGATGATTTTGTTGATTTGCCAGTTTCCTTCGATGCCAAATTGGAAGTTGTTCCAGCCATAGTAGGAGCGCGTATTGTAGCCGAGGTTCAGGCCGAGGAGGGCGTAGGGCTCAAGGGTGACGATGTCTTTGTAAACCGGGATTTCGCCATCAAGACGGAACTCCAAAAACGCGCCGGGTGTGTTGTTGAGATCCCAGATGAACGCGGCGCTCGGGGTGACATAAGGGATTTTGTTTGTGCCAAGGACGACGAAGAGTTCGTTGCCGTAGGTTTTGTGGATGTGTCCCGCTTCCTCCTCGTGCCCTTCTTCTTCATGTCCGGCCTCTTCGTGTTCATGCTCGTCCGCGTGGCCTTCCTCGACGATGCCGGGTGTGTAGCGGAAATTGTAGCCGGGGATGAAAAACACCGGGCCGAGATCGAAATTGTAGCCAGCGGTGAAATCCCACTCCTCAAAGCTGTTTGAGGTTCCAAAGCCGTTCCAGACGCTCAGAGTGAAGTCATTGATCCAAACACCCACCTCATTGGTGTAGGCGCCGCCGTTGCCGGTTTCGTTCACACCATAGTGGATGTGGCGGCTCTCCCATCCTGTCCAGATGCTGGCGCCCCAGATGCGGCTGTCCGTCTCCATCGCGGGGGCTTTGAAATTTTTGCCGCTCGGGGAGGCTTGCGCATGCGAGTGGCCTTCGTGACCCGTAAGCGGCTGTGTGCCGGAATCCAGCGCCTGGTTGATCTCGGTTTGGGTTGCGCGGTGGTTGTGGGCGATGCCGTGGGCGCCGGCAAGCGGTGCAAGGGCGATGATGGAGAGTGCGGCGAGGAGTGACTTTTTCATAAAAAGGAAGGGCGCTGTTTATGCAAGCGTGTTGCAAGAGTCAAATAAAAAATGCAAATAGCTTGCGATAGTAAAATGTTCCCGCCGCGCTTGGCGAATGAGGGGATGGGCTGTAAAAGCGTGGGATTGTGATGCAAAAATGGAAAAGCTTTTGTGCGGCGGGCGTTCTGTTCTGCCTAGTTGCAGCTGCGGTATCCTTCTGGATGCAGGTGCCGGTGTCGGATCAGGAACTGCTGGCAAACTTCGCAAAGGCGGGGGATTTTTTTCGCGGGGTGGAGAGCGTGCGCGGGTTGCCGTGGTGGTCGCCAAATTTTCTCCAAGGAACGAGCCTGGCGATGGCGTGGGGTTATATGTTTTCCAATGTGGTCATGCTGTCTGCTGCCCTGCCATTTGGCTTTTTGGCAGGCTCGAAAGTGGCGGTAGGCTGCTGTCTGTTGGCTGGCGCGGCAGGGATGTTTTTTTTTCTGCGGCGCTGGAATGCCTGCGGGGCGTCTGCCGGGATCGGTGCGGTGCTGTTTTTGCTGAATCCCTCGGTGCTGACCCGTGCGGCGAGCTTTGAGCATTTCGTGGTGGTGGTCTCGTTGGCCGTGCTGCCTTGGGTTTTCTGGGCGCTGGTGGGGTTGTTGCGCGAGGGAACGGCACGCTCGGCTCTGGTATTTGGCTTTTGTTTTTCCCTGCTGACTTTGGCGTATGGAAAAACCGGTCTCATGGCATTGCCGGTGATTGGAGTGTTTGCGGCGGTGGAGTATTTTGCCCGTGCGCGGGCGGAGCGGCCCGGATGGCGCATCTGGGCTATGGCGGCGGGCGTTGTCTGCGTGCTGGCTGTCTTGCCGAACCTTCCCGCACTTCGCGAGGCGGGCTTCTTGGTCATGTTCGAATTCGGACCATTTGAGGGTTGGCAGCGTGCGTTCAGCACGAAGAGCGCGCTGAGTTGGTTTGATCGCGCAGGCATGCTGGGACAAGGGATGGCTCCTGGCTTTGCGCCCACTACTTTGAATGGCGGGACTTACCTCGGCTGGGTGTGCGGTGCCGTGCTCGCGGTGGGCTTATGGAAGCATTTGTTGCATGGCCGGGAGGCGGGAGGCCGGGCGCGGCTGCTCATAGCTCTGGCAATGGGAGCGTTCTGGCTCTCTTTCGGCCCCCGGAGCGTGATGGGCGGGCACTTCGAGTTTCTGCGGATGTCGATGGGTGCGGCGCACTTCACTCCGGCGGTTGCGTGGTTTTTATTAGGAGCGCAGGTGTGGGTGATTTTTCAGTTGGTGCCTCGTGAATCTGTCGCCTGGCGCTGGGCGGCGTTCGGATTTTCATTCGTCTATGTGCTGGTGCCCGGCTTTCGCTTGTTGGAATTCCTGCCAATCTATCGAAACATCCGTGCGCCATTTGATTTTTATCAGGTCACTGGCTCCATCTGTCTGATCGGCGCGGTGGCCCTTGCCGCTGGAGTACTGCTGGAAAAAGTGAGATGGGGGTCTCTGCGGAGAGCGCTCGTGGGTGCGTTTCTTTTGCTTGTGGCGGTGGATGTCGCACCATATGCGCGACCGTTTTTTCAAGAGCGGATCGGGAAGGGCGTGTGGCGCGACTTTCTAGATCTTCAGGAATTTCTCAAAACCGCTCCCGAACCTGGACGGGTGTATGCATTTTCGGGTCGCTATTTTTACCTCATGACGCCATGGCTGTCTGGGCGCCCGCTGGCGGCGGAGGCTTTCAACAGCTATCTTCACCAACGCCGCGCGGCGATATTGCAGGGGTCTGCGTTTTTAAACGACGAGCTCATGAAGTCCTACTTCCGTGTGGCGGGTGTGGCCTATCTGCTGATCGATAAAACCGACCCCGATACCAAGCCTGACCTGCAGGCGAAACTACGAGGGCTCTTCCCTGTGGTTTTTGAAAATGAGAACATGGCGCTGCTGGGGGTAAGGAATCCGCTCGGGTATGGATTTTTGGCGAGGGACTTCCTGCAAACCGGCACCGATGGACCCGAGACGGCCATCGCTGCGATCGGTGGAGCGGAGCACAATTTGGCTATGATTCAAAGCAGCGGCCTCGCCGTCGATGAGCCTGGCTTGCGTGGAAAAGTCATCGGCGGCCGCATCACAGCTTCCGAGGGTAAAGTGCTCGATGAAGGCAAGGCATTCGTTCGAGTGCCGAGGCGCGAGGGCGGCACATATCAGAGGGTGGAGTTCGAACCCACAGGCGAAAGCGGTTGGCTGATCTTCAACGAGGCGTGGCATCCGGATTGGACCGCGCTGGAAGGCGGTGACCGTCGCGAGATACACCGTGCCATGCTGGCTTTCTCGGCCGTTCAAACGACTGGCCAAGCATGCGTCACCTTCGAATTCCGGCAACCGTGGTGGTATAATCTCTGCGCTTGGACATACCTCGCTGGCTGGGCTGTGGCTCTGGGCCTGTGTGTCTTTCTTCCCAAGAGCAGGTCCTCCTCGACTTGAATTCTAAAAAATGGATCGCCAGGGAATCATTCCACTGGCGCGGAGCATTGAGACTGGTGGTTTCGCAGCGCTAAAAAAGCACCAACCAGAACGTTTCATAATTTAAAACTGAACACACTGGACGGGACCTTTTTTGAATATCTGTCGGCTTGAAAAAATTATTTTAAAAATGGATTCACAACTTCGAGGGAACCGATGCGCTGTCCATGTTGCAAATCTTCAGAAAGAAGCGTCTTGGCACCACCGGCCAATGCTGAAGCCAGAACCAAGCAGTCATAAAAACGAAAACCATATCGTCCATGAATCGACATGGCCTGATTGAATATGGCCTGACTCGGCAAAATACGGCACTCTGGCCAAAGCCTGAATGCGATGTAATCCGCCAAGTCCCCGGGTTTCAGTGGCACCTTGAAGCGATGTAGTGCAACCGAGGAAAACTCTTGGACTACCTGCCAACTCACAAACCAACCCCTCTCGCTGACGAGTCTCTTTGCTATTGTTTGTTTGCTGGGATTATCTGCATCAAAGCAATAGACGAAAATGTTGGTGTCCAGAAAGACTTCAGCGCTCATTCATTTCCTCCCGAGTGAATTTGCCACCAGCATTCGCATACCCCAGTCGCAAATCCAATTCCCTTAACTTCAGTTCCCGCTCCTGTTGCTGAACCAAATCCGCTAACCATTTACGAAACAACGCATTGAGCGTTGATTTTCTTTTTCGGGCCACCTCTCTTGCGGTTTCAATCAACTCCTCGTCGGCACTCAAAGTGATATTTTTCATCACACGACAATAGTGCACAATTTTTATGCGTCAAAAGAAACATCTCGAAGACTGCATGATCCATCTCAAAAAACCCTGTGGTGGTTTCCTATGCGGGACTGGTAGCTTTTCTTTTTGATGCCGATGGTTAGCCATAAGCAGAAAAAAATTGCGCAAACTTGCCACTTTTCACCGAATTTCCTCTTGATTTGCTCTGCCGTTTTTGACTATTACACCTCGCTCAAAGTAACCAAGCTACCCACACTTTGAATAAACACGCCACAGCACTCATCACCGTCATTCTTTCCGGCCTAGTAGGTGGCTGGGCCGGGTATATTCTTGGCCGCTCCTCCGTGCCCACCAGTGCACCAAGCACTCCCGCCGTAGCTGGCGCTGGCGGTGTGCAGGACGTCATGCCAGGCTCATCGTTTCAGAATCAGGATTCGGAGAAACAGCAAAAGCTTGTGCCTCTCACCGCCGCCACCCTCCGCGCCGAACTCGCCAGCCTAGAGTCCAGTGGAGGCGGTAGAGTAAATGCCAATAAAAAATACGCCGATTTGCAGGAGCGGCTGAAGGCCTCCGACCTTCCCACCATCGCTGCGGAGCTGTGTTCGAGAACTTCTCCTGGCGGACGGGAGCCCGGGCTGTTTCTGGTTCTTGAGGCTTATGCGGAATCCGACCCAGAGGGCGCATGGAACCTCGCGATCGGGATCAAGCAGCCAAGAATGCGCGGGAATGCGGTCATAGCCGTCATCTCCAGCATCGCGGCGAAAGATCCCACCCGGGCCCTCGCACTCGCGGATTCTCTACCCGAGTCGCAGCTCAAGATGCAGGCCCGCGGGCTGGCGATAGCGAGTATTGCAACGAAAGACCCACAGCGCGCGCTCGCGATCTTCATCGCGTCCCCTGACACCCGTGATGGAAACTCGTCGCTTTCTATTATTTTCCGCCACTGGGGAGAAAAAGACCCCGAGGGCGCAAAGGCCGCCGTCGCCCGCCTGAGCGGACGCCAGGCGGAACAGGCCCGCCAAGCGCTCGTCTCGGCATTGGCCTTGCAGGATCCCCAGGCTGCTTGGGGATATGTTTCCAGCCTGTCGGCACCCTCCTCTGGCAATTGGTACTCCGACCCGCGTATGCAGGTCATCCAAAGCTGGGCGCTGAACGACCCGCAGGCCGCTCTGAAAGCCGCGCTAACCATCGGCGAAAGTGACCAGCGCAGTACGGCGGTTTCGACGGCTGTCAATTCATGGGCGGAAACCGATTTCCCCGCAGCCTTGGATTATGCCATCTCGACGGAGGATCCGGGCATCCGAGGCGATATTTTGCAGGATCTCAGCCGAAACCCGAAAGGTAACCATAAGGCGCTTCTCCAGGCAGTGCTGGAACATATGCCTGCGGGGGAAACGTTTCAGAATGCTGTCAACGGCGTTTTTCGCAGTTGGGCGAGGGAAAATCCGGCTGCAGCAGCAGCGGCCGCCTTGGAGCTGCCCGCTGGGCAAACGTTTTCCGACGTGTCCAGACAGATCGCCTCGCAGTGGATGGCCTCCACAACAAACAAGCAGGAGGTCTTCGACTGGGTCCTCAACCTGCCGGCCGGCGAAGCCCGCTCGGGGACCATGAGTTCCATCTTCTCGACCTGGAGCGAGGAGGATCCCCAGGCGGCAGCCCGCGCGCTTTCCAACCTGACCGCTGAAGACCGCATGAGCGCCCTGCAATCGTTCGCCTCGGGCTGGGGCGGAAGCTCTCCCGATGCAGCTCTCAAATGGTCGTCTTCCCTCACCGACCCGGACGAGCGGTCGGACGCCGTTCTTTCCGTTGTAAGCGCTTGGGCTAACACCTCGCCCGCAGCCGCTGCAAAATACGTCGCCTCGATGCCGGAGGCCGAGCGTGCCGACGCCATGGAAACAGTCGTCAGCAAATGGGCGTTGAAGGATTCCGAGTCCGCCGCCGCCTGGCTCGACAAACAGCCCGCAGGCCCGTCCAAGGACCCCGCACTCCGCTCGCTCTCCCGACAAATCGCGCAGGAGGACCCCGAGGCCGCGCTCACATGGGTGGCTGGAATCACGGATGAAAAGGACCGCATGCGCCAAACCGAATCCATCGCCCGCGACTGGATCCGTCAGGACCCGAATACCGCAAAAACCTGGATTTCGACATCCAAGCTCCCCGAAAATCTCCGCAAGAGCCTGCTCAAATGACCAGCGGCCTGTCGATATCACTGGGTGAAGTGATATGCGAAATGTAACTGTATTATTAATATTCAGTTAATAAAAGTATTCAATGCTGCTGAGGGCTCCACTGCCGCAAGAACGCTGTTTTAATGGAAAATCACGCGTTGACACTCCGAAAAATATTACTGATTATTCCAAAAAAGATTTACACTACTGAAAAGCCAGTTCGCTTTGCAGCCAGAATGCCCGGACATATGCCGGAGCGCGGCGTATTTTTCGAATCGCCTTCAAGGCCGCAGCCGAGA